>JAZRZP010000014.1:0-22481 GCA_045601425.1 Bacteroidales bacterium
TTGTTCCGTCATTCGTTGCTGTAGCCAAGTTGATTCATTTGGATTGTCGGTTTCTGCGCCTTCGTCCATCTCCTCGCCTTTCAAAATAGAATACAAACGTTGAATGGTAGAGATGCACACTTGGCTATCGCTCGCTATGTAGCTTGAATTCAAACGCTGAACATTATACAGCTCGGTAAACTTGCGATTGTCGTCGTTCGGACGGAAATTCATAAATTCCTGCTCGGCCTGTTCGCCCAAATTGCGGGTATCGACAAGGAACAGAATCCGTTTTGCCTTTGCAAATTTCAGAAGACGATAAATAAACGTGATTGCAGTGAATGTTTTTCCTGCGCCGGTTGCCATTTGAATCAATGCCCGAGGACGATTGTTCTTGAAAGAGGTCTCCAAATTATTGACGGCCTTGATTTGGGCGAGACGCAAGCCTGTTTCGTCCAATGTGGGGAAATCCTGCAATCGGTTACGAAGACTTCTTCCGTGACGAATCCATTCTGCGATAGTTTCAGGTTTATGAAACGCGAACACCGCACGGCTTCGAGGTTTCGGATCGCTATAATCGGTGAAATGAGTGAGGGAACCCGTGCTTTCATAGACGTACAACAACGGCTCGTTGTTCAGATACTTCAATTTGGAGGTTGCATATCGAACAGACTGTTCCTCCACCATAGTAAGATTTACACCTTCCTCTTCGCGTTTGGCTTCAATAATGCCAACAGGTTCCCTGTTTATAAAGAGCACATAATCTGCTGGACCTGCATCCGTTTGATATTCACGGACAGCAATACCCAATCCGGCCGAGAAATCAATCTTAGCTTTTGATTGAATTACCCAGCCTGCTTGCTGTAGCAAATCATCAATACGGTCTCTCGCTATCTGCTCTGGATTTTGATTCATTAAAATGATATTATCAAAATAATTTTTTGCAAAAATACAAAAAAAATGCAATACGTGCAAAAAAAGCCGCACATTTTAGTGTACGGCTTTCAGGTATCAGTCAGACGTAATTTATTTTGCGTCGCGGCCTGCCTTTATGGCTGCAATGTTGGAATTTACAACATCGTCGCCCTTGCGGCCGAAAATATGTCTGATGGCGTTTTCGAGTTCGGCGAAATCAATTCCGAGGTGTGGAGCTGCCGCACCGAGCAGAACCATATTGGAACGGGCCTTTACTGTCTTGGCAATGTCGTTGGCATTGAAGGCAACGCAGTTTTTCACTTTTTTCACTTCGGCCATTACCTTGTCTATGTCGGGATAGTTCTTGATGTTTACAAACGGGTCGGAGTTTGTGATAACCCAACCTTCTTTCGAGAGGAAGGGGAGGTAACGGAGCGATTCCATTGGTTCGCTCGAAAGAATGATGTCGGCTTTGCCTTCCGGAATCACGTCTGAGAAGATGGGCTTGTCGGAGAGACGCAGGTGGGAGAACACACTGCCACCGCGTTGCGACATACCGTGAATTTCGGATTGTTTTACGTGCAGACCAACATTAAGAGCTGCGTCAGAAATGATTTTGGCTACAGAAACGATACCATCGCCGCCTACGCCACATAATATGATGTCTTTTTTCATTTTTTTATCTCCTATTACTTTTTGTTGTCGTTCAAGTGTTTTTTCAGTTCCACAAGGCATGTACGGTGAGGAATGATTACAGAAACGCCTTTGTAAGCAACTTCTTCTTCAAAGATTCTTACATTTTCTTCGTGATTCTTCGGCAGAGGAATTATGTCGCGGATGTGTTCGGGTTCAACGCCGAGGCCTTCGCAAATACGGCGTATCTTGTTGTGTGCCGATGACGGCTGGCCGCCTGTCATGGCCGTAATGTCGTTGTCGAGGATTACCACAACCACGTTGGCTTTTTCGTTCACGCAATCCAAAAGACCTGTAAGTCCGCTGTGACCGAAAGTTCCGTCACCGATAACGGCTACCGAGGGGAACACTCCTACTTCGGAAGCACCTTTTGCCATTGTAATGGAAGCACCCATGCAAACGGTGGTGTTGATGGCACCCATGTTGTATCCGAGTGTGTAGCATCCGATGTCGCCGAAAACTTTTCCGTTTTCATATTTTTTCATCACTTCGATGACTGCATTGTAGCTGTCAACATGAGGACATCCCTGACAGAGAGCCGGAGGACGGTTTGTAACAACTTCCGGAACAGGTTCGCCTTTTTCTATGTTCATGCCGAGAGCCTTGGCTACTTTTTCAGCATTGAGTTCGCCGTCGCGGCGGATGGTTTCGTCCAAGCGGCCGAAAACGCGCTTGCCTTTTCCGAGGAAGCCTTTTATCTGTTCTTCAACGAAAGGCTGACCGTCTTCGAGTACGAGAATTTCATCACATTCGTCGTAAAGCTTGTTTATCATGCTGTACGGCAACGGATACTGTGCAACCTTCACTACGGGATACGGACAAACTCCGTTTTCGAAGTTTTCCATGAGGTAGTTGTATGCAATACCGGTTGTTATGATACCGATTTTCTTGTCGGTGCCGGGTATATACTGGTTGTAGCCTCTTTCTTCAGAATCCTTGGTGAAAGCAGGCTGTTTGTCGATGAGTTCTCTGTAAAGACGTTTTGCGTTTACCGGAAGAAGAACGAACGATTTGGCATCGGTCGGGTATTTTACAGGGTTCTGCGGCAAAGTAGCTTTGCGTACAACGCCTGCACGGCTGTGAGCCAAACGTGTGGGTATGCGGAGAAGCACGGGGGTTCCGAGTTTTTCGGACATTTCGTAACCGCTGAATACCATGTCGTAGGCTTCCTGCTGGCTTGAAGGTTCAAGCATGGGTATCATTGCCCAATGGCCGTAGAAGCGGCTGTCCTGTTCGTCCTGCGAAGAGAACATGCTCGGGTCGTCGGCAACTACTATGAGAACACCTTTGGTTCCGATGATGGCAGCATTCATGAACGGGTCACCGCACACGTTAAGTCCCACGTGTTTCATGCATGTCATGGCTCTTTTGCCGGCGTATGCAACACCGATGGAAGCTTCGAGGGCTGTCTTTTCGTTGGCACACCAGTTTGCAACAACGCCTTTTTCTTTTGCGTCTTTCGATTTGATTACATATTCTGTAATTTGTGTCGAAGGTGTACCGGGGTAGCTGTTTATTGCACTGCCACCTGCATCTATAAAGGCTTGAGCTATTGCTTCGTCGCCTAATAAAAGTAATTTCTGCATTGTTTATATGTTTTTATATTTATTATTTTTTTGATTTAGAAACTGCAAAGATACATTTTTTTTTTGATTTACACAAATCCGTGCCATAAAATACTGAAAATAAAGTGCGATTTGTCTCGGGCAGACCAGCTCTTCAGTAAAAAAAAACATTTCGGAGACCGTTTCGGCAGCCTTTTGCCGAACCTTGCCGAAACATGGTGAAACGGAAACTGAAGTCATCACCCTGCACCAACAGGTTTTTCTCGGTCACTTGGGCTGATTTTTTCGCTCAAAGACATGCCCTTTGTGGAGAATAAGCAAATTTTCCTTTTCCATGCGCATTTCAATGACGGACGGAATGCCCGGCGAAGTTGTTTCTGCATCGCAGAATGTCTGCCCCGACTGCGGGTAAACGGATAAATTTTGATTTTTACTGGCTTTTTTCCAAAAATTTCGTATTTTTGCATTTCGTTAAGAAAAAGACATAAAACCAGTATAAACATTTAAAAATAAAATTGTTGTAAGACATGAAAGCTATACTTAAGAAAATCGTTCCGGTTCTGGCCGTAGTACTTTTTGCACAGAGTTGCGAAAAAGAAACTCCAAAAAACGGTGAAGCAGACATTCTCACATTCTGTATTGCAGAAGAAGGGAAAACCATGGAAATACCGTCGTCGACGAGTGCCATAAATTACCGTTTGACCAAAGATTTGGCTTTGGATTCGCTCACGGCAGTTGTAACGATAAGCGAAAATGCCAAAATCTCTCCCGATCCTTCGGAAGTCCGCAACTTTTCGCAACCCGTCAAATTCACAGTAACTTCCGAAAGTGGTGACGTACACCGCGACTACACGGTAACCGTGATAGCCCGCATTACCGACAGCACTTCCGACGGTGAAGGTGACGATGGAGACTCGGCAGTTGTCGCCCCTCAAATCATATACAACGGCTATTTTGAACTCTGGGACACTACCGGTTCGGGCAACAACCTTTATGTAACCCCGAAAGGCTGGGCTTCAGCCAATAGCGGCGTAACATCGGTTCACTCGCTGGGTTACAGTTCCATAGCTTACCCCACATTCAGAACGACCGACGCATACGAAGGCAATTTTGCCGTTGCCTTGCAGACCCGTCAGGGCAGAACAAGTTCCATAGGTGTCGTTCCTCGTCTCATTGCCGGAAATCTTTTCCTTGGCACCATGTCGTCACCATCGCTGCAAAGCCTCTCACAGCCTCTCACACTTACCAAATTCGGAATCGAATACACATTCAACTCTCTCCCCGACAGCCTTGTCGGCTACCTGAAATACATACCGGGTCCGGAATACCACGATGAAAACGGGAATATCGTTTCCGGCACCGTTGACAGCTGTGCCTTTTATGCCGTACTTTTCGAAGGTTCCGAGCCTTTGGACGGTACCAACGTTCAGACTTCCAGCCGCATTGTCGCCCTCGCAAAATATAACGGTTCCACTCCGATAAGCCAGTCGCAGTACACCCGTATAGCACTGCCTTTCGTATATCGCCGTACCGTAACAAGCACTGCAAACCTGCAGTATGCAATCATTGCCTCTTCAAGCAAGGACGGCGACCTGTACAAAGGTGCCCCAGAAAGCATCTTGTACATCGACAACGTAAACATAATACTGAAACATTCAAAGAAAAAATAATGCGTACGACGAAAAGTGCAATATTTGCGTTCTTGCTGGCCTTTTCATTTCAGGCGGTCTGTGCCCAGTCTGCCATGGAAAGGCCGTCTCGCTTCGAATTCGATTTCAACCTCGGCCTCGGAGTCGGCGGAAGTGCCCCCGTTCCCATACCAAACACCATTTCTGAAATGTCGTGGATCCCGGAACTGTGCTTCACTTTCGGCTACAACGAACGCTTCGCGGTAACACGCAGTTTCGGAGTAAAACTCGGTGTTCAGATAGAGCATATCGGCATGGACGCCGTTGCCGAAGTGTCACAGATTCACACACAAGCAATTGTGGACGGCGACAAGGTTGAGGGCATTTTTAACGGCCGCAACGAAACTCACCTCAGAGTGACATACCTGCGTATTCCACTGCTGCTCAGCCTGAAACCCGGCAGCAAATGGAATTTCTGTGCGGGAATGCATGCCTCATTCAAACTTACGGGCACTTTCGAGGGTGCTGTCAGCAACGGATACATACGAATGGGTGACGCTACCGGAGAACGTGTCAATATTGACGGGAAAAGTCCCTATCCCGACAATTTCAGCGATGAAATTGCCGGTTTCGTCTGGGGACCCGAAATCATGGTCGAACGCTATTTCAACAAAAACGTTTCCGTCTTTGCCGACATAAACGCTTCCCTGAATTCCGTACTGAACCCCGATTTTAAAGGTCTTGATTTCCAAATGCACAACTTTTACGCATTCTTGGGAACAAGCATTAAATTGTAAAACATGAAAACCTACGAAGAGGTCATAGAGTATCTTTTTTCTGCACTGCCGATGTACCAGCGTATCGGCGCTGCCGCCTACAAAACCGACATCACCAACACGGTCAGGCTGATGGACACCTTGGAAAATCCTCACAAAAACTTCAGAACCATTCATGTGGCAGGTACCAACGGCAAGGGGTCAGTGTCGCATCTTCTGGCCTCCATTCTACAGAAATCGGGTTTGAAAGTGGGACTGTATACATCGCCGCACCTTTTGGATTTTCGCGAACGGATCCGTGTCAACGGCAACATGATACCAAAGAAAAATGTTGTAAAATTCGTTGAAAATCACCAAGATACATTAAATCAGATAGAACCGTCGTTCTTTGAAATGACAGTCGGAATGGCGTTCGAATATTTCGCCGGTGAAAAAATCGACGTTGCCGTGGTGGAAGTTGGCATGGGAGGGCGTTTGGACTCAACAAACATCATCTCTCCCGACCTTTCGGTGATAACAAATATCGGCTTCGACCATACCCAGTTTCTCGGCAATACCCTTGAAGCCATTGCCGGTGAAAAGGCGGGCATAATCAAGCCACAAACACCTGTCGTAATAGGTGAATCGCAATCCGAAACCGCTCCGGTTTTTCTTGAAAAAGCCAAAAAAGAAAATGCTCCGATTTCTTTCGCCGACCGGAATTTCAAAATCACCAACATTATTGAAGATGCTGATTTTCTGACAGTTGATATATATTCAACAGAAGGAGAATGCTTATACCGAGGACTGAAATCGGCACTGACAGGATCTTATCAGAGGAAAAACACAATTACCGTGATCGAAGCGGTACGCCAGTTGAGGAAAATCGGATACAAGATAGCCGATGAAAACATTTTCGACGCTTTCGCAAACGTAATTTCGCTGACCGGTTTCATGGGCAGGTGGCAGGTAATTTCGAAAAATCCGCTTACCGTATGCGAAACTGCCCACAACAAAGACGGCATATCGTATCTTAATCAGAAACTCGAATCGCTGAAATTCAATAAATTACACATTGTTTACGGGTGTGTGAACGACAAGGACTACAATACCATCATGGACATGATGCCCAAAGATGCCTCATATTATTTCTGCAAGCCCTCTGTACCCCGTGGTCTGGACGTGGAAATTATGAAGGAAACCGCTGCCAGACACGGTCTTTCGGGCGATGCCTGCCAAAACATTTCCGAAGCCTTGCAATCTGCCAGAAATCACGCAGAAGCTGATGATATGATACTTGTAACCGGAAGCATATTCCTCGTTGCCGACGCTCTCGACACCGTGAAGTAAAAACTATCTATCCTGCCGTTGCCTACCAGACTTCGTCGAAATTTTCGGCATTGCGTACCTTTTCATCACGCTGATACTCAAGAAGTTTGGCGTATTTCAAATATGCATTGATGGAAATGCTTTTAGAAACGGAGTATCCGTCGATACCTCCGAAAATTCCTCCATAAAGGAAATAATTTTTGCAGAATGCCCCTATGCCGTGCAATACCGGTGTCAGTGCATTGGCCTTTTTTCCTTGCAGGTAGAGGATTTTCGCAGAACGCGTCGAATAATTTCTTCCGGGTTTTGCGAACATTTCTCCGGTATTTTTGTATGTGAAGTGCAGAATGGCCGTATCCAGTTTTCTGTAATTCGAAGACGGCACCCATGCATGCTGCTTGACATCGGCAAAACGTGTCTTGTCGTGCCGGTAGAGACGTATCAGATAATTGGGATACCAGTGGCAGCATTTCACCCAGCGGCTGCCGATGAAATTCTTGCGTTTCACAGCAAATGCTTCGTATTCAGTATGTTCCAAATCAATAGCATTTATTTCTTCCGCCAATTCGGGAGTAATGCGTTCATCGGTATCGAGGCTGAAAACCCAAATGTTATTGGAGTATTTGAGTCCGACATTTTTCTGTATTCCGTCGCCGAGATACGATTGCAGGTATGTTTTTGCACCACATTCCCGGGCAATTTCCACGGTACGGTCGGTACTGTTGGAATCGACGACAATGATTTCTTCACATATAAGTTTCAGCGAATCAATGCATTCGCGAATATTGTTCTCTTCGTTTAAAGTCGTAATAAGTCCGGTGATATGATTCATTGCACGTTCTGTTTTTTTAAAAATTCAATTTGCCTGCCTTTTTTGAAATTTTTATCGGGAATGTAAGTTGCTGATTCAGCTGAAATTTTGAAAAATTCATTTCAGCGGAGACTTTTCCTGTTGCTTTCGATGATGCCGAGACTTTAAGGTGCTGAGGCAGAGAGTTTTTGCCTGCTTCCGTAAAGTTGGAATACTCTATTTCAATGCTTTGCTGGGGATTTAGGGTTTTCATTCTGTTGAAAATGATTCTGCAGTTCTTGTTGTCCATTTTCAGAAGCTGTTGCAGTTCCGGCGAAGGGCCGTTGCTTTTACGTTTCTGGAACGAAAATTCGGTAATTCTGCCTTCGGTGTCGCTTGTATAATCCACTGCGGGATAAGTTTTAAGGTCATTTCCGAGAAGTGCAGCCTGTGCGATGTCGAAACTGAAGACAAATCCGTAATCTTTCTGGAATTCGGCATAGGTACCCTGAAATGCCTGACTTGGAATCTTTATGCTGACATAAATGGAGTCAGGTGTGAGTTTGATCCTTGCCAACTCAATGATTTTAGATATGCTCACCCAAATGACCTTGTCTTTCTGCATACGCAGCTGTCCTGATATTCCTATGCCGCCCACCTCGGTGGAGAAATTAGCCGAAAGTGTCTTGAAATCGGTGTTCCTTATCTGTTTCGGACTTATCTTTTCAGGAACGGGAGGCAAAATTTCCGGTGTTTCGGGTTGTTGTACAGTTTTGCTTGATTTACAGGCCGAAAAGACTGAAAGTACAATTGCCGAAAAAAGTATCAGTATCTGTAATCTGTTGTTTTTCATGGTTTTAATCTGTGGTTATATTTACGTTCAAACCTTTTTCCTTCAACATGAGTTCCATACTTTTCGCCGAAGCTTTTTCCGATTCTGCATTCTTGCCGAGAGCCTCCAGAATACGGCTGTAATGGTAATAAAGAGTGGAACTTCCCCTTTTTGAATATTTCATGGCTTTTTCCATGAAAACTTCAGCCTCGGGATATTTTTGCATTCTGTAAAGAATCCATGCGTAAGTATCGAGATATGTGGAATTTTCCGGATCCTTATCCACGGTTTTCTTCGACATCCGGCAGGCAGAGTCGAGGTTTTCGCCACGTTCGGCGAGGAAATATGCGTAGTTGTTGAGTACAGGAAGTTCATCGGGGAATTTTTCAAGATAGCGCGAGTAGTTCAAGTCGCTTCTGGCATTGTCGCCCGTTTCGTGGTAAAAATCGCCAAGAGTGGCATAAACAGCGTATTCCAGAGCCGGATTACCGAATCCGCACGACAGCGACTTCTCCAAAATTCCGATGGCTTCGGCATATTTTTTCTGATTTCCGAGAACAGCTCCCTGCATGTAATAGTACAACGGTTCGGTGGGAAAAATCTTCGAGGCTCGGCGGCTGTCGCTCAAAAGCAATGAATCGTTGCCCATCTCGCTGTCGCAGTGTATGAGTGCCTGCCATACATCATTTTCGGTACTGTCGGTTTCAAGATACTTTCTCAGGTGAAGCGAAGCCCTCTCATATTTCTTCTGACGCATAAGAATATCTCCGTAAAACACTGAATACGAGGCCGAATCGGGATCCTGAGAAATCAAGGTTTCTGCCAGATCGAATGCATATTCCGACTTTGTGACGTAGAATTCCTCACTGTCGTAAAAAGCACCCAGAATCTGCCGCTTCGAACGTATGTCCAGTTTAGGATTCTGAAATCCCTTTTTCAGTTCCTGATAAGCCTTTTCGGGGTCACCTGTTTTCTTGTAATATTCTGCCAGAGAGATGTGAATGTATTCGTCGGTGGTATCGAGGGCAAGCATTTTTTCATAGTTTTCCAATGCCTTGCGGTACTGTTTCTGCTGCATGTACTGTTCGGCAAGTATGGCATAGTACTTGCGCTCGTTGGGAAAGGCTTCCGACAACTGCCGTATTTCGCCCAAGGCTTTTTCCTTTTCGCCCAAAGCATTCCACAGTTTCTGCTTCTGCAAAGAAACCGGTTCGGTAATTCCGACCATCTTTTCAACTCTGTTGAATACTCCGACGGCATCGTGTATTTTCCCCGACAGGGTGTATGCGTTTCCCAAGCCATAGTAATATTCCAATACCGAAGGCTTGAGTTTTATAAGCTCGTTGTAAACATCAATCAGTTTCTTGCTGTTGTCGGTTTTTCTGTAAAGTTCCGTGAGCTGGATTTTATACCATTCGTTGTCCTTCGCAATCCGGTCGGCTTTTTCGGTGGCGGCAATGGCCAAATCGATACGGCCGAAAGCATAGTACAAGTTGCCGAGTTCGTAGTAGGCCACGGCATAGTCGGGGTTCTGCTTTATGATGGTTTGATACAGGGCAATGGCTTCTTCGTAGTTGCCGAGTTCCACCTGCGTTTTTGCGTCAATGGCCATGACGTCAAGTTTAAGGTCTTCTGACTTCACTTCGGTTATGGGCTTGCGCTCATAGCGTCTGCTTTTCGACACTTTGTCCGAAGAAGTGCTCTTGCATGCCTGCAAGACTAAGATTGCCAGTATGGTAAAAAAACAAGCGACAGTTCTTTTCATAATCGTTCTTTATTGTGTTTCAGCAATCGCAATGATTGTGGTGATTGCCACAGCCGCAGTGTCCGTCATGGTGATGGTGGTCTTCGCAGCCGCAATGTTCGTGATTGTCGGCCGAAACCACAACGCCTTCCTCTCCTTCAATGTAAATTTCAAGAAGCTTTGCCTCTCCTTCGGGGAACAATTCCACGATGTCGGCTACCGCGGGAATCAGCACGCACTCTCCTGCACGCATCGGTATTATGTGCCCCATCGATTTTACGGCACAGACACCTTCGGTACAGCAGTAGGCCACGAAAGAATCGAGTTCTTCGAAATTCTTGCGTATGGGTTTGTCGAAGGCAATGAGGTTTGTCGTGAAATATGGGCATTGAGCCAGTTCCACAGTCGAGTTTTTGTGGTAGGAATATTCCGATTTGCCGTTGGTAATCACTGAAAAATCAAGGGCATCAAGGGCATCTGCAGTGTGCAGTTCCCTCGATTTGCCGTCTTTATCGACACGGTTCCAGTCAAAGATACGGTAGGTGGTGTCGGAAGTCTGTTGTATTTCGGCCAGCAGGAGTCCTTTGCCCAAGGCATGCACCCTGCCTCCCGGTATGAAAAAGACGTCTCCCTTTTGAGGATATTCCACGTGCAAGTTGTCAACCAAAGTATTGTTGTCCAGTGCTCTCTGATAAGTATTCTTGTTCAGAGGTTTCGAAAAGCCGTCAATTATCGTGGAATCCTTTTCGCTGTCCATGATGTACCACATTTCGGTTTTACCGTTCTGCAGACCGCGCTTTCGGGCCAGTGCGTCGTCGGGATGGACCTGTATCGAAAGTTTGTCAACGGCATCTATTATCTTTATCAGAATCGGGAATTCATCTCCGAAACGCTGATAATTGACTTCACCGACAAGATCAGCCATATATATTTCGAGCACTTCGTTGAGGTTGTTTTCGGCAAGAAAACCATTTTCCACAACGGATTCGTTCCCTTCCACACCCGAGAGTATCCACATCTCGCCGCAGTTCGGCAGCGGGTCGTAGTCAATACACAAACTGTTCTTGATTTTGTTCCCGCCCCAAATTTTATTCTTGAAAAGCGGCATGAATTTCAGTGGATATAGCGATAATTCTTCCATTTTTCCGGTATTTTTTCGTTTGTTTAAACTGCAAAAATCCAAAAATATTGTATCAGCCCGCACAAACTGCCGCTGAATCCGCATCGGCTGTTCGTGAAACGCTTTATAATCCGAGTCGTATCCGGCTCCCCTGCATTTTTCCAAGCAGGTACCAGACGGGACTCCGACAGACATTACTTTAAAGTTTCGAGTATTCGGTTTACAAATGTTTCCAAAGATTCGCGTTGGTTTTCCTTCAACGCTGATTTTATTGAAACCGTACTGTCCAAGATAATGTTGTTTTTCATGGTTCCCAGAACGGAAATCATCTGCTTGCCTGCCTGTGCAGCCCATGTACCGTTTTCAACCAGTGCAAATGTGCGGTTTTGGAGATTGTGTGCCTTGAGGTCGAGAATGTAGTTTTCTACGGGAGTGAAAATTCCGGCATTGTATGTTGATGAAGCTATGACAATGTGGCTGAATCTGAAACTTTCGGACACGAGGTAACTGACATCGGTATGCGAAGCATCGTACATGGCAATGCCTTTCACTCCGTTGTCGGCCAGTCTGGAAGCAATGAGATTTGCAACATTTTCGGTATTGCCGTATATGGATCCGTACACAATCAGCACTCCCTTGGTTTCGGGAGCATATCTGCTCCAGCAGTCATATTTTCCGATAAACCAGCCGAGATTTTCACGCCAGATGAACCCGTGCAGCGGACAAATCATCGAAATGTTGAGAGTTGCAGCTTTTTTGAGCAAGGATTGTACCTGAAGCCCGTATTTTCCGACAATGTTGCAGAAATAACGGCGCGCTTCGTCCAGATAATCACGTTCGAAATCAACTTCATCGGCATACAGATTCCCGCTTATGGCACCGAATGTTCCGAAAGCGTCCGCAGAGAAAAGTATCCTGTCGGTAGAATCGTAGGTAACCATGGCTTCCGGCCAGTGCACCATCGGAGCCATTACAAAATGCAGTGTGTGGCTGCCGGTGATGAGAGTGTCGTTTTCTCCCACCACAATGGTCTTGCCATCGATATCGGCATCAAAGAACTGTCTTATCATGACAACGGCCTTTGCATTGGTCACTATTTTTACTTCAGGATAACGGAGAAGCATGTCCCCAATCAATGCACAGTGGTCGGGTTCCATGTGGTTCACGACGAGGTAGTCCAATTTACGGCCGGCAAGTGCGGCATCTACGTTTTCAAAAAAAATCTGTGCCACCGAAGCGGCGGCGGTGTCGAGCAGCACTGTCTGTTCGTCAATTAGTACGTAGCTGTTGTACGACACCCCCTTGGGAACCGGATAGACATTTTCAAAAAGAGCCAATCTCCTGTCACTGGCTCCGACATAAAACAGGTCGTCAGTTATTTTTCTTATGTTGTTCATTGGGTATGTCTTGTTTTTATGGTTAACGTATCAAAAAAGCATTATTATTATCGAAGCGGGCAAAGGTGCCGAAAACGTGTATATTATATTGCCAGAGTAAGTGCTGTTGCCAAGATAAAGATGTTTTCCGTCGTAGGTATAGAGAATGTTGCCGGAGTAGGTACTATTGCCTTGGTAGAAATGCCTGCCGTCGAAGGTGTAAAGTATGTTGCCGGAATAGGTGCTGTTGCCGCGGAAAAAATGTTTCCCGTCATAGGTATAGAGTATGTTGCCGGAATAGGTGCTGTTGCCTTGGTATATTCTGCTGCCGTCCCAAGTAAGCATTATGTGGCCGGAATAAGTGCTGTTGCCTTGGTAAAGGTATTTCCCGTCGAAAGTGTAAAGTATGTTGCCGGAATAGGTGCTGTTGCCCCTGTATATCTTTATGGACGAGCCTGTGGCAAAGGACGTTGCACAAACAAGTGCAAGCAATGTAAACAATATCGGTATGTTTTTTCTCATGACTTAAAAATTAAAGGTTTGTGAATACTCGCCAGCGGACCAGTTCCGGAAAACGAGGGTATATCTGCCCGGTTTCACACCGTTTATCCGGAAAGAGTCGTTTATCTCGCAGACACAGTCAGCCGGTGCGCTGCAAACTTCCCATTCGTTGATGACTATCGTATCGGACAGAAGCATGGCACTTGCTTTAATCCGATCGAATCCGCAATTGACGTCAAGGTTGTAATGTGTTATGAAAAGTGTCCCGTTGCTGTAATGCACCGAAACGGAATCCTGATTGCTGGAATCTTTCTCGCCGTTGCGGTTGCGATGGCTGAGGCATTCGGAATGTTCTATGTCCGACACCTCGATTTTATTGTCTTCATCACGGTTGCACGACAGAATAGCCGCAAAAATTACCGGCAACACGACCGGCAGGAGCCTAATATTTCTAAAAATTTCGCTTTTCATGAAAATGTTTCTTACGGTTTTCCGATTTGCATCTTTAGAACTGCAAAGATACTACTTTATTCCGGATTTTGCAAGTTTAAAATCTTTCATGCATGAAAAAATCTGCCTACAGCCGTTATCCTTAAAAAAAAGGGAATCTAAAAGATTCCCCGTTTTTCAGAATTTCCATCTCAAACCAACCTCTGCGTAAGTATCTTCTCTTTGGGTCCCTGTCGGAACAACGCTACGGCATTCGTATGTGAATATCAGGTCGAGGAAGAAGTTTGTTCCTATCTTGTTTTCGAATTTCGTGGAACTTGTGACGATGTAGTCGCTGAAACCGGTCGTTACAGATGGCTGGTAGAATGTAGTATGGTTAAGGGTTACCACATCACCGAACTTGTGCTTGATTTTCGCACGGAGCGAAATACGTCCCAACTGGTCTTTCAGACCGTCTTCCTGAACGGTATATTTCACAAAATCGTAAACGAAGGCCGCACTGATGGAGTAGTCGCATACTCCGGGCACCGTATAGAGCCGCAATTTGGCACCTGCCATTACATTGGTCTTTGCATCATAGCCTTTGAAGTGGTTGGTTATGAAGTTCGATGCAAAGAACGGAGAGAATCTGTCGTACTGGAAAAGGTCGAATTTGATGCCTGCCGTAAATTCGCGGTTGGTGGGCTTGTGAGCTTCTTCGCTGTACAGGAATTTGTAATCTCCGCTGAACGACAGGATACTGTCGTTGCGTTCGGCAGATCCGTTGTGGCGGAATCCTACGTTGTTCACGTTACCGCTGTTGTATGTTCCGCCTACACCCAGCTGATATGTCCATTTTTTCTGTGCCGATGCACATCCTACTATCATTGTCAAAACAATGATTGATAACAATTTACGTTTCATTTCTATATTATTTTTTACTTTGTTTCGGTCTGCAAAGATACGAAAAAAATATATTCTGCCTATTTTGGCGTCATTTCTCCGGATTTTTCGGCTCAATTTCGGCACTTCCGGAAATAAGATACAGTTTTCCCGTATCAAGGCACAGACATTTGAAACGTGTCCTGCGTTTTTCCAGAACATGATAAGATTTTTCCCTAAAAACAAATAAATCGTTTATTTTCAAATCGTTGAGAGTAACGTGCCGTTGGGTGGCAAATTCCGGAGAAAAAGTTTTGAAAAGTTGTACCAGTTCTCGCTCGAGGGATTTTTTCAGAGGCAGGGTCCCGGCAAAGTCCGCTATCATGCCGTGCAGCTCTGCTGGGAACACATGAATGTATTCCGACACGAGGCTGGAAAAAAATTCCTGCCATTCGATGCCGTGCGGCTTCACCGTTCTGCCCGATTTTACAAAATTCCGGTAATGGGCCATTTCGTGAAGCAAAACCCACAGGAACCCGTATCTGTCAAGGTCGCAGTTGATGGTAATCCTGTGGCGGAATCCGGTATTCTCACAAGGCGGAGCGTAATCTCCGAGTTTCGAAAGTCTTGACCGTGTTATCTTCAGGCAAATGCCGTTTTGTGTAAGGAAGTCGTAAACCGGTCTCACCGCCGGCAACGGCAAATAATCTGCCAGTCCGTCCCTAAACGAGTCCGGAGATTGTCTGTTCATCTGTCTGGTTTTGAGGAAGAAGACTGAATGTCGGACAAGTGTTGCAGTGAGATTTTTTGCGTTTTGGCATATAGCCGTCGCTTTTGCACGAGAGACAAAGCGATGACAGTACGACTACTGCAAGTGCAAGGCACAGACGTGTTCTTGTTTTCTTCATATTATCTCCATTTGGTTTTCACTTTATTGTGGCGGCCGCCTTTGTAAAATCTCGGCTCCCAGTATTTTTCGGTCAGTTTGCTTATTGTCACGCCTTTCGAACTTGAGGCATGAGCAAACATGTCTTCTTTCAGATAAATGCCGACATGCGACACGTATTTCTTGTTGGTGATGAAGAAAACGACGTCACCCTCGCGGAGTTCGTCGCGATCTATCAGGGTAGTGTTCTTCGTTATGTCGGCCGCAACGCGGTTCAGGTTCACTCCGTAAACAGCAAGGAAAATCTTACCCACGAAACAGGAGCAGTCGATTCCCGATTCGGAACAACCGCCGTACTTGTATGGCGTTCCGTACCACTTTCCTATTTCTTCGTAAAGTTTTCTGTTGTCTTTGTCGCAAAGTGTGATATTCATCTTGGAATTGGATTTGGAAGTCGTTTTTTTCGCAGAGGATGCCGTTTTTGAAGATTTTTTCCTGTAGGTCTTCCTGCCGTCGTTGTTCTCGACCATGTAGAAATCCTCGTCTTCCAAATCGGAGTTGAAAATGGAGCAGGAGTTTATCAGCAGGCTGCCGCAAAATATCAGTGAGAGTATAGTGGCCTTTTTCATAAGTCGGAATTTTAATCGTTGCGTTTTATTATAAAAATGTCTTCGTTGTCGCGTTTCATGTAATAGTTCTCGCGGCCGAAGCGTTCTATTTCTTTTATGTCGTTCTGCATTTTTATGGTTGCTATGCTGTCCTGCCTTATGCTTTCGAGCATTTCGGCTTTCTGGTCTTCAAGTTTGTTGAGATTTTTCTGTAATCTTACGGACGTGGAGATTCCGTAGTCGTCGAACAGTATGAACAATATGAGGAAAACAAATATTGCTATCACATATTTGTTCTTGACAATTTTGAGCCATTTTTTTTCAGCCATCTTTTCTTCCATAATGCCAAATTTTTCAATGTCTTACTTCAGGAAACCGTTGTTTTTCAAATACTTGACAAGTTTTTCCGAAGTTGCGACATTGTCTTTTTCCGGATAGCGTTTTTGGGTAAAAATCTGTGCGAGGTTTTCAGTGCCGTTGAGTTTCACAAGTTCCTTCGTCTGAGGCAGGTTCTCCTTTTCGGAAAATATCCTGTCAATGTCTTCCGGCATGTAGTCGCGGTAGGTTTCGTAATGAACTATGCCTTCGAGCGGAAGTCTGTCAGAGAGTTCCGGACTTTCATCGGGGTAGCCCATGGTTATCGTAGTTACCGGCACCACGCCTTCGGGCAGATTGAGGAAGCTGGCAATTTCAGGCGAATTGTACATCACTGTCCCCAAATAGCAGAATCCCAATCCTTTGGCCTCGGCTGCTACGCATATATTCTGCGAAACGATGGTGGCATCGACCGTACCGGAAAGCAGCCACAGCAGATTGTCGTATGCCGTGCCGGCATTGCGCTGCAGGCACCATTTATGATAGCGGTTTATGTCTACACAAACGGTGATTACCGCAGCTGCATCGGAAACGCATTTCTGATAATGAAACTGTTCCAGCTGTTTCTTCCTTTCCTCATCCTGTGTAACCACAATGCTGTAAATCTGCATGTTGCCGGTATTCGAACCCCTTGTTCCCGCTTCAAGGATTTCGTCAAGAACAGCTTTCTCTATGGGCTGTTTTTTGTATTTGCGTATCGAACGGTGATTGTTCAGAAGTTCCATTGTGTCCATGAGAAGTTCCCTTTCTGTTTTTACAAAACGACGTTTATGATTTTTTTCGGTACGAAAATAACCTTTTTTGGTGTTTTCCCGTCAAGCCATTTCTGTGAATCGGGGTTCTCCATGACCATTTTCTCTACATCGGCAAGCGTTGTATCGAGCGGAAGTTCAATCACATAGCGCATCTTTCCGTTGAATGAGACCGGATATTTGAAACTGTTTTCCACCAGCAAACTTTCGTCGCAAACAGGGAACGTGGCCGACGTTACGCTGTCGTCGTGACCCAGAAGATGCCACAGCTCTTCGGCCAGATGAGGTGCAAACGGTGCTATGAGAATCGTCAGAGGTTCCAATACTTCACGCTTGTTGCATTTCATCGAGGCCAGCTCGTTGACGCAAATCATGAATGTGCTTACCGCTGTGTTGAACGAAAAACGCTCTATGTCTTCGGTTACTTTCCTTATTGTCTGGTGCAACTGTTTCAGTTCCTGTTTCGAAGCAGCTTCATCGCTTACGGTGAACACGTTGGCTTCGTTGTGGTACAGACGCCAGAATTTGCGTATGAAACGGAATACGCCTTCGATGCCGTTCGTGTCCCACGGTTTGGCCTGTTCGACGGGTCCAAGGAACATCTCGTACAATCGCAGGGTGTCCGCTCCGTATTTTTCCACAAGGTCGTCCGGATTTTGAACATTGAACATCGATTTGGACATCTTTTCTATCTCCCAGCCACAGACGTATTTACCGTCTTCAAGCAAGAATTCGGCATCATTGAATTCAGGACGCCAGTTACGGAATTTTTCAGTGTCCAGAACATCGTTATCAACAATGTTTATGTCCACATGTATGGGCATGGTGTATTCTGCACGTCCGGGAATGTTTTTGGAAACGAACAAGTTGCGTTGCGGGTAGGACTCTCTCTCTTCAAATTGGGGAACTTCTCCTCCGGCAAGTATTTCCCTGATTTTCGCCTCAACTTTCTCAAAATTGTTCATCACGTCGAAAACCGAAACGAGATATATCCTGCAACCGTTTTCCCTTGCGTAGGCGTCATAAGTTTCGGCAAGTTTTTCAAGCGACGGCTGGCGCTTTATTTCTATAATCAGTTTCTTTTCGTCACAGTAGAAGTCGAAACGACGTTTCCCATCACGGTAGTTGCGTTTGAATTCAACGCCTAACTTTTTGTCTTTCAGAAGTTCTGCAATTTTGTACTCGGCCATTTTTTCAAAACTTGCCACCCTGTACACAAAATTCGAGCGGCCTTGAATCATACCCTGATTTATAAGTCGCTGGTAGGGTTCTTCCTTGACACTCATACCGAGATCGAAGAGGAATTTGTTCCAGAAACGGCTGTAGATAAGGTGTCCGCTGGCATGTTCGGCTCCACCGACATATAGGTCTACATTCTGCCAGTAATTTACTGCATCTTTGCCGAAATACTCGTTGCCGTTTGTCGGATCCATATAACGGAAATAATATCCGCTCGAACCTGCAAAACCCGGCATCGTACTGAGTTCTAACGGAAAAATGTTCTCGTTGTCAATCAGTTTAGTGTCAACTACCTGCATGTTTTTTTCATCCCAAGCCCAAACCGTAGCGTGACCCAGAGGCGGCTCTCCCGTTTCGGTGGGAAGGAATTTGTCAATGTTCGGCAGGCAGAGTGGCAGTTTGCTTTCGTCAATGGCATACGGCATTCCGTCTTTGTAGTAAATGGGGAACGGCTCTCCCCAATAACGCTGGCGGCTGAAAATGGCATCACGGAGACGGTAATTCACTGTTCTTCTGCCTATTCCTTTTTCATCAAGCCAGTTTATCACTGCCTTTATGGCATCTTTCACCTTCATTCCGTCAATAAAGCCGGAATTTACGCAAATTCCTGATTTGCTGTCTTTTGACTCTGTCCAAGCGGCAGTATCTTCTGCCTGTTCGCCATTGGGCACCACTACCTGTCTGATTGGCAGATTGAAGTGGCGGGCAAAGGCAAAGTCACGGCTGTCGTGTGCCGGAACTGCCATGATGGCTCCGGTTCCATAGCCGGCCAGCACATAATCGGACACCCATATCGGAATGCGTTCGCCGGTAAGCGGGTTTACGGCAAAAGCACCGGTGAATACACCGGAAACTTTTTTCACTTCGGCCTGACGTTCGCGTTCCGAACGGTTCTTTGCCCAGTTGAGATATTCTTCAACTTCCGCACGCTGTGCACTGGTCGTTATGTCCAGAATCATTTCATGTTCGGGGCAAAGCACCATGAAAGTCACTCCGAAGATAGTGTCGGGGCGGGTGGTGAATATTTCGAATTTGCCTTTTCCGTTCTCTATTTCGAAAAATACCGAAGCTCCTTCGCTACGGCCGATCCAGTTGCGCTGAATTTCCTTCAGGCTGTCCGACCAATCAACGGTGTCGAGGCCGTCGAGCAGTCGCTGTGCATATGCGGTTATCCGCAACGACCATTGTCTCATTGACTTACGTTCCACCGGATATCCGCCTCGCACCGAAAGTCCGCCGACAACTTCGTCGTTCGCCAGCACCGTTCCAAGTTTCGGACACCAGTTTACCGGAATATCGGCCAAATACGCCAGACGGTAATTCATCAGTGTCTGCTGTTTTTTCTTTTCCGTAAAGGCGTTCCATTCACTTGCAGAAAAATGCAGGTCTTCGGTTTGTGCAACGTCAAGGTTTTCGGTTCCGTGTTCGGAAAAATACTGTTCAAGACTGCTTATCGGAAGGGCTTTCTGCTGCCTGTTGCAATAATAACTGTTGAAAAGCTGTATGAAAGTCCATTGGGTCCAGCGGTAATATTTCGGATCACATGTTCTCACTTCACGGCTCCAGTCGAAACAGAACCCTATTTTGTCGAGCTGTTCACGATAGCGGGCTATGTTTGCTTCTGTTGTCACTGCGGGGTGCTGGCCGGTCTGAATTGCATACTGCTCTGCCGGGAGGCCATATGCATCGTAGCCCATGGGGTGAAGGACGTTGAATCCTTTCAGTCGTTTGTAACGCGAAAAAATATCGCTGGCGATGTAGCCGAGCGGGTGTCCCACATGCAAACCTGCTCCCGACGGATATGGGAACATGTCAAGCACGTAGTATTTAGGTTTGTCGGAAGTGTTGCTTGCCTTGTAAGTGTCACTTTCACGCCAATAGGCCTGCCATTTCGGCTCAATTTCATTGAAGTTGTAGTCCATTATGTATCGTGTGTCTTTGTTTTTAATCCGCTGTTTTAAAAAAGAAGCGAGGATTTTTGCATAAAACCCTCACCCTCTGTATTTTCCGCAAAGGTTTTTATTTGAAAGCTATCTCGCGTTCAATGATGAGATATTTTTCGTTGTTGCGCAGAATCGTCTGACGAAGCCAGTTGCCTTCTTCGTCATATTCATAGATATAGGTATGTTTCCAGTTCACATGTTCATCATAGTTGAACGACGATATTTCCGTAACGTTGTTGTGCTCATCCCAATAGTATGTAGTGAGAGCCACGAGATTTTCATCATCGTCGTAGAAACGCCATTCGGTACGGTTTCCGTTGTTGTCGTACTGATAATAATAAACTTTCATGAGGTTCCCGTCGGCATCGTAAAAATCTATCTGCGAGCAGTTTCCGTTGCGGTCGTATTTGAGGACTCTCTTTTCGGAAATCTTGCCATCGTCTCCGTAGTGCAGTTCTTCCGTCATGTTGCGGCCTTCGTATTTGTAGTTTTCTCGTTTCGACATTCTTCCACGGAAAAATATGGTACGTTCCACGCGTTTTCCTTCACGGTCGTTGAGGTAGGCTGTACGGGCCTTCAGGTCGTCGCCGCGGCCGTACTCGTTCCAGCCGAGTTCGTATCCGTTGCCATCGAAATAGTAGGAATAGTACGTGAACACGCCATCCTTTATGCACACGCGGTCGTCAAGGTTTCCACGCTTGTCAAAATTGATGGAATCGGTGCAGAAAAGATTTTTGTTGTCGCCGCTCATGACATAGGAATATTCTTTTACGTAAACTATATCTCCGTGAAGATTCAGACGGTCAAGAGAATTACGGAACCTGCGATTCTGAAATTTATCGAAATTTTCAGCATTGCCAAGCAAAAACGGCAATAGCATAACAATTGCTAAAATTACTTTTTTCATTGCATGTAATTTATTTGTTTTCAATAACTTAAATTTACATTTTCTATATAAAACCTCTTCCGCGAATTTTTTTTTCAGAGCATTTCATATACAAAAAATGCGTTGCAAAGATACGAAAAAATTTTCTCTTCCGCAAAAAAATGAAAAAATAATTCTGTACAGACGGACGTTTGAAAAACTTGCAACATTTTTTGTAATAAAAAGCCATCAAAAATGGTCTATGTATTCCGGTACTTTACCAAAAAAGTTATTTCGGAATGTAATATTTCAGAAGAACACCCGTTATGGGTGTTTGGAATTCTTTTGTATAGAAAGGTTTTTATCATGAGAAAAATTATAATATTTTGTATATCAATATTTTGTGTTTTCACAAGTGTAAATTCGCAAAACACTAGTGCTTGTCCGGGGCTCAAGAATCCAATAAATTTTGCATTGTATCAGAACTATTCCGGACAATATGGTACCCGTTCGACAGGTGTAAGCTCCTACAATCAGACATATATGAATTTCACAAGTGCCGTGGTTCCCAACACTGCCATGGCCACTACCGAAACCACACAAGGTTGCAGTGGATCAGACAATAACAATGATCAGAAAAAACGTTGGGTCATAAAAAACAACGGTAACGATGTAAATACAAGAAACAATCTATCTTTCCTTCCAAGCAGTGACTACATAAGTTCCATCCGTATCGGCAACTCCTGCTACAATGCCGAAGCCGAGGCCCTTTACTATACAATGACTGTTACCCCGCAAAACGCCCTCGTATTTATTTACTATTCCATCGTTTTGGAAAACAGCATGCACTCGGCCTCCCAGAATCCGGAATTCATAATCAGGATAAAACGCCAGCAGAATCCCGGAAGTTCTGTATTCTCAAATATTTCCGACACATTGTTTTATTCGGTTCAAAGTCCGGAATCCGGACAGCCTTTGGGAGTATGGGTATTGCCTTCCGGCAGCCAAGCCGTTTACAAGCCATGGGCAAAAGCCGCCATCAACCTCTACAACTACCTTTACGAAACCGTTCGTATTGAGGTACTGATTGGAGACTGCTCTGCGTCTGGTCACTACGGCTACTGCTACATAGCAGGCGACTGCCAGCCGATGCTGCTCAGTGCGAGCGGCTGTTCGCCGGGAGCCTCCAACGAAGTGGCCACCATCACGGCGCCGAAAGGTCTTTCGGGATACCAGTGGTACCGCAGCCGGTACGGCGAGCTTGGCAGCAGCCAG
>JAZRZP010000015.1:0-17929 GCA_045601425.1 Bacteroidales bacterium
AATGATAATTAAAATTTGACAACAATGAAAAAAACTTTTATAAGAAAAACAGCACTTTTTGCAATCATAATAACAATAAACACAATAAGTTACGCACAATTGAAAATAGACACACTCGGCAGAGTATTAATCGGGAATCCCCCAAACAGCAATTTTGACCTGAACGGGGTCACGCAGATGGGTATTTTCGGAGGATACGGAGAATATCGTGGCGGTGGAAAATTATGTTTCGGCGATTTTGGCAGAGACACGTGTTTGGGATGGAACGTTTTTGTTGGCGAATGTGACGATATCGACAGCGACAAACTTTGGATGCACGGAAAAAAAGGGTGGCGCATCACAGCCGGTGGAAGGGGAACAACCACTTTGCTTGGGTCATACCTTATTGGCGACATGCTTATCACACGTGTTTACACACCTACCATGTCGCCTAAAATCATGGTAAGGCAACCCGGAACAAATAATGATTCCGAACCAATAAACAACTCGATTGAAAGGATAATGCAATTGCAAGCCATAAACTACACTTATACACCTACGGTCGGCGACAGTTTCAATTTAACCGTAAATGACATACCTTTGGAAGAACGGACATCAAAAAGCCAAGCCGACATAGAATTCCAAAGAAGTCTGTATGATGCCCAAGCAATGCCTCAATTCATATACGCTTTAAACACGGAAAGTTTTTCGGAGCTTTTTCCAACTCTCGTAGTCACAGACACTTCTGGAGAAAAATGTGTGGATTACGTTTCCATGGTTCCCGTTTTAGTCGCATCTATCCAAGAGCAACAACATGTGATTGAAAATCAGAATGCCATGATGGAAGAGCTTCGTGGACAAATCGATGAACTTCGCATGGAAATAAAGAACATTTCTTCTCGCCGCGACACCATGACAAAATTCCAATCGTTCTTGGAACAGAATTTCCCCAACCCCTTCACCGAACAAACCTCTATAAACTACTATGTTTCACCCGAGGCAAAAACCGCGAACTTGTACGTTTTCAACATGACAGGCGACATGAAACTATTTTTCAACATAACACAATTCGGACATGGAGACATCGGCATTGACGGGAATATCCTTGATGCTGGCATGTATGTCTACACCCTTGTTGTTGATGCCCAAATAGCCGACAGCAAACACATGATTTTAACAAAAGGAGGCAACTGATGAGAAACTTATTCATATTACTTGCGGCAATCTGCCTTTTCGCCGGTTGCCAAAGCGATGACGGCGAAGAACCGACACTCTCCGCCTTTCCGTGGGACGGCGAATACGAGGGAACCCTGATCGCCGGCACGTGGCATAGCCAAAGCAACAACGGTGGCGAAACGAAATACTCCGGAACCATCACCGTCGAGACCGAAGACGAGTTCAGCATGTCGTTCGACACCGTGAACGTAAGACTATCCACCGACCTGAAGACCACCGACAAAAGTGTCGGAAACATGAACTTCCTGCTTAAGGTGAACAGACTCGGTGAAATCGTAGCCATAAACGACGTCCACGGGGAATACGTCAAATGGAGATGCAACGGCGACTTCGAAGAAAACACCCTCGAATTCTCCACCGGCTGGTCGACTTCGGGAACATACGTATCGTACGAATACACCGGGGTCAAGAAGCACCCCATGCCAGGCAACCGGCTGACGGACCGGTTCTGGTACGACTACCGCGACAAATGGGTCGGTGACTACATCTGCAACGGATATTACAAGTATTATGACGACAGCGTCACCCACAATTTCAGAAACGGGAAAGTGTCGGTCAAGAAAATCCGTTCCCCGAAACTGATCATCAGTTTGGACTCCCTCAACTATAGATACAGAGATTTTGAATTGAACGTCAAAGAGGACGGTTCCCTTTACTATGGCAGCGAAATGGACAGCAATATCCATGCCTATATTAAAAGCAACAGGATCTACTTAACATGGGACTACGCTTGGAACGTGTGTGTGTTCACAGGATACAGACAACATTAAAACAAAGAAATCATGACAAAAAAAACAATCATGGCATTGCTTTCCGTGGCAATGCTTGCATCATCGTATGCGCAGACCATGCCGTCGGAAACGGCAACGTTGAATTTCTGGGTGCTTGAAAAGGACTTCACATTCGACAGTTCGCTATCGGAGTGGTACAGAGAAACGAATTCTGTAAAAAGAGCAACTACTAACCGATCCAGTGAACATTATGAAATCTACATGGCCGACAATGTCCATGTCTCGAATGGAAATCTTGTCATTGAAACGAAAAAACTCTCTACACCGATTGCATGTCCGTGGGGTGACAGCTGTTATTTTTATAAAACCGATACTACAAGTGGGAACCACGATCACAAGCATGTCTACACCTCCGGCTCAATAGTCAGCCGTGCAACATACGGCTACGGGTACTACGAATTCCATGCGAAAGTTCCCGCCAGCGACGGGTATTTCCCCGCCATCTGGTTTTGGGACGAGGGAACCAACTGGTACAACGAGATAGATGTCTTCGAAGGCGACGGCAGCTACACCAATTCCTTGACCTGCAACTACCCTTGGGGATGGCACCCCGGAGATAACACTCACGGTGAATTTCAGAACTTTGAGGTGGACTATTCCTCCGGATACCACTGGTACGCCATTTATTGGGACAAATACAAGATACGCTGGTATTGCGACAACCGACTCATACGCGAAGTGAAGAACCAGTTTCACAGGCACAAAATGAAATTGATAGTCAATGTGGCACTCCGAAGCGATGCTGAAGAAGGCAGCAAAATCTCAGGCAACACCATTTTTCCCAACCATATGCGAATCGACACAATCAGAGTCTACAAGCAAGCCCCCGACCGACGCCAGTCACCAGTGAACCGGCCAAGGATTTTAACTCAATTCAGCAACAACGGCAACCTTAATTTCGTACATAAGCAAATAACACTTGACGGCGGAGCCATTGTTCCGCAAAATGCACGTCTTTCATTCTATGCGACTGATTCCATCACCTTGAACAAAGGTTTCAGCGTACCCAAGGGGGCGGAGATGACCATGGACATCTGCAACGGATTCCCCGACAGAACCCCTTGATACGTGTTCCATCCCCACCGCAATGGCCAGAATCGTGGTGGAATAGAAAAACGCAAACTCCGAAGGGAAAACGGTTTCCGGAAAATTCCGAAAACCGTTTTCCCTTCCACATGCGTCTTGCAAAAAAAACTTTTGCGAAAGAGAGTTTTTTTTCGTATCTCTGCAGTTCCCGTCGGAAGTGCTTTTTCGACGGACTTTGAGGTTGAAAAAGGTGCAATTTTAGAAACAAAGAAAAACAATTATTAAAGAGGAGGTCATCATGAAAAAAATCATTTTCGCACTGTGTCTGATTCTGTTTGCGGCAACGACATGGGGGCAGAACGATACCGTTACCTTGAACGGATGCCGGTACAAGGTAATATCGGACAGCCTGCGTACCGCCGAACTCGTTTCCACAACCCGAAACACCTTCGACACTCTGATTATCCCCGATTCCGTACAGATAAACTCAATCTATTACAAAGTAACCTCATTGGGAGAAACATCTTTACTAGGCATCATCTTCGACAGTTTGCAGTTACCCAACACATTGAACACAATAAAGGAGAATGCATTAGCTAATGCGAATATCCGGTGTGGATATCTGCAATTGCCGAATTCATTGGAGGTAATTAAGTGTGCAGCTATGAGTTTTTGCCATAAAGTGAAACATATCACAATACCAGCAAACGTTTTGTCTATCGACAAAACAGCATTTTCTGCAATGGATTCGCTGAAAAACATTTCCGTGAATCCGAGCAATGCTTATTACGCTGACATTAATGGTATCCTATATACCAAAGACACATCTAAAATTCTGTGTTATCCAGCAGGGAATAGCATAGTCGACACATTTCGCATTCCATCTCCAATAAAACAAGTAGAAATGGCAGCATTTCAAGCCGCAAAAATTTCGAACCTGATTTTTCCCGACGGCATTCAAAAGATTGACAAAGCCGCATGTTGGGACAATCCTTATCTCTCCTCTGTAAACATCCCAAGTTCTGTCATCCACATTGGCGGTGGGGCATTTTCCAGATGTCAAAATTTGGCAAACATTGTGTTAGACTCCGACAACCGAAATTATGTTTTGGAAAACGGCATGATTTACACCGCATCTCACGACACATTGGTGTGCGGTATAGCTACGCTTATGCCAGATACATTGGTCATCAATAGCAACACCACTATAATTGATGAACTTGCATTTGAAAATTGCAATAAAATAAAACATCTGAAATTACCCAACTCGCTCAAATCGATATCCGAACGCGCATTCTTAAGCAATTCAAATCTAACAACAATCGAGTTCAATAACAACCTCAAGCATATCGGAGATTACGCCTTTGCAAGTACTGCTCTATCCTCAATAGTTTTTCCAGACAGCCTCGAAAACATCGGCAATTCTTCTTTTTCGTGGTGTGGAAGTCTGAGACACGTAACATTTTCCACCGGTCTCAAAAATATCGGAGCATCTGCATTCGAAGAATGTTCACGTGCAAGATTCTACAATTGGGAAAACACTCAATTGGAATCCATAGGCAACAATGCGTTTTGGGAATGTGCACTTTCCCGAACCATCAAGTTTCCACCGACACTGAAAAGTATAGGCAACGAGTGTTTCAGTTCTGTAAATTATGGTCTTTACGATGATCTGCACTACATAGAATTCACGGGCGACATCGACACATTGGGCAAGTTCGCATTCTTTGCCGATTTGTATGAGATGACCTTCACGAATCGTACTCCTCCCACAATCAACGACAGTACCTTTTATTATTCTGTTCCTTCCACATTTGTCATACCTTGTGGCGCATTGGCAAATTACCAAAATGCCCAATATTGGCAGGATTTCCGCCGCTACGTTGAGGATTGCGACAGCAATTCCATCACCACTCCCCGCCAAGAACCGCAGCCAATCCTCGCCTACCCCAACCCTGCAAAGGACAATGTTACACTGGATTTTCTCGGACAGAGATTCGAGACACTGCAACTCATAAACGGCATGGGAGCAACCGTGAAAACCGTGCGGCTGCCAGAGCAGGGAACCTTCACCCTGCCGGTAAAAGACCTGCCGGCCGGCATGTACACCTGCCGCCTTTCGGGAAAAGACGGCGAGACGGCATGCAAGATATTGGCAGAGTGAATTTCACATACACGGTCAACAACATGCGGCTTCCGGGCAAACCCGAAAGCCGCATCGCATTTTGCACCCGACAACCAATTTTTTCCAAAATACGATTTGCACAATTGCAAAAAAAAAAGTATCTTTGCTATCCGTTTTCAAAAGAAAATAAAACAAAAAAATAACACTTAACATCTTATAAAACAATGAAAAAAGTAAAAATTCTTATTGTCTTGGCTGTAGCGATAGTGGCTTCAAGTCAGATTTACGCACAGAAAAAGTACGAGTACAAGACCTATCCCAACGACCCCATCGGTGTGAGGGAATACACTTTGGACAACGGTCTCAAAGTATTCATGAGCGTTTACAAAGATGCTCCGAAGGTACAGACATACATTGCAGTACGTGCAGGTTCTAAAAACGATCCTCATGAAACCACGGGTCTGGCCCACTATCTCGAACACATGATGTTCAAAGGCACCCAGAAACTCGGCACTACCGACTGGGGAAAAGAAAAAGTCCTCATTCAGCAAATCGAAGATCTTTTCGAAGCCTACCGCATGTTCGACGACTCCTTGACACGTGCCTCCATCTACCACAAAATCGACAGCCTTTCATACGAAGCCTCGAAAATTGCCGTTGCCAACGAATACGACAAATCCATGAGTGCCATAGGAAGCACCGGAACCAACGCTTTCACCAGCAACGACTACACCATGTACGTTGAAAATATCCCCAACAACCAGATCGAGACCTGGTGCGAAATACAGGCCGACCGTTTCCAGAACCTTGTACTCCGCCTGTTCCACACCGAACTGGAAACCATATACGAGGAAAAGAACATGAGTCTCACCAAGGACAACCGCAAGGTGAACGATGCAATGTTCGCAGCACTCTTCCCCCACCACCCCTACGGGAACCAGACAACTCTCGGAACGCAGGAACATCTCAAAAACCCATCCATGCGCAACATCCGCAACTTTGTTGCCACATACTATGTGCCGAACAACATCTGCATAAGCATGGCAGGAGACTTCGATCCCGATGAAGCTATAAAAATCATCGACAAGTACTGGGGCAACATGAAACCAAGCGAAGTTCCCGAACTGAAATACGAAAAAGAAGCTCCCATCACCAGCGTCATCACCAAAAACGTTGTTGGCCTTGATGCCGAAAACACCATGCGTGCATACCGCATCGACAGTGGCAACGGCAGCCACGACGCCATGCTCGCCAACCTCCTCGAAAGCGTACTCAACAACGGCAAATGCGGCCTCATCGACCTCAACATCAACCAGAAGCAGAAATGCATGGGCGCATACGCTGGAACATACACCCTCAACGATTACGGCGCCTTCATGTTCGGAGGACAGCCCATAGCCGGACAGACACTCGAACAGGTTCAGTCGCTCTTCGACGAACAGATTGCCTTGGTAAAGAAAGGAGAATTCGACGATTGGATGCTCGAAGCAGCAATCAACAACATGAAACTCTCCATCATGAAACGCGCCGAAAGCAACAACAGCCGCGCCAGCCAGATGGCTTACGCCTTTGTGGAACACCGCAGTTGGGGCGATGTTTGCAACGAAATCAATGAACTTTCCAAAATAACGAAAAAAGACATCGTTGATTTTGCAAACCGCCTGTTCAACAACAACAACTATGTGATTATCAACAAACTGAAAGGCGAACCCGAACCCATTCTCAAAGTCTCGAAACCTCCCATCACACCCATTGAAGTAGGTCGTGACAACGAAAGTGCATTCCTGAAGGAAATCAAGGACCGTCAGATCCAACCCATCGAACCCTCTTACGTCGATTTCAGCAAAGACCTCCAGAAAGGCAAAGCCTCCAACGGTGCCGAAATCCTCTATGTACAGAACAAGGAAAACGAAACGTTCAACCTCGTTTACCGCTTCGAGTTCGGAAGTTTCGCCGGAGAACTCGGTAAGACCATCGACCTCGCCGCTGACGTACTCGACTATTTAGGTACTAGCAAACACTCTGCCGAACAGCTCCAGCAGGAATTCTACAAACTCGCCTGCAACTACAGCGTCAGCGTAGGTTCCAAAAACATAAACATCTCCGTAAGCGGACTGAGCGAAAACATGAACAAAGCCATCGCCCTCGTCAATGAAATCATCACCGACTGCCAGCCCAACGACAATGCCCTGCAAATGCTCGTAGGACGCATCCTCAAAGGCCGCGAAAACGCCAAACACAACCAGCAGAAATGCTTCAGCGCTCTTGCCAACTACGGCATATACGGTGACGACAGCCCCACAAAAGACCAGCTTTCTGAAGCCCAGTTGAAAGGTTTCTCCTGCAAACAGCTCACCGATGCCTTGCACAACCTCTTCAACTACAAACACCGCATCCTCTACTACGGCCCCGAAAACATCAAGGCAATAGCCTCTGTCGACAACAGCAAGATGAATCTCAAGACACCGGCCAACAAAAAACTCACTCCAAAACCCGTAACAGAAAACATCGTTTATTTTCTCGATTACAATGCCAACCAGACATATCTTCGCGAATATTTCCGCGGTGAAAAATTCAACACCAAGAACGAACCTGCAATGGACATATTCAACGAATATTTCGGAGGCAGCATGAACGCCATCGTATTTCAGGAAATGCGTGAAAAACGCTCCCTCGCCTACAGCGCTCAGAGCTTCTACTCTACCCCCGGTGAAAAGGACGGTTACTTCATAAACCACGCCATCATCGCTACACAGAACGACAAGCTCATTGATGCCCTGAATGCCTTCAACGACCTGTTCGACAACATGCCACAAGCACAGGCCAACTTCGACCTCGCCAAGGAATCCATGATAAGCCAGTGCCGCACCAGCCGCACCTCAAAAATGGGCATCATCAACGCTTACCTCAACTACGAAAACATGGGCTACGACCTGAAAAAATCTCGCGTAAAGATACGTTTCGAAGCTTATCCGAAAGTAACGATGCAGGACATTGTGAACTTCAACCGGAAATACATAAAAGGTCAGAAGAAAGTCTACATGGCTCTCGGCAAGGAATCCGAAATGGACTTCAATGCTCTCGCCAAATTCGGTAAGGTTAAGAAACTCACCCTGAAAGACGTGTTCGGTTATTGATCCACTCTACGACAGACACAAAAAAAGTTCTCCCCGATTGGGGAGAACTTTTTTTGTATTACAGCATCACTATTTTCTACGACAGACTGTCATAAAATCCGTTCCAACAAAAAAAGCGGTTTTTTACAAAACCGCTTTTCTGTTGTCCTGGAAGGACTCGAACCCTCACTAACAGAGCCAGAATCTGGCGTGCTACCATTACACAACAGGACAATTTTTTCCTTGTTTTCGGAGTGCAAAATTACACTTTTTTTTTGAAACTGCCAAATATTTATTGCACATATTGCATTTTTTTAATCCATCAAAAAACAAAAAGTACATTTTTTTACCATCATTTCCCTTTATCCATGCAGGTTCAGCAACGTTTCAGCAAAATATTTAAAAACACCACTTACATGACATTATTTTTTTCAACGATGCCGGAAAAGACAACAATTTCCGAAAAAAAATCGTATCTTTGCAAAGTTTTTCAACGAAAAAATAAAAAAATAAAAAACATACAATTTTATGAGAATAAAGATTTTAAGTTTAGCCTTATGCTTCGGTCTGGTTGCCGTTTCTCAGGCACAGAACATTCAACTTCCCGAAGAGAACCTCGTCGGAGCCAACTGCACCTCGATAATGGTGGGCTGCAAAGCCAGCGACGACGGCTCGGTAATCACATCGCACACCTGCGACGGCAAGTACCGTACTTGGGTAACCATGGAACCCGCTCAGGACCACAAGGCCGGCACCATGCACAAAGTTTACAAAGGCTCCATGCACACATCATCGGCCAAAGGCATGGAAGGAGTGACGCTTGCCGGAGAAATACCCGAAGTTCCGCACACCTACGCATACATGAACACGGCATACCCCTGCCTCAACGAAAAACAGCTTGCCATCGGCGAAAGCACATTCTCCGGCCCTGACACTCTGGTAAACGAAAAAGCCATGTTTCTGGTAGAAGAGCTTGAACGCATTGCACTGCAACGCTGCGACAATGCTCGCTCCGCCATAAAACTGATTGGCGAACTAGTGGCCAAATACGGCTATGCCGACGGAGGCGAATGCCTCACCATTGCCGACAAAAAAGAAGTCTGGCAGATGGAAATCCTCGGCGAAGGCCCCGATAAAATCGGCGGAATATGGGTGGCCCAACGCGTCCCCGATGACGAGGTGGCAGTGAGCTGCAACGTTCCACGCATAGGCAAAATCGACCGCAAAAACAAGGATTTTTTCATGTGTTCGGACAATATAGAAAAAGTAGCGAAGAAATACGGCCTCTGGGACGGGCAGGGCGACTTCGTGTGGTGGAAGGCATTCCCGTCAAGTTACAGCGGCGGAAAGAATTTCAAAGAACGTGAATGGTACATATTCAACGAACTGGCACCAAGCCTGAATCTCTCTTTCGAAGCCGACGAACTTCCGTTTTCCATAAAACCAGACCATAAGGTAAGCGCTCGCCGCGTGATGGAACTCTTCCGCGCCAACTACGAAGGCTCCAAACTCCTTGACCAGACCCAAAACCTGCTTGCACCGCGCAAGCACCGCGACAAAGATGGCAACATGGTTACCGACACGGCGGTCTGCATCAATGCCAACCCATGGATGGACGCCAACGACCGCAACATGTACAACATGCTGAAACCCGGTACGGTGACATTCTACCGCGGAGTGGCCATGTCGTGGTGTTCCTACTCGTTCGTGACACAATGCCGCAGCTGGATGCCAGACGAAATCGGTGCCCTGTGCTGGTTCTCTTTCGAAAATCCCGGCCAGAGTCCGAGAATCCCGCTCTTCTCCGGAATGACACAGATGCCTTCAAACTTTGACGTATGCGGACACGCACGGTACAACGAAAACGCTGCACTCTGGCAGTACCGCAAGGCCAACAAACTCGCACAGGTAAAATGGGGCTTCGCGAAAAAGACCATATACGGCAACGTACTCCGCTACGAAGAAAAAGCCATGCGTGAAATCCCCGTCCTTGAGTCCCAGCTCAAAGAACTCATAACCGCCGGCAAGACCGACGAAGCCAAGAATATGATGAACCAGTACTGTTCAGACTTCGCCGCTTCTACTGCACAGACATGGAAATCGATTGAACAGAAACTTTGGGAAACCTTCTGGACCGGTTTCTGACCTCAATCACCTGTCTTTTCCCCTACCCCACACCGAAACATCAACCGTGTGGGGTTTGTTTTACCCCTTTTAGTGTCAAAATGTCAGTATTTGGCAGTAAAAAACACGTTTCATCAAACACAAACTGACAACATGTACTTTTTTGCTGACCCAAAAGCACATGGCACGGAAATTGTCCTTTCGGAAATTGTTCACAAAAAAACATTTATTAACGAAAAACAAAAAAACACATAAAATGGGAAAAATAATAGGCATAGACCTCGGAACCACAAACTCTTGTGTAGCAGTAATGGAAGGCAATGAACCCGTAGTAATTGCAAACAGCGAAGGACACAGAACGACACCTTCGATAGTAGGATTTCTGGAAAACGGCGAACGTAAAGTCGGCGACCCTGCAAAACGTCAGGCCATAACGAACCCCAACAAAACCGTTTATTCCATAAAACGTTTCATGGGCGAAACCTTCGATCGCGTATCCAACGAAATATCGACGATACCTTACAAGGTAGTAAAAGGCGACAACAATACTCCTCGCGTAGAAATCGACGGACGTCTGTACACCCCACAGGAAATCTCCGCAATAGTATTGCAGAAAATGAAAAAAACTGCCGAAGACTTTATCGGTCAGGAAGTTACGGAAGCCGTAATCACTGTACCGGCATACTTCAACGACTCGCAGCGTCAGGCCACAAAAGAAGCCGGTGAAATAGCAGGCCTCAAAGTGCGCCGTATCATCAACGAACCTACGGCAGCAGCTTTAGCCTATGGTCTTGACAAGAAAAACAAAGACATGCACGTGGCAGTATTCGACCTCGGTGGCGGTACTTTCGACATATCCATACTTGAACTCGGCGACGGCGTTTTCGAAGTGAAATCAACAAACGGAAACACTCACCTCGGCGGTGACGATTTCGACCAGAAAATCATCAACTGGCTGGCTTCCGAATTCCAAACCGAAAAAGGCGTTGACCTCCGCAAGGACGCCATGGCTCTCCAACGCCTTAAAGAAGCCGCCGAAAAAGCAAAAATAGAACTCTCGAGCAGCCAGCAGACCGAAATAAACCTCCCCTACATCACCGTAGTTGACGGTGTGCCGCAACACCTCGTACGCACCCTTACACGTGCAAAGTTCGAACAGCTCTGCGACGACCTCATCCAAGCCACTCTGGAACCATGCCGCAACGCAATGCGCGACGCAGGCCTCAACAATTCGCAAATCGACGAAGTGATTCTTGTAGGAGGTTCCACACGTATTCCCGCCATCCAGAAAATAGTTGAGGATTTCTTCGGAAAGACCCCATCCAAGGGTGTGAACCCCGACGAAGTAGTAGCTATCGGAGCATCAATCCAAGGCGGTGTGCTCACCGGCGAAGTAAAAGACGTGCTCCTTCTCGACGTAACTCCACTTTCGCTCGGCATAGAGACTCTCGGAGGCGTAATGACAAGACTCATTGACGCAAACACCACAATCCCGACCAAAAAGTCGCAGGTATTCTCGACAGCAGCCGACAACCAGCCGGAAGTTGAAATTCATGTGCTTCAGGGCGAACGTCCCATGGCTGCCCAAAACAAGACTATCGGACGTTTCCACCTCGCCGGCATTCCGCCAGCACCGCGCGGAGTTCCTCAGATAGAAGTAACTTTCGACATCGATGCCAACGGTATTTTGAACGTAACCGCTTGCGATAAAGCCACCGGAAAAAGCCAGAACATCCGCATCGAAGCATCTTCGGGTCTCAGCGACGACGAAATAAAACGCATGAAAGCCGAAGCCGAAGCCAACGCCGAAGCCGACAAGAAAGCCAAGGAAGAAATAGAAAAGATAAACAACGCCGACGGCATGATTTTCCAAACGGAAAAGAACCTCAAGGAATACGGCGACAAGATTCCCGCTGAAAAGAAATCGGCCATAGAAAACGCACTTACGGAACTCAAGGCTGCCCACGCTGCCAAAAACGGCACTCAGATAGATTCCGCAATGGAAAAAATCAATGCCGCATGGCAGGCTGCCAGCGAAGACATGTACAAAGCCCAGCAGCAGGCTGGCGCCAACCCCGGTGCTCAAGGTAGCTGCGGCGATCCGAACTGCAACGGCGACTGCAACAGCCACACAAAAGACGAAAATGTCACCGACGCTGACTTCGAAGAGGTAAAGTAAGACCGATAAACAAACATAGACAAAAAAGTGTAGCCCCAAAGGTTACACTTTTTTTGGTTGATAAATATTTTTGGTTGTTTTTCGATTTATATGGGATTTTTATTGTATATTTGCAAATCAAAACCTTGAATAATTTTTTTCGTTCAAACAAAAACACCACAATTATGGCCGTAAAAATAATTTTCGCAGTCGTGCTACTTGCAGCAGGCATTTTCCTGTTTAGTCGCAGACATTTCATTTTCAAAATCATCGGGGCTGCAGCCCTGCTTCTCTGGTTGTTTCTCGGCGACTGGGGCGGTTTGGAACTCGCAAAAAAGCTATTCCTCTTCGCGACAAAAAACACTGTCCTGTTTTTTGAAATTCTCGGCGGAATAGTCGTTGCGATAGTGATATTGGGATGGATTCTCTCAAAGATAACCCCGGGGAAGGCAACAAAAAAACGGTCGTTCACCGAGAGAATAGCCAAACCCAAGTCGAAAGGACAACAAGTACGGAAAACCGTTTACAAAGTTGGCGGAGTGGAATACACCGACTACGGCTTAGCCTTACAACAGGCTACAATGCTATATCCCGGACAAAACCATCCCTCCTCCTACATAGTAAAAGAGGAACGTATGACCGATGCATAAGGCAAAAATCGCTGGCTATCGAAAGACTGCAACGAAACAACATTACCTTGTATATAACGGGAAAGCGGGACCAAGTCCCGCTTTTCCGTTATGCGGCCCAACAGCCGCCCACATATTTTTTACATACGTTTTGTTTTGAAGCCCTTTCTAAAAATTTTCCACATACAGTTCAAAATACGACTTGGGATGACTGCATGCGGGACACGTCTCCGGGACATTGTCGCCGACATAGATGTATCCGCAGTTGCGGCATTCCCAGATTTTCTTGTCCGGACGAGCAAAGACTTCGTTTTCAGAAATGTTCCTCATCAGGGTGCGGAAACGCTCTTCGTGATGTTTCTCTATTGAAGCCACCTTGCGGAACTGTTCAGCCAAATCGTGAAAACCCTCATCGTCGGCTGTCCGTGCGAACTCGCTGTACATAGTCAGCCATTCGCTGTGCTCCGCGACGGCAGAGTCTGCCAGATTGTCCACCGTGGCACCAATACAGTTCAGTTCCTTGAACCACAATTTGGCATGTTCTTTCTCGTTGTCGGAAGTTTTTTGGAAAATTTCGGCAATCTGTTCAAAGCCATCTTTCTTCGCTTTTGATGCAAAATAAGTATATTTGTTTCTTGCTTCCGATTCGGCGGCAAAAGCCGTCCTCAGATTCTTTTCGGTCTGTGTACCCGAATATTTATTATTTTTCATAACTTTTGCGTGTGTTTACAATTTAAAACTTTTTACAAATGAATTTTATACTTCAGTAAATGCTCGTCGAGCATGTGACGGGGAATGATGTGTATTATGGCTTCGGCCATGATGTTGAGTATCCGCTCCCGCACATAATCGTTGCGTACGAACAACGAGACGTTCCTGTATGGTACAGGGTTTACGAAAGGTCGGATATGTTCGCGGTATTCTTCCCGCAGCAGATTGATATGCAGTTCGGGAATGGCAGTGTAACCGCCGTTGGAATCGACTATCATCATCAAAGTGGGGATATTGCCTGCCTCATAAACGGAACTGTGTTCGAGATCGAGGTCGCATATTTCCTCCACCTGATACTGAAGGCTTATCTCGTCCTTCAGTCCCCAAAGCCGTTCCCGTGGCATCGTCTGCATATCAATGTTTTTTTCCTTGTACAAGGGAGACATTGGCGACACGTAGGCCAAGAACTGCTCCCTGTAGAGCGGTATCTCCAGCAGCTGGTCGTTTTTCTGCGGACACGACATCACTGCCATGTCAATTTCCGTACGGCAAAGCTTTTCTATAATCTCGTCACGCGACATCTCGAATGCCCTGATGGTAACCTTCGGGTACTTGTCTTTCAGATATTTGAAAAGCTTCGGTGTAATATACGGGGCTATGGTTGGGCAAAAACTCATTTTAATCTCACCCTCGCACAACTTCTGTTCCGATTTCACCATCTCGTCGAGCTGACGCACGTTGAACAAGACCGTCTTGGCCTGATTCACTATCTGCTCGCCTATCATGGTTGTTCTTATCGGACGGCTGTTCCTGTCGAAGATTACGACGTCCAACTCGTTTTCCAGTTTCTGTATCATCGTACTGAGGGTGGACTGCGTTACGCCACAGCTGTCCGATGCCTGAACAAAACTGCTGTATTTATCCACAGCCACTATATATTCCAATTGTTGCAGTGTCATAGCCATTCAGTTTTTTGGGAGATTTGCGGGAACAAAAACAGATTCTAAAGTTCTTTTTTCCAGAGTCCGTGAATGTTGCAGTATTCGTACACTGCCACAGGCTTGTCGTTTCCGACCACGAAGTTCGCCACAGGTTCCCCACCCGTCAGCCACGATACCTGAATGCCGTCCTTGCCTTCCAAGGCCACGAACTCGATCTTGTGCTCAGGCAGCATAGGGTGCAGTACGCTCCCTACCCTGACGTTCAGCATGTGTTTGCCTCGCCACGAAACTTCCGGCACATGCTTTTCCATGCCGGCATCTTCCGTCTGAGGACGGAGTTCTTCCATGGGTTCGCCGCAGCAAACCACTTTTACTCCAGAATCTACGTTTTTTTGGATTACGTTGCCGCAATGTTTGCAGCGATAAAATTTAGTTTCCATGTCTTTTGCTTTTTTTAGTTAATAATTTGATTTATTTTCAACGGTGCAAAATTACGACACTTTTACAATTGACAAAAACTATTTTTACAATAATATTATTGATAAAAACGATAATAAAACATAAAATACTATCAAACAAGAAATTACACATTGAAAAAAATTTCATTTTTTTATTTCCTCACCACTTTCTGACCATGTTTCCGGCCGAAAAAACGGGAGATTTTTTACAAAAAAAATTTTTTATCCATCAAATATTTATGAATTCTCCCCTGAAACACGGAAATATTTCGTATCTTTGCAGGATTGATTGTACATCAAACAGATTGCTTAACACGAAACATAGAACATTTAAACGATGGGATCTAACAGTATCAAATACACCTTTTCCGGACACGAGTCGTTTCCTTGCAAAACCTTATGGTTGAAGAAAGGGTATGATTTATTGGCAAAAGGAATTTTATTTCCTGCGAGGAACGCAAATTCTCTTACAAAACAGAGCATGGTGTCGAATACGGGTACAAATGTCAGGACACGGACCTACATTTTGCCAGAAAAGGACAAGAAGCGTGTTTCCGAGTTGGAGCAGAAAATAAATCCATTGTTATCGGGAATTGATAATGTTGATATTTGCACACTTCTGGAGATTCTGAATAAAAAAATGAAGAGATGAAAAACAACCTTGATATACTTACAAAAAACATATAGACATGAGCAAATACAATATACCAACGCTTCCATTGTCCTATGATTTGGAGACCAAAGCCGTTTTGAAGCAAGCGACAGTTGCTCACCGTCGATTGGCCGAATTGAAAGGAGCTATCAAGTCAATGCCAAATCCATCAATTTTGATTAACACATTGGCGCTTCAAGAGTCAAAGGATTCTTCAGAAATTGAAAGCATCATCACTACACATGATGAATTGTATAGGGCACAGGTCTCTTCTGTTGCACATTTCGTGTCGGCCGCAGCTAAAGAGGTTGAAAGTTATAATCAAGCGTTGTATTTGGGATTTAACGAGGTTCAGAAAAATAATTTGCTTACTTGCAATACCATCATCAGAATATATCAAGCTATAAAGAACAATACAGCTGGATTCCGTCAAACACCTGGCACTACGCTCCAAAATGAACAGACTAAAGAGGTAGTTTACGAACCGCCTCAATCTTACGATGAAATTGTTACTTGCATGAAAAATCTTGAACAATTTATCAATGACGATGATATGTGTGAATTTGATCCATTGGTAAAGATGGCCGTTATCCATCATCAGTTTGAGAGCATCCATCCATTTCCTGATGGGAATGGACGTACTGGCCGCATTGTCAATATCCTGTATCTTGTCCGACAGGGGTTGCTTGATTTGCCGGTTCTTTATTTAAGTCGTTATATCACGCACAATAAGGGACGGTATTATCATTTGCTACAAGATGTGCGCGATAATAACAATTGGGAGGCTTGGACATTATTTATTCTGAAAGGAGTTGAGGAAACATCAATGGCAACAACCATATTGGTCGAACAAATCAAATCATTGATGATGAAATTCAAACACAGAATAAGAGTAGAATTGCCGAAAATATATTCTCAAGACTTGATTAACAATCTGTTCAGACATCCATACACTAAAATTGATTTTGTTCAACAAGAATTGGAGATAAGCAAACCTACAGCCATTTCGTATTTGAATCAATTGTGTGGTTGCGAGAATCCATTTCTTCAGAAATTGAAATTGGGAAGGGAAAATTACTATGTAAATGCAGAATTGTTTAGTCTTCTGCAAAACGCATTTCAGACCCATGACGAAAGTAAAGAAAATGGCAAAATCTTTACCGAAAAGTGACAACCAGTAAAAAAAATGGGAAATTTTTTACCGATATATATCAATGAGTAAAACAAACAAAGAATTAACCAGTGAGTGATATGAACGTTAGACATATATTGGGAATATCAGGCGGAAAGGACAGTGCAGTTTTTACTGTCTATATGAAACAACAATATTTCGTAAACGGCAATGTATATTTGCACACTTTTGGAGATATTAAATAAAAAAACGAACAAAGAATGAACAACATTACCCTCATCGACAAAGACTACAAACAATGGATTAGCGAACTCAGCAACCGCTTCCGCCAAAGTCAGGTTAAGGCAGCGGTGAGGGTGAACAGCACCATGCTTGAATTTTATTGGAGCATTGGCAGGGACTTGAGCCAAAAGCAATTCCTGAACACATACGGAAGTGGATTTTTCAAACAAGTCAGCGCCGATTTGCAAAATGAACTTCCTGATGTAAAAGGGTTTTCGCCTATTAACATAAGGTATTTTAAAGCATTTTATGAATTATATTCTCCATTGGTGCAAAATCTTCCGCAAGTTGCGGAAGATTTCAACCGTCAAATAGTTCCGCAACTTGCAGAAGAATTGTTCTCCATTCCATGGGATCATCACCGCCGTATTATTGACAGATGCAAAGGCAATCCGCCAAAGGCAATATTCTTCGTCCGAAAGACAAAGGAGAACAATTGGAGCAGGGCTGTGTTGCTCAATTTTCTTGATACAGACCTCTTCGAGCGCGAAGGGAAGGCAATAACAAACTTTAAAACATCATTGCCGGCACCCAATGGCGATTTGGCTCAACAAATGACCAAGGATCCT
>JAZRZP010000016.1:0-70163 GCA_045601425.1 Bacteroidales bacterium
AGCCTGCTGGAGACGCAGAAACCCGGCAACCCAGCCCTGCAGAAAATTTTATATACATTTGATTTAGAGGATAATATAACAAGGATTACCAACAGTACCGCACCAGTGAACGGCATTGGCGGAGGCTACACTTTTGACTACCAATATGATAACCTCTATAGACTGACTTCCTCCACCGGCACTTTTGCTCCCAACGGAGCCTCTTACGGTTTGGAGATGGACTTTACCCCCGCTGGCCGCGTATGCCGCAAGGAGCAGGAAGAATACAACGGCACGAAACGCCTGCTGTACGGTTACAACCCGAACCTCGCACCCCACGCCGCAAGGCGCATCTGCGACCCGAACTCGGGCAACCTGCGGCAGATGCTGTGGGATGCAAACGGCAACCTCGCACAAATAGCCGAGTACAACTACGACCCCGCCACCGAGATAGCCACCCTGCAGGACTTCCGCAACCACTACTGGGACGAAGAAGACCGCCTCAACCTCGTGCTTGACAACAGACATTTCTCTTACTACCTTTACGGCTACGACGGGCAGAGGGTGGCGAAATTCACATCGGACTGGGTGTTTAACCCCAGCGGAAATGGAGATTTTGCAACTTATACGGATATCAGAAATGTGGTTTTATATCCGTATGAGTATCTTGTAATTACACAACAAGACTACACAAAATACTATTATGCTGGCGGTATGCGTATTGCAGCCAAATGGGGAGAGGGCGGTTTCAGTAAGATGATGCCGATATGTGCATATAACCAGAACTTGCGTATTAAGGCTAACACTTTGTTTAATAGCGTAGTGGCGAGAATCGGCGAGGACATGCCGCAGGATTACTCATCCGCCCCCTGCCCGAACTATGGTACTGATATTGCAGGATTTAGAATACAACTGCCGACACTGAACTTTGAGCCGAATTTCGTGGCTGTGTCGACAAATCTCAACAGATTGGAATACCGCTGCCACAGATATGACGCCAATGTGTACGAGGAATTGTTTTACTTCCACTCCGACCACCTTGGCTCCGCCAACTGGATAACCACGGCAACTGCCTCGCCTGCTCAGTTCCTTTTGCACCAGCCTTACGGTGAAGAATTTGTCATACAATGGAGAGGATCGTACGACGAGCGTTTTACATTCACCGGCAAGGAGCGAGATGCTGAAACGGGCACTGCTTGGAATACTGCAATGAGGAGATTCGGGAAGCTCAATACAAACTGAACCGAAGGCCGAGAAAAAAGTCGGTTTCAGGCTGCCTTATCAAGAATTTTTACTACATCTGCAGATGTAGTTGCATTTTGGTCTGGAATCTACCAAGACAAAAAAAGTATCGAAATATTTTGCAGTTCAAAAAAAAAGTCGTATCTTTGCAGTTCGTAAAAACAAATTAAAATTATTACTAACAATTTAAAAGACAAATACTTATGTCTGTAAGAATTAGATTACAACGTCATGGTAAAAAGAATCAGCCTTTTTATCACATCGTAGTTGCGGATGGTCGTGCACCACGAGATGGAAAATTCATTGAAAATTTGGGTACATACAACCCAATGAAAAACCCTGCAGAAATCAACCTCAACGTTGAGAAAGCAGTGGAATGGCTCAAAAACGGAGCTCAACCCAGCGATACTGCAAGACGCATTTTGTCGTACAAGGGTGTTCTCCTGAAACGCCATTTGCAGATTGGTGTCGAAAAAGGCGCCATCAGTCAAGAACAGGCCGATGCCCGTTTCAACCAATGGTTGCAGGAAAAGGAAGCCAAGATTTCCAAAAAATGCAGTACATTGGAAAGCGAAGCACGCAACGAAGCCAAAGCACGCATTGAAGCCGAAGCCAAAGTTAAAGAAGCCAAGGCTACCGCTGTTGCCGAAAAGAGAGCCGCTGCTGCTGCCGCTGCTGAAGCTAAAGCCAACGAAGAAGCCGCTGCTGCTGAAAACGCAGAAACAGCTGAAGAACAGCCTGCTCAGGAAGAAGCATAATTTCCTCGACAGAAAAAGAAAAAAGGGTATCTTGCGATACCCTTTTTTTATGTCCTGCCGTTCCGTTTGCACAAAAAAACTCAGGTAACCGTAAGATTACCCGAGTCATTGAATTGTTAATGTTCTGAATGAAATTTATTTCTTCGATTCCTCTACAGATTCCCTGATAAGCTGGAAAGTACTTTCGATATCGTTGTCCAAACCGACCGAAAATCGGATAAGGCCTTCGCTCATGCCCATTTCGCGCTGTATGTCTTCGGGAACTTCCGACGAGGTGGATTTTCCGGAATTGCTGAACAGTGTTTTGAAATATCCCAGACTTACTGCGAGATAACCCACACCCTTATTCTGCATTATTTCCATTATCTTGCTTGCTGCATCGGCTGTCTGCATATCTATGGAAATCATGCCGCCAAAGCCGTAACCTTCATTCATCATGCTCTTGAAGAGTTCGTAATCGGGATGTTCCGGCAAACCGGGATAATTGTATTTGAAACCGACTTCCTTGAAGCGTTTGGCAAGATACATTGCATTTTCGCTGTGTTTCTGCATGCGGATATGCAGAGTGTGGAGGTTTTTCAGAATGCTTGAAGAGCGCATCGGATCCAGAACGGGACCGAGGAGCATTGCCGTACCGTCGTTTACGTCAATCAGAGAGTTGATATAGTCGGCCGAACCACAGATGGCACCGGCCACACAGTCGTTTTTACCGTTTATGAATTTGGTCATGCTATAGATAACCACATCGGCACCGAGCTGATACGGAGAGAATATCATCGGAGTGAAAGTATTGTCCACCAGAAGTTTTGCACCGTTGGCATGGGCAATCTTCGCCAATTCGGGAACATTTGCTATACGGAGCAGCGGATTGTTCATCGTTTCGGTGTAAATGACCTTTGTGTTGGGTCTTACGGCTTTCCTTACGGCATCAAGATCCTGCATGTTGACGAAAGTCACGTCAACGCCGAACTTTTTGATATAGTTGTTGAGGAAAGCGAATGTTCCGCCGTATGTAGTCATGCTGGAAACGATATGGTCACCCGATTTCACCTCGTGAATAAGGGCGCATGTAATTGCTGCCATGCCCGAACCCGTAACCCATGCGGCCTCTGTGCCTTCCATTGCTGCCAAGGCATTGCACAAAGAAAGATTGCTGGGATTCCAGTGGCGTGAATAAAGGAAATAACCTTCGGTTTCACCATGGAATGTGTCTGTCATGAGATGTGCTTTCTCAAATGTGAACGTTGCACTGTCGCTGATTGCCGGATTTACTCCACGACAAGCATCTCTGCCATCCAAGCGCTGGATGTTTGTAGCTGGATCAAATTTTTTCATGTTATGATATATTATACTGATTTTAAATTATTTATTTCTGCAGCATATCGCAAAAGCGAATGCAAATTTACATATTTTCCGTTAATTATCCAAAATTTTTTCCAAAAACTTTTTCCTTTGCCTCAGCAAACCATTCGCACGCACTTTTTTTGCAAAAGAATCACAATAAAAACGACGTCCTCCCGTTTATGTCAAATTATTAGTGTAGGAGGAACAAGTAAGATGAAGAAATTTTATATTCTCTTTGCGTTGGCTGCATTGTTGTCGGCAACAGCGGCGGTTTCGGTGTCTGCACAAAAAAGAAGCTCCGGAACCGTAAAAGAAATAAGCGCCAAGAATTTCAACGCCGAAACTAAAAAAGGAGTCGTTGTCGTAGATTTTTGGGCGACATGGTGCGGCCCTTGCCGAATGATGAGCCCCGTTTTCACGGAAGTCGCAAAGCAATTCTCGTCAAGAGCGAAATTCGCCAAAATAGATGTCGACAAAGCCCGTGAAATAGCCGGAGCTTACAACATCACGGCAATACCCTGCATAATAATATTCGTAAACGGGAAAGAACAAGACCGGCTCGTGGGATACAAGGAAAAACAGGAACTCATTGACGCCGTAAGCAAATACACCAGATAACCATGGCAAATACCGGCAACATAGACCTGCAGAAAATTCTGTTTATCGACATAGAAACCGTGTCGCAATATCCGAAATTCGAAAACTGTCCCGAATGTTTCCAAAACCTTTGGGAAAAGAAATTCGCGAAAATAGCCAAATACGAGGAAAACGAAGACACTACCCCTTCCGAACTATATTCGCGGGCGGGAATATATGCCGAATTCGGAAAGATAATTTGCATTTCGGTAGGCTTTTTCAAGAAAGACAATTTCTATCTCCATTCCTTTGTAGGAGATGACGAAAAAAAGATACTCGCCGAATTCTCGGCACTTGTCGACAAATATTTTACACAACAGGGTTCAAGGTTCTGCGGGCACAACATAAAGGAATTCGACCTGCCGTACATAGTACGCCGCATGCTGGTAAACCAGATGCCTGTACCGAAAATCCTGAACCTCTCCGGCATGAAACCTTGGGACAACCCTCACCTCGACACCCTTGACATGTGGAAATTCGGTGACTATAAACACTACACTTCTTTGGAACTGTTGGCATATATTTTCGGAATCCCCACACCCAAAGACGACATAAACGGAAGCATGGTGGGCGAAATATACTGGAACGAACACGACCTGCAACGCATAGCCACTTATTGCCAGAAAGACACACTCACCACAGCCCGTGTATTCATGAAACTCAAAGGTCTGCAAGACGACCGCATCAATGACGAAAAAATAATTATCATCAAATAAAAACACTTAAAGAAATGAAAAAACTTATTTTACCCCTTGTCTGCATACTTTTTATGGCAACAAGCTGCATTGAAGGCGACACGTACGATTACGGCAACACAAACAACCGTGACAACTACCAACCCTCAATGACAATGTCGACACAAATCATCACCGTTCAACCGAACCAGTGGGAAGCCGTAGGCACACCCGGTTCCGAAGGCGCGCTCGTCGAATCGGTATGGAAAATCCCCGGCATCACGAGAAACGTAATGAACAACGGAAGAGTATTCGTGTCGTACATATACTATGACAGAACCGGAGAAATGGTGGAACACCCGTTGCCCTACATCCTGCCATACACCGGAACCGACGGCGGTGTCAACGTTCTTGAAAACTACCGGTACGTAGTCGAATACGAACACCTCATCATTACAATAGAAGACTCTGATTTTCAATGCTACATTCCCGATGAAATAAAGAAATTCAAAGTCACCATAATGCAAAATCGCTGACAATTCACTCACCCGAAAAACAAAAAAACTGCACCATACTGAACGTGCAGTTTTTTTTATTGAATTTACCAACAAAACACCCTGTAACTGCCGCAATTTTAACAAGTTTCGTGTTGATATTTTTTTGCTGTTTTTTTCAATCGGCAACCTCCCCAAATCCAAAAAAAAATCGTATCTTTGCAAAGTAATTCTTAACTGAGAAAAAGTTATGGCTAACGAAGAAAAAATTGAAAGACAAAGCAATTACGGAGCAAGCAACATTACCGTATTGGAAGGCTTGGAAGCAGTGAGAATGCGTCCGGCGATGTATATCGGAGACGTAAACGAACGTGGCCTTCATCACCTTGTTTACGAAGTTGTGGACAACTCTATAGACGAAGCCCTCGCAGGATTCTGCAACAAGATAAACGTAACAATACACGAAGACAATTCCATAACCGTGGAAGACAACGGCCGCGGTATTCCGGTGGACATGCACGAAAAGGAAAAACGGTCTGCCCTCGAAGTAGTGATGACCGTACTCCATGCCGGAGGCAAATTCGACAAAGGAACATACAAGGTATCGGGAGGTCTGCACGGCGTCGGTGTGTCATGCGTAAACGCTCTTTCCAAACACCTCACGGCTGAGGTTTACCGCGAAGGAAAAATTTACCGTCAGGAATACGAAAAAGGCATACCAATGTACAGCGTGAAAATAGCCGGCGAAACCGAAAAACGAGGCACTCACGTAACTTTTCTTCCCGACGACTCCATCTTTACCGTAAGCGAATACAAATACGACACGCTCGCCAGCCGCATGCGCGAACTTGCATACCTCAACAAAGGCATTGAACTCGTACTCAACGACGAACGCGTCAAAAACGATGACGGCTCCATTCTCTCAACCAAATTCTATTCCGAAAACGGGCTGAAAGATTTCATCAACTATCTCGATGAAAACCGCGAAAAACTCATGCCCGAACCTATCTGCATCGAAGGCGAAAAACTGGGTATTCCCATAGAAATAGCCCTTCAGTACAACACTGAATTCAAGGAAAACATACACTCGTTCGTAAACAACATCAACACTCACGAAGGTGGCACTCACCTTGCAGGCTTCCGCCGCGGTTTGACAAAAACCCTGAAAGCCTACGCAGACAAATCGGGATTCCTCGACAAAGTCAAAGTCGAAATCACCGGTGACGATTTCCGCGAAGGTCTGACAGCCATCATTTCGGTCAAGGTCGCAGAACCCCAGTTTGAAGGACAGACCAAAACAAAGCTTGGAAACACCGAAGTGTCAGGAGCCGTGGACACAATAGTCAGTGACTTGCTGAACACTTATCTGGAAGAAAATCCCAAAATCGCCAAAATGATCGTGGACAAAGTCATTCTGGCCGCCACGGCACGTCAGGCAGCCCGCAAGGCCCGCGAAATGGTGCAACGTCAGAACGTATTCAGCAGCGGTGGATTGCCCGGCAAACTGTCCGACTGCCAAGACGGTGACCCCTCAATCTGCGAACTTTACCTCGTCGAAGGAGATTCGGCAGGGGGGTCGGCAAAACAGGGCCGCGACAGAAGATTCCAAGCCATACTCCCCCTCCGAGGCAAGATTCTGAACGTGGAAAAAGCAATGCAGCATCGTGCCTTCGAAAGCGAAGAAATAAAAAACATATACACCGCACTCGGTGTTACCATCGGCACTGCCGAAGACAGCAAAGCCCTTAACCTCGAAAAACTCCGTTATCACAAAGTCATCATCATGACGGATGCCGATGTCGACGGAAGCCACATTGCGACACTTATCCTTACATTTTTCTTCCGCTACATGCCGGAACTTATCGAAAACGGATACGTTTACATTGCCACACCACCGCTTTACATGGTAAAAAAAGGAAACAATGTAAAATATTGCTGGACAGAAGAACAACGGCTGGCTCTCATCGAGGAAATGGGCGGAGGCAAGGAAAGTTCACTGCATATACAGCGATACAAAGGTCTCGGTGAAATGAACCCCGAACAGCTTTGGGAAACCACCATGAGCCCCGAAAACCGCATTCTACGACAGGTACACATCGAAAACGCTGCCGAAGCCGACAGGGTATTCTCCATGCTCATGGGAGACGATGTGCCTCCCCGCAGGGAATTCATTGAACAGAATGCCACTTACGCCAATATTGACGCTTAAACGGGCTTTTTACAAGGGAAACAACACAAGGCGTAGTCTTTATCGGCTACGCCTTTTTGATTCATATCCGGCTTTGTCTGAACTTTTTTGCAAAAAAATCAAGGAACCGTCAAATAACAGATTGGGGAAGAGCATTTTGCAACTTTTTTCCATCAAGACACGGCACCTTTCATTGAAAATCGAAATCTGCCCTACTTGCCTACCACAGTAAATTCTGTTCTCTTAAAAAAACATGGATTCAAAAAAAACGACTTCCGAAAATTCCGGAAGTCGTATTTATAAAACATTTTATTACAAATCCACTAAGCTTCAGCTGGATGCGACATATCAAAGGGAATGTTTTTTTGAACATCGTCCTGAATCCGGCCGTACATAGCCTCGAATCTGCTGATATTGTCGGAAAGAATCGCCAAAAGTCGTTTCGCATGTTGCGGAGTAAGTACCACCCTTGACTTCACTCTCGGTTTAGGCACACCGGGCATTATCCTCATGAAATCCACCACAAACTCGGAATTGGAGTGGGTTACCATAGCCAAGTTTGAGTAAACTCCCTCGGCAAGTTCAACGGGCAGTTCTATGTCCATGCCCTGTTTTCTCGTTTTTTCATCTTCCATAATATGACGTTTAAAAAAGGCAGCTGCTCTTTGCAACTGCCTTAAACCATGAAAAAAAATCATTTTTTAACATTCGCCGCCGACATTTCAGCTTCATCAGCGACAATAATATTCTTGTATTCCTGCAAACCAGTACCGGCTGGGATAAGATGTCCTACAATGACATTTTCCTTCATACCGAGCAGATAGTCGCGTTTTGCATTGATGGCGGCATCTGTAAGGACCTTGGTTGTTTCCTGGAAGGAAGCAGCCGAGATGAAACTCTTGGTTTGCAGAGAAGCTCTGGTGATACCTTGCAGAATCTGGCGTGCCGTTGCGGATTTTGCATCGCGAGCAACCATAATCCGTTTATCCTTGCGCTTGAGCAGAGAATTTTCGTCTCTGAGCTTACGAGCAGTGATAATCTGACCATTCTGGTAAGTTTCGGAATCACCGGCATCTTCAATAACCTGCATGCCGAAAATATCATCGTTGGTTTCGTGGAAATCAATCTTGTTTACAAGTTCACCTTCAAGGAAACGAGTATCGCCCGGATCTTCGATTTCCACCTTACGCATCATCTGACGTACGATGACCTCAAAGTGCTTGTCGTTGATTTTCACACCTTGCAGACGGTAAACTTCCTGAACCTCGTTAACTATGTATTCCTGAACTTTCATGGGGCCCTTGACTGCCAAGATATCGGCAGGAGTAATTGCGCCTTCACTGAGAGGAGTTCCGGCTTTTACATAGTCATTGTCTTGTGCAAGAATCTGTTTCGATGTGGAAATAAGATACTTGCGCTGTTCACCGGTCTTCGAAGTGATTGTGATTTCACGATTGTTGCGTTTCAGTTTCTTGGCAATGGAAACGATACCGTCAATTTCTGCAACCACTGCGGGATCGGAGGGGTTACGTGCCTCGAACAACTCGGTAACACGCGGCAAACCTCCCGTGATATCGCCAGCCTTGCCGAATGAACGCGGTATCTTTACCATTACATCACCTGCCTTGAGTTCGGTACCTTCTTCCACCATTATGTGTGCATGAACAGGCAAGTCGTATACCTTGAGTATTTCCCCTTCGTCGGAAACGATGCTGAGAGTCGGGTTCTTGGTTTTCTGACGCGATTCTATGATAACTTTGTCATGCAAACCTGTCTGATCATCAGATTCAACACGGAAAGTAACGTTTTCAACGACATTTTCGAATGCAACCTTACCGGCAACTTCGGAAATGATTACTGCATTGTATGGATCCCAGTCGGCGATAATGTCACCTTTCTGGAGTTTGTCGCCAGCATGTTTGTACAAGTGCGAGCCGTATGGCAAGAGTGCTGTTGCCAAAGTTATACCCGTACGATCGTCAACGATACGCATTTCTGCCGAACGGCCAATAACGACGTCATATTCTTCTCCGGTACTTGTAACGTAGTGTACGTAACGGAGCTCATCTATTTCAAGAGTACCCGTATGTTTTGCTTCCAGTTTGGAAGTTGTACCTATGTTGCCACCGGCAACACCACCGACGTGGAATGTACGCAGAGTAAGCTGTGTACCGGGTTCACCGATGGACTGTGCGGCAATGACACCAACAGCTTCACCTTTCTGAACCATCTTGTTGGTAGCAAGGTTTCGTCCGTAACATTTGGCACAAACGCCGTGCTTGGATTCGCATGTGAGAACGGAACGTATTTCCACTTCCTCGATACCTGCTTTCTCTATTCTGTCGCAGATTTCTTCGGTAAGTTCCTCTCCTGCAGGCACTATAAGTTCACTTGTTTCGGGGTCGTAGATGTCGTGAACAGATGTACGTCCCAAAATCCGTTCTCCCAAAGTCTGCACGATTTCATCGTTTTTCTTGAGTGCAGTTGTCGGCAAACCACGCAGGGTACCACAGTCTTCCTCGGAGATGATGACATCATGTGCCACATCTACCAGACGACGTGTAAGATAACCGGCATCGGCGGTTTTCAAGGCGGTATCGGCCAAACCCTTACGTGCACCGTGTGTTGATATGAAGTATTCGAGCACCGAAAGACCTTCTTTGAAGTTGGAGATAATCGGGTTCTCAATAATTTCGTTTCCTGCTGCACCGGCCTTCTGCGGTTTTGCCATAAGTCCACGCATTCCGGAAAGCTGACGAATCTGCTCTTTGGAACCACGTGCTCCGGAATCAAGCATCATATATACGGAGTTGAAACCCTGATTATCGCTCTTAAGCTGTTTCATCACTGTCTCGGTAAGCTGAGCGTTTGTGTTCGTCCATATGTCGATAACCTGATTGTAACGTTCGTTGTTGGTAATCAGACCAAGCTGATAGTTGGCAACGACTTCGTCTACTTCGGCATTTGCCTGAGCAATGAGTTCTTCTTTAACTTCAGGAATGATAACATCGCCTAAGTTGAACGAGAGACCACCCTTGAAAGCCATACGGTATCCCATGTTCTTGATGTCGTCGAGGAATTTTGCAGTCACTGCATTTCCGCACACCTTGAACACGTCACCGATAATGTCTCGGAGTGATTTTTTGCCGAGCACTTCGTTGATATAGCCGTAATCCTTGGGAACAACCTGATTGAAAAGCACGCGTCCTACGGTAGTTTCAATGAGTTCTTCCTTGCCTTTATTATTGATTTTCACTTTTATTACGGAGTGAAGATCGGCACGTTTTTCATTGTAGGCAATGATGACTTCTTCGGGGGAATAGAATATCTTTCCCTCGCCTTTCATCGGATGACTGGGTTCGCTATTGCGAGGTTTGGTCATGTAATAAAGACCGAGAACCATATCCTGAGACGGCACCGTGATAGGAGCACCGTTTGCAGGGTTCAGAATGTTGTGTGAAGCCAGCATGAGGAGCTGAGCTTCAAGGATAGCTGCATTGCCAAGTGGCACGTGTATTGCCATCTGGTCACCGTCGAAGTCGGCATTGAACGCCGTACATACCAACGGGTGCAGACGTATTGCCTTACCTTCTATGATTCGTGGCTGGAAGGCCTGAATACCCAAGCGGTGAAGCGTAGGAGCACGGTTCAGCAGTATCGGGTGACCTTTCATTATGTTTTCCAATATTTCCCAAATAACGGTTTCCTTACGTTCAACGATACGCTTTGCCGATTTCACAGTCTTCACTATACCACGTTCAAGAAGTTTGCGTATGATAAACGGTTTGAAAAGTTCTGCTGCCATGTCTTTCGGCAAGCCACATTCGTGCATCTGCAATTCGGGGCCTACAACGATGACCGAACGGCCGGAATAGTCGACACGTTTTCCCAAAAGATTCTGACGGAAACGTCCCTGCTTACCTTTCAAACTGTCTGACAATGATTTGAGGGCTCGGCTAGAATCAGTTTTTACAGAACTTGCCTTTCTTGAATTGTCGAACAATGAGTCCACAGCTTCCTGAAGCATACGTTTTTCATTGCGCATGATTACTTCCGGAGCTTTTATTTCCATGAGCCGTTTCAGACGGTTGTTACGTATTATGACACGACGATAGAGTTCATTCAGGTCGGAAGTTGCAAAACGGCCGCCGTCAATAGGAACGAGAGGACGCAATTCCGGCGGTATCACAGGTACAACCTGAACAATCATCCATTCGGGACGGTTTTCGATTCTTGTCTGTGATTCACGGAACGATTCAACGATGTTGAGACGTTTGAGAGCATCCTGTTTTCTCTGGTTCGATGTTTCGTGGTTGGCTTTGTCGCGGAGTTCGTACGAAAGTTTGTCAAGATCCAGATTCTTGAGCAGGACATAAAGAGCTTCGGCTCCCATGCCGGCAATGAATTTGTCCGGATTTGTATCTTCCAGTTGTGCATTTCCTTCCGGCAAAGATTCAACTATGTTGTAGTATTCCTCTTCTGTAAGGAGGTCAAGTTTATTTACCGGAGCATCGTTGAGAACAGCCTTACCGGGTTGTATGACAATATATTTTTCGTAGTAAATAACCTGTTCCAGTTTCTTGCTCTGTATGTCGAGAAGGGTACCGATTTTATTAGGCAGTGAACGGAAGAACCATATATGTGCAACGGGAACGGTAAGCTCAATGTGTCCCATGCGTTCGCGACGAACTTTCTTTTCGGTCACCTCAACACCGCAACGGTCGCATACTATACCCTTGTAGCGGATACGTTTATATTTTCCGCAGTGGCATTCCCAGTCGCGGACCGGACCGAAGATTCTTTCGCAGAACAAACCATCGCGTTCTGGTTTGTAGGTACGATAGTTGATGGTTTCGGGCTTAGTAACTTCGCCATACGAGCGTTTCTTTATCGATTCAGGCGATGCCAAACTTATGGTTATCGAACTGAAGTCGTTCTTTATCTGTGATTCGTTTTTAAAAGCCATATTCCTATAAATCTTTAACTTTTTGAAACTGATGTTACCAATTTTATTCGAAATTCATTTCCAATCCAAGACCACGCAATTCGTGTATCAACACGTTGAAGGATTCCGGTATGCCGGGTGTCGGCATGTTGTCACCCTTAACGATTGCCTCGTAGGTTTTGGCACGACCTTGAACGTCATCGGATTTTACTGTAAGTATTTCCTGCAGTATGTGCGATGCGCCGAAGGCTTCAAGTGCCCAAACTTCCATTTCTCCGAAACGCTGTCCACCGAATTGTGCTTTACCGCCGAGTGGCTGCTGGGTGATCAGTGAGTACGGTCCGATGGAACGTGCGTGCATCTTGTCGTCAATCATGTGGTGAAGTTTAAGCATGTAGATGTAACCTACTGTTGCCGGCTGGTCGAAACGATCGCCGGTTTCACCGTCATACAAGTACGTCCTGCCGTTTTCCGGCAAGCCGGCTTCACGCATGTAGCCGTTTATCTGGTCTAATGTGGCACCATCGAAAATAGGTGTCTGGAAACGTTTTCCAAGCTTCTTTCCTGCCCAACCCAAAACAGTTTCGTAAATCTGTCCCAAGTTCATACGTGACGGCACGCCAAGCGGGTTCAGAACTATGTCCATAGGAGTACCGTCGGCGAGGAACGGCATGTCTTCGGCACGTACGATCTTCGAAACAATACCTTTGTTACCATGACGGCCTGCCATCTTGTCACCTATGCGCAACTTACGTTTGTTGGCAACATATACTTTCGCCATTTTCATGATGCCCGGCTGAAGGTCATCACCTACCGTGGCGACAAATTTGTTTCTCGAATATTTTCCGAATATTTCGCGATACTTGATATTGTAATTGTTGAGCAATTCCTTTATCAGTTCGTTGGTTTCCTTATCGGTTGTCCATTTGTTGGGACTTATCACGCTGTAATCAATAGCTTTAAGTATCTTCTGGGTGAATTTGGTTTTCTTGGGAACGATTTCTTCCTTGAAATTGGTGCATACACCGTTGGAAACTTTTCCGCTGAGTATGATGAGCAGTCTGTCAACGAGTTTATCCTTGAGATCTTCTGCTTCAACGGCAAATTCTCTGTCGAGTTCGGCAATAATTTCCTTGTCGTGCTGACGGTCTTGTCTCGTTTTTTCCTTATGAACGAACAGGCTGGTTTTGATAACGATACCCTGAGCCGAAGGCGGAACCTTGAGGGAAGCGTCTTTTACATCACCTGCCTTGTCACCGAATATGGCACGCAGAAGTTTTTCCTCAGGTGTCGGGTCGGTTTCTCCTTTAGGAGTGATTTTTCCGACGAGGATGTCGCCTTCCTTGACTTCGGCACCGATACGGATGATTCCGTTCTCGTCGAGGTCTTTGGTTGCATCGTTGCCTACGTTCGGAATATCACGCGTAAGTTCTTCTGCTCCACGTTTTGTATCACGAACCTCAATTGTGTATTCTTCAACATGGACGGATGTGAAGATGTCTTCTTTTACAACTTTTTCGGAAATAACGATGGCATCTTCATAGTTGTACCCTTTCCATGGCATAAATGCCACCATGAGGTTGCGACCCAATGCAAGTTCACCGTCCTGTGTTGCGTAACCTTCGCACAATACCTGTCCTTTTTTCACTTTGTCACCCTTACGGACTATCGGACGGAGGTTAATGGCCGTACTGTGGTTGGTACGCTGATATTTCGTGAGGTAATAAGTCTTTATGTCATCGTCGAAAGTAACCAGACGTTCTTTTTCGTCGCGAGAATGACGTATAACAATCTTGGTAGCGTCAACAAATTCCACTACACCGTCACCAACAGCGTTCAGAAGTACTCTGGAGTCTTCTGCAACGGATTTTTCAATGCCGGTTCCGACGATTGGTATTTCAGGATTCAGCAAAGGAACGGCCTGACGCATCATGTTCGATCCCATCAGGGCACGGTTGGCATCATCGTGTTCAAGGAACGGGATGAGCGATGCTGCTATTGAAGCAATCTGGTTCGATGCGATATCGATAAGATTTACATTTTCGGGAGCTACAATGGGGAAGTCTGCCAAATCACGGGCTTTGACCTTATCGGTAGTGATATTGCCTTCACCATCCTGCGGAGTCGTTGCCTGTGCCACTATCTTACCTTCTTCATCTTCTGCTGTGAGGTAAATAGGATCTTCGTTTACGAGAATCTTGCCATTTTCAACTTTCTGGTACGGAGTTTCAATAAATCCGAGATTGTTGATTTTTGCATAAACACAGAGAGAAGAGATAAGACCGATGTTGGGTCCTTCAGGTGTTTCGATGGTACACAGACGTCCGTAGTGAGTGTAGTGAACGTCACGGACTTCGAATCCGGCACGGTCACGGGACAGACCTCCGGGACCCAAGGCGGAAATACGGCGTTTGTGCGTAATCTCTGCCAATGGATTTGTCTGGTCCATGAATTGCGAAAGCTGGTTGGTACCGAAGAAAGAATTGATAACTGAAGAAAGAGTCTTCGCGTTGATGAGGTCGGTTATCTTGAATACTTCGTTATCACGCACGCTCATTCTTTCACGTATAGTGCGGGCCATACGGGCGAGTCCGACACTGAACTGCGAAGAAAGCTGTTCTCCGACTGTACGTACCCTACGGTTGCTCAAGTGGTCGATATCATCGACTTCGGCTTTCGAGTTTATAAGTTCAATGAGATATTTGATTATTGAAGTGATGTCTTCCTTGGTGAGGACGCGTACGTCACTTGGCACATCAAGGTTGAGTTTGGTGTTTATTCTGTAACGTCCGACCATACCCAAGTCGTAACGTTTTTCGGAGAAGAAGAGTTTTTCAATAATTCCTCTAGCAGTTTCTTCGTCTGGCGGTTCTGCACTTCTCAACTGTCTGTAGATGTATGCAACAGCTTCCTTGGCACTATTAGCTGTATCCTTTTTCAATGTATTGAAAATCACTGAGTAGTCGAGAGTATCATCGGCATCTTTGTGTACCAGAATCGTTTTTATGTCCAAATCCAATATCTTTTCGATATTTTCTTCGGTAAGTTCTTCTTCACGTTCGATGATAACTTCGGTTCGTTCCATCGAAACAACTTCTCCGGTATCTTCGTCAACAAAATCTTCAATCCAAGAGTCAACCACGCGGGCGGCCAGTCTGCGGCCGATGGCTTTTTTGAGGTTTGGTCTGGAAACCTTTATTTCTTCCGAGAGGTCGAATATGTCCAATATATCTTTATCCGATTCAAAACCTATGGCACGGAGCAAGGTAGTGATCGGCAGTTTTTTCTTTCTGTCAATGTAAGCGTACATCACGTTATTGATGTCGGTGGTGAATTCCATCCACGATCCTCTGAAAGGTATTATTCTTGCAGAATAAAGTTGGGTACCGTTGGAGTGGAACTGTGTTCCGAAGAACACACCAGGGGAACGGTGAAGTTGTGAAACGACAACGCGTTCGGCACCGTTTATAACGAAAGTAGCTTTCGGTGTCATATAGGGTATCATACCCAAATAAACGTCTTCCACCTGAGTCGTAAATTCCTCGCGTTCCGGATCTGTACACGAGAGACGCAACTTGGCCTTCAGTGGGACGCTGTAAGTCAGACCACGTTCGATACATTCTTCAATGGTGTATTTCGGCGGGTCTATGAAATAGTCGAGAAATTCCAGCTGGAAATTTCCGCGTACATCGGAAATCGGGAAATTCTCGTTAAAAACTTTAAACAAGCCTTCGTTTATACGATTATCCGGATTGGTTTCAATCTGAAAGAAATCGCGGAAAGATTTGAGTTGTATGTCCAGAAAATCGGGGTAATCAAACTTGCGAACCGACGCAAAGTTTACCACTGTTGAGTTATTTTTTGCCAAGGTATTAAAATTTTGATGTTAACGAAACTAAGAATTATTTAAACAACAAACAAGGAATGGGCTACCCGAGCATATCGGAAGCCCCTTCCTTATGGGAATCAACAGGTTTGAAACCTATTTAATTTCAACTTCAGCACCAGCTTCTTCCAAAGATTTCTTCAAAGCTTCAGCTTCGTCTTTAGAAACGCCTTCTTTAACGGCTTTAGGAGCTGCGTCAACTAATTCTTTAGCTTCTTTTAAACCTAAACTAGCCAAGTCTTTAACCAATTTTACAACGGCCAATTTCTGTGCACCGGCAGCTTTCAGAATAACATCGAAAGATGTTTTTTCTTCAGCAGCGGCAGCAGCACCACCGGCTGCGGGAGCAGCAACTGCAACAGCTGCAGCTGCAGGTTCAATACCGTATTCTTCTTTCAATACGTCTGCTAATTCTTTTACTTCTTTAACTGTAAGGTTTACTAATTGTTCAGCAAGAGCTTTAATATCTGCCATGACTTTTATTTTTTTAATGTTTTACAATTTTTTTATTTACTTGTTTGTTGATGCTTCGCATCGTTTTTTATTCGGGTTTTTCCGATAAAGTTTTGAGAACTCCTGATATTGTGTTTCCTCCTGATTGCAATGCAGAAACGACATTCTTGATAGGAGACTGGAGAAGGGCAATAACGTCGGCGATGAGTTCGTTTTTGGATTTGATGTTTACCAAAGTATCCAAATTTTCGTCTCCAACATAGAATGCTTCTTCTACGTAAGCACCTTTCAAGATGGGTTTCGGACAAGTGGCTCTAAACTCTTTTATGAGTTTTGCAGGAGCGTTGTTAGAGTTCGAAAGCATTATCGAAGTTTCGCCCTTGATTACTGGAAACAATTCAGAATAATCTATTTCTGACTTTTCCATTGCCTTGATAAGCAAGGTGTTCTTTACTACCAACAATTTAACTTCTCTACGAAAAGCCAAACGACGCAATTTGCTTGTTTGTACTGAATCCAGACCTCCGATATCAGCGATATACAGGTGCGGATAGTTCTTTATCTCGTCACAGAGAGAGTCTATCAGTTGGGCTTTCTGTTCTTTTCTCATAATGTTCCGAAAATTTTCTAATTACTCATTGTTTACAAGCTGACGGATTTGGTATCCACCTTTACTCCGGGGCTCATGGTACTTGAAATAGCAACGCTCTTCATGTAGGTACCTTTTGCTGCGGCAGGTTTCAGTTTCAAGATTGCCTGCAAAACCTCGCGAGCATTTTCTACTATCTGCTCGGATTTGAAGGAAACCTTTGCAACTGCTGTGTGGATTATACCATATTTGTCAACTTTGAAGTCGATTTTACCGGCTTTGGCTTCTGTAACTGCTTTGCCAACTTCCATAGTAACGGTACCGGTCTTGGGGTTAGGCATCAGGCCGCGAGGACCTAATATTTTTCCCAAAGCTCCGACTTTCGGCATTACACTGGGCATGGTTATAATAACATCTACATCCGTCCAACCGCCTTTTATTTTTGCGACATATTCGTCCAATCCGTAATAATCGGCTCCGGCTGCTTTAGCTTCTTCTTCTTTGTCGGGAGTACAGAGTACAAGAACTCTCACCTGTTTGCCTGTTCCGTGAGGCAATGTAACGCTGCCGCGTACCATCTGATTGGCTTTACGGGGGTCAACACCCAAGCGTACATCTATGTCAACGGAAGCGTCAAACTTTGTGTAAGTGATGTTCTTTACCACTTCTACAGCTTCTTCCAAAGAATAAACTTTAGTTTTGTCGAATTTTGCTAAAGCTTCTTTCTGTTTTTTAGATAGTTTTGCCATGTTTTGTTTTTTTTACTTTGTTTTATTTAGCTAAAGGATTCTCACCCGTAACAGTGATACCCATACTTCTTGCAGTACCTGCCACCATACTCATTGCTGACTCTATTGAGAAGCAGTTGAGGTCTGGCATTTTGGTTTCTGCAATCTGACGAACCTGTTCCCAAGTTACGGAAGCCACTTTGTTTCTGTTGGGTTCAGCAGAACCGCTCTTGATTTTTGCAGCTTCTTTCAATTGGATTGCAACAGGGGTCTCTTTGATTACGAAATCAAAGGATTTGTCGGTGTAAACAGTAATGATAGCGGGAACTATTTTTCCTGCCATGCTCTGTGTACGGGCATTGAACTGCTTGCAAAATTCCATGATATTCACACCCTTGGCACCCAGTGCGGGTCCTACAGGAGGAGCCGGATTTGCTGCACCGCCTTTGATTTGCAATTTAATCAATCCTGCAACTTCTTTTGCCATTTTTGATAAATGCTAAATTTGTACTACTAATAATTGAATTTGATTGTTTTTTTTGATAACTCTGAGACTATTCCTTTTCAACCTGTCCGAAGTTAAGTTCCAAAGGAGTCCTGCGTCCGAAGATCTTCACCATTACGGTAAGTTTCTTCTTTTCGTCGTTCACTTCTTCGATAACTCCACTGAAACTGTTGAAAGGTCCGTCTACGACTTTAACGTTTTCACCTACAATGAAAGGATCGATGTATCCTTCTGCCGAGTCTGCCATATCATCCATCTTACCCAGAATACGGTTTGCTTCTGACTGGCGCATCGGAATCGGGTTGCCGTTCTTTTCACGCAGAAAATCAATAACATTGGGAATGTTTTGAATGATCTGCGCAACTTCACCTATTGAAGCCGATTCAATCAACACATAGCCGGGGAAATAGTTACGTTCTTTTGTAACTTTCTTTCCGTTACGGATCGAATAAACCTTTTCCGTAGGTATGAGCACTTGCGAAACGTACTGCTGCAAGCCAAGCTGAGCTATCTCGTTTTCGATATACTCTTTGGCTTTCTTTTCCTTTCCGCTGATTGCCCTTACGACATACCATTTTTTAACTTGTTCTTCCATCTTACTGATTCTTTGAAAATGTTGAAGTAATTATCAAAATACCTTTATGCTTGCAAATATTCTTTCGGAGCTTTCGCCATGCGGATTCAAATAAATTGGGAAGCAAAAGACGCATGGCTATCTTTTCACAAAGAAACGCCTATCTGAATATTTCGTAAAAGTATCCTAAAATTCCTTTCCATCCCATGTCCTGTGCTCCGAATGCAAAATCCATGAGGAACACAACAAGTGCGAGTATCAATGCTGCTACTGCTACTACGACAGAACTGCTCTGCAGTTCTTGGAATGTTGGCCACGATGTCTTGTGTACCAATTCATCGTAACTTGTCTTTACATAATTACCTATTTTCGACATTCTTTTTCTGTTTGTTTTTAGCAGGGGAAGAGAGATTCGAACTCCCATCAATGGTTTTGGAGACCACTATTCTGCCCTTAAACTATTCCCCTGTAAATGGTGAAGCCAAGACCTCACCATTATTTATCGAGTATTAGTCTAATATCTTAGTTACCTGACCGGAACCTACTGTTCTACCACCTTCACGGATAGCGAAACGCAAGTTTTCGTTCAAAGCGATTTCGGATATCAATTCTACAGTGATTGTCAAGTTATCACCGGGCATTACCATTTCGTGACCTTCGGGAAGTTTGATTTCACCGGTTACGTCAGTTGTACGGAAATAGAACTGCGGACGATATCTGTCTTTGAAAGGAGTGTGACGGCCACCTTCTTCTTTCTTCAAGATATAAACTGCAGCTTCGAATTTCTTGTGCGGGTGAATTGATTTCGGTTTTGCGATAACCATACCACGACGGATTTCGTCTTTATCAATACCACGGAGCAACAGACCTACGTTGTCGCCAGCTTCACCTTGATCAAGGATTTTGCGGAACATTTCAACACCTGTTACAACTGAAGTCAGTTTTTCAGCACCCATACCGATGATATCAACGGGGTCAGAAGTGTGGATAACACCTGTTTCGATACGGCCTGTAGCAACTGTACCACGTCCAGTGATTGAGAAAACGTCTTCGATAGGCATGAGGAAGTCTTTATCAACATCACGTGCGGGCAGCGGAATCCAGTTATCAACTTCAGCCATGAGCTGTTCTATAACGGGAACCCACTTCGGGTCGTCGTTCAATCCACCAAGTGCGGAACCGCGGATGATAGGAGTATCGTCGCCTTCGAAACCGTAGAAGTTCAGGAGGTCACGGATTTCCATTTCAACGAGGTCTAACAATTCGGGGTCGTCAACAAGGTCAACCTTGTTCATGAAAACAACCATACGGGGAACGCCTACCTGACGAGCCAGAAGGATGTGTTCACGAGTCTGAGGCATAGGACCGTCAGTTGAAGCTACAACAAGGATAGCACCGTCCATCTGAGCGGCACCTGTTACCATGTTCTTAACGTAGTCAGCGTGGCCCGGGCAGTCAACGTGTGCGTAGTGGCGGGTTTCTGTCTGATATTCAACGTGAGCAGTGTTGATGGTGATACCTCTTTCTTTTTCTTCCGGAGCAGAGTCGATAGAATCGAAAGATTTTACTTCTGATAAACCTTTGCTAGCCAAAACTTTAGTGATAGCTGCAGTCAAGGTTGTCTTACCGTGGTCAACATGGCCGATAGTACCAATGTTTACGTGCGGTTTGGAACGATCAAATTTTTCTTTTGCCATTGTATTTGCGATTAAAATGTTTATAAATTATTTTTCGTTTTCTTACTATCTACACATTACCAATTCCCCACCTACGTCCATCCCTTTCGGGATTTTTGCGAGATGAGGGTTGCGTTCAAGAGCCATTGACGAGAGTTGAACTCGTGACCCCTTCCTTACCAAGGAAGTGCTCTACCACTGAGCTACAACGGCCTGCGTTTCCGTAAAAAAAACGAACGAAAAGGAATCTTTATCTTTCTCTTCCGTCCGTAGTTTTCTACCAACTTCTGAGCGGAAGACGGGGCTCGAACCCGCCACCTATAGCTTGGAAGGCTATCGCTCTACCAAATGAGCTACTTCCGCATGCCTTCTTTGGTTTTGTGGGGAAGGGTGGACTCGAACCACCGAACTCTTCCGAGGACAGATTTACAGTCTGTTGCAATTGCCACTATGCGACTTCCCCCCGTATGGTTTCTGAAAACCAACGAGCCGATGGAGGGATTCGAACCCCCGACAGGCTGATTACAAATCAGCTACTCTGGCCAACTGAGTTACATCGGCATTTTTCTCAAAGTTTCAAACAACTCTTTCCTCGTTTTGAGGTTGCAAAGATACGAACTTTTTTTTTACTGGCAAAATATTTTTAAAAAAAATACACATTTCTGCTACTATTTTATTGATTTTCAGATTATTGAAAAAATAAATATTTTCAAAAAAAACCTCATTTACATGCATTTTTCCCTGCTCTTTTCTGCTTTTTTTGAAAATTCGAATACTTTTTCCACAAAAAGCATCTGCGTTCTTAAAGTCCACTGGACTTGGGAACAGCGTGGCAAGGCAAGTGCCGAGGGTACCTAAAAAACGACGATTCCAAGATGTTCGAGCAGGATTTTCACCCCAAGCAGTATGAGCACGGTGCCACCGGCAATTTCTGCTTTTGATTTGAAACGCGTTCCGAAAGTGCTTCCCACCAGAAGTCCCACGACCGAAAGTGCAAAAGTCGTGATGCCAATCGTTGTGACGGCAGGCACGATGTTCACATCCAAAAAAGAAAACGTAATTCCCACGGCAAGTGCATCGATACTTGTAGCGATAGCCAACAGGAGCATCGGTTTGAAAGCCAAGGAACTGTCGGTTTTTCCATCATTGCCAGAGACAGATTCTCGAATCATGTTGGCACCTATCAGGAAAAGCAGGCCGAATGCTATCCAATGGTCGAATGTGGTGATTACGCTGCGGAACGTGCTTCCAAAAAAATATCCGACAACCGGCATTAATGCCTGAAATCCGCCGAACCACAACCCCACGACAAGTCCGTGTTTCAGTCTTATTTTTTTCAGTGAAAGGCCTTTGCATACCGAAACGGCGAATGCATCCATCGAAAGGCCTACTGAAAGGAGGAAGATTTCCCAGAAATTCATACGGTGATTTTTAATAGTCAAAAAAAAGAGAAACATTTAATGCTTCTCTTTTTTACATTTCACGTACCGGAAACTACTTATTTCTTTGCATCGAAATGACGTTTGTACTTGTTCATGAACTTATCAACACGTCCTGCTGTGTCAACGAGTTTCAGTTTACCGGTGAAGAACGGGTGTGAAGTATTGGAAATTTCCAATTTCACTACCGGATATTCTTTTCCGTCGGTATAAACAACAGTTTCTTTTGTGTTTGCACAACTTTTGGTCAATATCATATTGTCGTTAGACATATCTTTGAATACAACCAATCTGTAGTTTTCGGGGTGGATTCCTTTTTTCATCTTATTTAAATTTTTGCCGTTTTAAACAATGGTTTTTTAAACGATTTGTGAATAATTATTTTCGTATTTGAGTTTGCAAAGATACGATTTTTTTTCAAACTGTATGATTTTTTTGCACATTTAATTTTTAATATCCACATAAAACACTGATTTTCAAAATATTATGCACAAAATTTTTATCTAGCAAATCTGTCATTCCGGCATATTTTTTCCTTGAATTTCAGGATTTTCGTGCAAAAATCATGGTTTTTTCTGCAAAAGACAGCACACGAGACGGGTAATGAGTGTAAGTATGACCGGAAGCAGTGCAACGTTGAACTGCTGCGGCAAAAGCCCGAATCCGAACAAGGAGAGCAGAAGCAACGCCAATTCAATGTAAATCAGTATCTTGTTTGATTTTTGCAGACGTACGGTAAAGTATAAAAATAGGGGATTTGCCCAAAGGATGTTCAGGTTTTCCTTTGTACACCAGTGTATGGTGAAAAACCACATGACGATGATTATAACCGAAAGCAGTGATACGACAGCGAACAGAGGTATGTCGATCCATCTGAGTTTCCATCCTTTACGGAAGCCAATTGCCGAGAGCAGCAACACCACTGCAAACAGTAACCAGAATACGAGTGCCGGCGGCACGCTGTCGGGATTCGGGGTCTTGGTTTCGGACAGAATCTGCTCGTGTTGTTCGACGAGAGTCTGCCGGCTGCCGGCCACGTGTGTCGTATCCATCTGGGCGGCAAGGTCGAATGGGATGAACATATACTGCTTGCTGCTCAGCGGTCGGTCGCAACGCATGCCTATCAGCAAATCGACTCCAAGCTGCCACCACATGAGTTTCCTGCCGGAATACTGGTAAATCATTTCACGGAAAGTGAGGTTGGTATCGGCAACGGTTTCTGCAAACAGTTTTCTTCCTATCAACGAGCTGTCGATAATATCGCGGGCACGTGTCGCACAATTGTCTCGGAAAAAGTCGTAAAGATAATTTCTGTTTTCCGGAGTATCGTTTTCCTTCAGATTCGCGGCGAGACGTTCCAGTTCACTGTGAGTGAGTCTGAGCCGCTGTTCAGAGAGGGAACGGCCTTCGTTCCAGTAGGAATAAACGAAATTGTCGTAATGGCAACTTGAAACGCAATAAATGAGTTCGCCTCTCACGAACTTCCAATAAAGGTTTGGGGTATTGAAATCGAAAGTACCGTAATTGTAAACGCGGTCGATGCCCTGCATTGGGTCGCAGATGCGTATGGAAGTATGACCGAAAGCGAGGTAATACTCATTGCCCGGTCCGCATGTAATAAGCGATGCGTAAGCCTTTCCGGACAGTGTGTCAGTCTCGGATTGTGCTGTTGCCCCTTGATAAGGCAGCAGCAGCATTGCCAGCAATGCGACCAGAATAAGTCTCGTGTTCTTCATAAGCTGCAGTTTTTTCTGTTTATATTTCTTTGTAAACGTTGTTGCTGAAGTAGACTTCCGTTGCTCCCACACCGTATTTTGACATCGATGCGTCGAAATAATGAAGGCCATTGTATTGCTTCAGTTCTTTGAGTATCTCGTTTTTAAGAACTCCTGAGCCCACGCCGTGTATGAAAATCACTTTCTGCACGTGGTTCACGATGGCGTCGTTGAGGCATTTTTGGAAGAAGCGCATCTGTATTTCGAATTTTTCGTGGTCGGAGACGGAGGAACAGTCGTCGAGCAGGGCTTCGATATGCAAATCCACTTCGGCCACGTTCGGTTCAATGAAAAACTGCTCCAGAACATGGTCGGAATTGAGCATGAGGGATTTTTTCTTTTCTTTTCGCGGTTCAGAGTGAGGTTCGTCCTTCGCTGCAAGGGCTGCTGCTGCGTCAATTTCGGCCAGAGTGTGCATTTCGGAGAACTTTTTCACGCAAACCACTACGGCTTTTTCTCCCAAACAGTACGTTTCGACATAAGAATCTTCCTTGAAGAATTTCGATGCCTTGATTTTCACTTCTTCGGAAACCGGAGACAGTACTGCCGTTCCCGTCTTGCCGACAAAGACTCCCTGCACGGCAGCATGAAGCCAGTCGTTTACTTGGTCACGGTTTATGGTTTCGAGATGGAATTTACTTTCGGAGTCCATCACTTCGTAATCGACATTCTGGAAATTTTTCTCGGTTTTCACGAAAGCCGTTGCGAAAAAAGCTCTCGGGGTGCGGTTTACGAGATACACATCCAAATCGCCCGTTATGAGCCAATGCTGGTCGTGAGGGACAAAGGCGAGGTATATTCCCTGTTCTATGTTACGGTTTTCAGGTACTTTATGAAGTGCTGTCACCGTACTTTGGTCATCGTCATATTCTGCCCGATGTTCCGGAAATTCCGCATTTTCAGGTGCAGAGACCGGTATTTCCTGTTGGAAAAGCTTTCCTGCGCCGTTTGTTTCTTCCATCTTCACCAGATCCTTCACAAGTGTCGGTATGTCGAAACCTGTTTCATCCGTAACATGCACTATTTGCGAAGAGACAATCTTGCTTACCACGCCGCCACCCGTCTGATTGAGAAATTTAACCTTATCTCCTATCTGAAGTTTCATGATTTACCTGTTTTAAGATATTCAAAATTATTTCAAATTCACTATTGTTATGCCTTCACCACCGAGTTCGAGAATTTCGGAACGGAAACTCTGCACGTTGCAGTTTGCACGCAGATAGTCTCGAAGCACCGTTTTCAGTATACCGAAGCCCTTGCCGTGCAGTATCCGGAATTCCTTTTCGCTGAGCAGTTGTGCCTCATCGATGTATTTCTCCAGAAGCAAAAGAGCCTCTTCCACACGCTTTCCCCTTACATCGAGGGTTGCCGAAAAATCCGCACGTTTTTTGTCAAGTTCGTTGTATATACTTTTGAAGCGCTGGCTGTCAGTTTTTTCGGTTTTAGGAAGATTCTTCTTTTTGGTTTTCTGAAGGAGGTCGGTTCTGATAGTCATGCGTACGGAATTGCTTTCTACCACAGCTTTTTTGCCTTTTATTTCCACTACCTGACACAGAGAGTCATAGCCTTCGATTCGGGCGATGTCGCCGACTTCAAGCGGAGTGTCATCAACGTCTTCGCCAGCGGTTGCAGTTTTTTCATGAGACTGCCTATTGAGATTTTTGAGTTGTTTCTCTGCTGTATCCTGCTGTTTGTCAATAAATTCAGTTTCCTTCTTCAAACTTTCGCGAATACGTTGTGTTTCCTCTTTCTGAGCTTTGGCAAGTTTTATGTCAGCAATGGCTTTTTCCACTTTTCTGTTGGCTTCGGCAATAATCTGACGTGCTTCGGCACGTGCCTTGCTCAGGATTTCGTATTTTTTGTTTTCGAGGTTGGAGTTCAGTCTGTTGTATTTCTGCACCACTTCATTGAGGAAGTCGTCGGCAACGTCGAGTTCTGTCTTGCGTTTTGCGAGTTCGAGTTTTTCGACTTCAATCTGTTGCAGCTGCTGTTCGAAATTCAGCATTCCGACACCGACCTTGCTTTCCGCATTGGCAAGGATTTCATCGGGCAGACCTATGTTCTTCGCTATTTCGAAGGCGAACGAACTTCCGGGGTGGTTGAGCGAGAGCTGGTATAGTGGCAACATTTTGTGAGTATCGAAAAGCATTGCGGCATTGGTAATCTTGGGCATACGGTCGGCGAGGAGCTTAAGGTTGGCGTAATGAGTAGTTATCACCCCCCATGCGTTTTTGGCATAAAGATTTTCTATCACCGCTTCGGCGATGGCACCACCGATCTGAGGTTCGGTACCGGCACCGAATTCGTCGAGAAGAAACAGTGTCCGATCGTCAGCCATCGAAATCAGATTCTTGATATTCAACAGATGGGAGCTGTATGTACTGAGGTCATTTTCTATTGACTGCTGGTCGCCGATATCGATGAAAATCCTGTCAAAAATGCCGAATTCGGAGATTGTCTTGGCCGTAACCAGCAAACCGGCCTGAAGCATGTATTGCAGAAGGCCTATGGCCTTGAGGCACACTGATTTGCCACCGGAATTGGGGCCTGAGACAACCACTATGTTGGACCGTTCGGAAAGTTCGATATTAAAAGGCACAACATCTTTGTTCTGTTTTTGCAGGCTGAGACACAGCAGCGGATGCCGGGTACCGAACCATGCCATTTTCGGCCGATTAACCACGACCGGCATCAAGGCATTGACCGACAGTGCGAAACGGGCCTTGGCACGTATAAAATCCAATGTCGCAAGAAAACGGTAGGCGTGCAGGAGTTGAGGTATCTGAGGTCTGATTTTTTCGGTGAAAGCACGCAATATTTCATGTATTTCACGCTGCTCATCGAATTCGAGTTCCCGCAAATCGTTGTTGAGTTCCACCACTTCGGCAGGTTCAAGATAAGCGGTCTGGCGCGTTGCCGACTCATCGTGTATGAGGCCTTTTATCTTGCGTCTGTGAGTATCGAGCATGGGTATAACCATGCGACCGTTGCGGAAAGTAACCTCGGCATTTTCCGGAGCCCAGCCTTCATGCTTTGCCCTCGAAAGAGTTTTCGAAATCTGCCTGTCGATATCGGCATGCTTCAACTGCAATTGCCTTCGGATAAAGGCAAGACTATCAGATGCCTTGTCGTAAATTTCGCCGCGGTCATCGACAATGCGGCTGCAATCGGCCATGACAGAAGGGTCAACATAAACTTCTCCGGCGAGAGAACGCAGTTCGGGATATTTTTCATCGTTGCGGTTGAGGAAGAATTTCAGACACTCGGAAATAGTGGAGAGAGAAGTTTTCAAATCGAAAAGTGCAGGCTGCTCAATGACAGTCCCGTCCAAAGCGAGATAGGAAAGCGTTTCCGACAGGTCGAAGAAATCCTGCGAAGGGAAGGCTGTCTCTACCAGAAGTATCTCCCTGAGTTCGTCAGTCCGACGCAGGTCGTGCAAGATTTTGCCGTAATCGTTGGAAAAAGACATTTTTTCGGCAAAATCCAAGGCCATGGCATTGGTGCATTCGTCCATAACCATGCTGCGGATTTTGTCGAAACCGAGTTTTTCTTCAACCTTACGATAGTCCATTATTCTATAAAATACGGATTAACAATACATTACATTACTTTCACCATACAAGTGTGAAACTACAAAATTACACTTTTTTTATTGAAAAAAACAGCATGCCTGCAAGAAAAAAAATTACATGATTCCAAAATAAAAGAGTGTTTTTTCAGTTATTATCGATTACTAATCGTAATAAAACACATAAAATATGAAGAACATTGTAGTTGGAACAGATTTTTCAAAAGGTTCGTATGTTGCCTTGGAAATAGCAACGATAATTGCAAACGTCCTTGTTGCGGATATTGAGCTGATATGGGTTTGCAAGGAAAAGAACCTGTTTTCCAGCGAGCAGACAGAATCCGTACGCCACTTGGCTGAAGAGAAATTGCAGAATTTGGCCGAAGAATACCAGAAGATGCTTACCAAAACAAAAATAACATGGAAGATTCTCGACGGGAAAGTTGCCCCCGTAATTTCGAAGGAGGCCGAGGACTTGAATGCCTCGATGATAGTCATAGGCACCAACGGTGCATCGGGATTTGAAAAATACTGGATGGGCAGCACTGCGGTACGCATTGTTCAGGAATCCACCTGCCCCACCCTTTCTGTCCGCGAAGGATTTGATTTTCACAAGAGTCTGGAAAGAATAGTCCTGCCGCTGAACATGACTGAAAATTCGCGTCAGAAAATTCCGACAGCGGTAAACATGGCCAAGATATTCGGTTCCACGATCCACATTTTAGGTATGATCGAGCAGCCTTCGGAAGAATCGACCGTGAACATTTATCTGAAACAGGCAGAGAAATACATTGCCGATGCCGGAGTAGCCTATGAGACGCACAGAATGAACACCAAAAACCTTGCCGAAGACCTCCTTGATTTCTCGGAAGCCATAAATGCCGACCTTATCGTGATAACCACAGAACAGGAGAAGGTGCTTTCCTCGCTGTTCCTCGGCACCCATGCACAGCAGATTGTACACCATGCAAGAATCCCGGTGTTGAGTTCCCACCCGCGCGACATAGGAAGTCTGGCACGATAAGCCTCCGCTTCACCGAGTCGGCTTCACGGTATGTTTCAGCCGCATGGAGAGCTGCCTTCTACAAAGAAAATCCAGACAGAATTTAATATAAAACCATTTTCATAAAAAAACGCAACCCAATACATGCTATGCAAAAAATTGAAAACGTAGAAGTAATAATCAACAACACAAAGGAAACCATTTCTGTCCCATGCGGGACCTCACTGCTTGAAATTGCACAGAACTACAAGCACGTAGCCGTGTTTCAGATTCTCGGTGCACGGGTAAACAACAAGATGGAAGATTTGAATTACCGCGTTTACACGCCACACACCGTGCATTTTTTCGACATCACCGACAAGGCCGGATACAAGATGTATATCTACTCTCTGTCGTTCCTGCTCTACAAAGCCATACGTGACACTTATCCGGAGGCACAGCTTCACATCAACAATTCGATGGTGAACGGATGGTACTGCACTGTAACCGGAATTGACGGCAATCAGATCGACATTGCTTCGGCAATACGCAAACACATGACTGAACTTGTGGAAAAAGACCTGCCGTTTTCGAGTACCACAATGCCCATGTCGCGGGCCATCGATGAAATTTCGGCAACCGGCAATCCGGAGACAGAACGCCTTCTGCGTTCCTTGTCGCAACTGTACACCACTCTGCAACATCTGGGCGACACCACCCACAAGATAAACTGCCAGCTGGTACCGTCGTCTTCGTACCTGAAACTCTGGGACTTCCGCGTTTTCAACGACGGATACCTCCTGCAATTCCCGAACATGGATAATCCTTCACTGCTGAGCCTGTTCAAAGAAACACCCAAGACTTTCAAGATATTCCAAGAGCACAATGAATGGAAACAGCTTCTGCACGTGCCTTTCATAAGCGACCTGAACGAAGCCGTACGCAACGGCAGGGCAAACCACGTCATTCACGTTGCCGAAGCGCTTCACGAAAAGAAATACGCAACCATTGCCGATGAAATTTCGCGACGCAAGAACGTAAAGGTCGTACTTATTGCAGGGCCGTCGTCATCGGGTAAGACAACCTCGTGCCGGAGACTGGGAGTACAGCTTTCCGTCTTGGGATACGATGTGCAGCAGCTTTCACTTGACGATTATTTCATTGACCGTGAACTCACCCCCCGCCAGCCCAACGGAGACTATGACTTCGAAGCGGTGGAAGCCCTGAACATACCTTTGCTCAACGAACACCTCAACCGCCTTTCGTCAGGTGAAGAAGTGGAAATTCCCACATACAACTTCATAAAAGGGAAAAGCGATTTCCTTGGCAACCGTCTGAAAATGGGGAACAACAGCATACTCATTGTCGAAGGCATACACGCACTGAACCCCAAACTCACCGAGCAGGTCGACGACAACATAAAATTCAGAGTCGCAGTTTCTCCACTCACCCAGATAGCCATAGACAACCAGAACTTGATACACACTTCGGACAACCGGCTTATACGCAGGATAGTACGCGACTTCAACTTCAGGGGATATTCCGCACTCAACACGCTGAAACGCTGGGAAAGCGTGCGTGCAGGCGAACGCAAGCACATATACCCGTTCCAAGAAAACGCCGACATCGCATTCAATTCGGCACTGCTATACGAATTCGGAATCCTGAAAATACATGCCGAGCCACTCCTGCAGCGCGTACCGGAAGATGCTCCGGAATACGCTGAAGCCCGCCGTCTGCTGAATCTTCTGGCCCTGTTTGAACCGATTTACGGCAAGCACATACCTCCAACTTCCATAATGCGGGAATTTTTGGGGGACAGCAGTTTCGAATATTAAAAAACAACACAATATCAACAATTAAATTCAAGAAAAAATGAAAAATTCAAACATCATCATCGCTGCCATAATTGGCATGTGTTTCATGCTTGCGTTTGTCTTTGCAGGACGCTACATTTACCTGTCCAAACAGACCAAGAAGACAATTTCGGTTGTCGGTCTGGCAGAAAAAGATTTCGTTTCGGACCTGATAGTGTGGAATCTTTCGTACAACGTGCAAATGATGGACCAAAAAGCCGCATATCAGGACATCAAGAAGAAAACCGAAATTGTAACGAAATATCTTCTGGACAACGGCATAAAACAGTCCGAGATGGTTTTCGAACCTATCAATTCCGACAAGGAATATAACTACTACTATGACAAGGAAGCCGAACGTTCGTTCCAGACTTTTGCAGGCTACAAACTCTCCCAGAAAATAAAGATTGAATCTTCGGACATTGAAAAAGTGGAAGAAGTTTACCGCGGAATTTCTGTACTTTTGGACAAGGACATTGATATAAGTTCTTCCAGTCCGTCGTACTATTACACCAAGCTTGCCGACCTGAAAATAGAGATGCTTGCCAATGCTTCGGAAGATGCAAAAAACCGTGCCGAAACCATTGCTTCGAATGCCGGCAGCCGTCTCGGAGACCTTGTGGTTGCAAACATGGGTGTTTTCCAGATTACAGCCCCGAATTCCGATGAGGAAGATTACAGCTGGGGCGGCACGTTCAACACTTCCTCGAAAATGAAACGTGCGAGCATCAATATGAGACTCACCTACGAACTGAAATAGGAACCGTTCCCAACCGAAAAAAGGTGGATTTTCCGAGAAAATCCACCTTTTTTATTTTCACGTTTTTTCAACCCAGCAGCGACTTCACCTCTTCCGGTGACAGCTGGCGATATTGAGGGTTGGAAAGTTTTCCGTCGGCATGGTCGAAATGCACTTCAAAAAATTCCTCGTCGTAGAACGACAATTTCGAGTTTGTATTGGGGTTGCATTCAAGATAAATCATGTCGCCGTAAGCAATGTTTTTTGCTTTGCATATCTGCATGGCAAGCAAAGCTCCGTTGTAAGTTACCGATGTACCGGGGTTTTCCTGATAAAGTTCGGTTACGATAACGATTTTTTTGCCATTCCGGTCAAAGATTTTCAATCCGCATTTTGACGGCATGTCCCACTGACCTGCGAAATCAAAAATTTCATCATAATAATGTTCTGGAACCTTCATAATACGTTATTTTAATTCGTTGACATTACGTTTTGTTCTATCGACATTCTTACCGAAACTCTTGTTGGCAAGTTTACGGTCGCGTGGGCGGTATGTGCCGTCCTCCATTTCGCGGAGCATGACTTTCGTGAAGAGCTTGAACATCTTTTCTTCCTGTGTTTCATCTTGGTAGAATGTTTTCCAAGCATAGTTGTAAAGTTCCTGCAGACGTTCCGGAGTCATGTTTTTGGGTTGGTAAACCACTTGTCCGGCATTGTAGTGATCCCAATCCTTGTCGAAAATTCTGCCCTGTCGGAGAAGATCGTCGTAGGCTTTGGTGTGCGGGAATGGAGCGAGTACAGTAAATTCGGCCAAATCGAGGTCTATTTCCAGAAGGAAATCAATGAGGCGTTTTATGTCGTCTTCAGTCTGGTTGTCGAGACCGAGCAGAATGGTGCCTTCGACACCGATACCATAGTCATGGTAGCGTTTCACGCGTTCCTTGATATAGTTCGAAGTATCGTAAACGGCCTGATAGACATACCATGATCCGGCTTGTGCAGCGAGGTCGAGTACCTGCGGGTCGTCTTCGATGGTGTGGCTTATCCATTTTTTCTTGAGCGGTATCATTTCACGGAAGAGATCAAGTTCCCATTGTTTGTCCTGTGCCAAGGAGTTGTCGACGATGAACAGACGGTTGTTATCGATGGTTTCGAGGTCGGCAATGGTTTTATCGATGGGACGCGGGCGAAAACAGCGGCCACCGAGATACGACACGGCACATGGATAGCAGCTGAAGCGGCATCCACGCGAAGCATGAAACAGGTCGACCATCTGAACACCCTTATGGTTGTAGAGTTCCCGTTTGTAAAGGTCGCGGCGTGCCGGCCCCACAAGCGACACATCGGGCTGCTTGCCCATATAGTTGTAAACTTTCTTCAGTTCTCCTTTTCTCCAGTCTTCGAGAACGGCTTCCATACGGCCTTCAGCTTCGCCGAGGAATATGCTGTCGGCATGGAGCAGAGTTTCTTCGGCATGAAGCATGGTGGATATACCGCCGAACATAACGGTTTTACCGCGGCGGCGGAATTCGTCGGCAATGGCCCAGCCTCGTTTCACCTGAGTGGATAGCATCATGGATATGCCTACCATGTCGCAATCTTCATCAAAGTTTATTTCTTCTACATTTTCATCAGTAAACGACACATCCACATAATCGGGCAAAGTGGCGGCAAAGACCACCGGACCATGAGGCGGAAGCGTGAACGTGGTTTGTCCGGGCAATTTGTTCCAACGAGGATAAATGAGTTTATATTTCATAATGTTATGTGTTTTTTCTATTTATCAATTGTGTTGCAAAGGTACGATTTTTTTTTATATATTGTCATAAATTTCTTCAATAACGGTATTTATTCCCAAAAATTCGGCACACGTTATCACACCTCCGATGGTTACGCCGAGTATTCCGTGCGAATTTATGTTCTGCCCTGTCATGAAGAGGTTTGGCACTTTCGTACGCTGGGAAACGAGTGTCTGCGTGGGGAAGTTCTTGTCGCGTACGATTCCGTACATGGATCCGTTGCGGGTTGCAGTGTAGTCGCGGTAAGTGAGCGGTGTGGAAGTGTAATACGACTCGATGTTCTGCTTGGTTCCGGGGAAGGATTCCTCGAGTTTATCCAGCAGAAGTTGTGCTTTCCGCTCCTTGAAAGCCTCATAGTCGGGACCACGACGGCCAACGGTTGTATCGAGCCAAGGTTTCATTTCGTCGAAACGCATGTAGCCGATAAGTTCGGCGCTCTGCGAAAATTTCGGGTTGGATTCATGGCACTGGTGCATGAAGAGATAACTCTGCGGCCATTTGGCCTCGTCGTAATCATTGGCATCCCACACGCTGTCGACGTCATAGTAATATACATTGCTGTTCAGGTATGTGGTGGTATTTTCCTTGAATTTAATGTAAACCGTAAAGTTGGATATTGTGTTTTCCAAGCTGCTGATACGTTCCCTGTAAGCTTTCCGTATAAGATGTGAATCCACTTTGCCTATGGTCACCTGCGGATGGATATTGGAAATGAAGTAGTCAGCTTCAAGGATTTCTCCCGAAACAAGTTTAACGGCAGTGGCGTGGGTATCGTCGCAAATGAAGGAGTCCACTTCGGCCGAAGACCTTATGGTTCCGCCGAAATTCCTTATCGAGGCGGCAAGCGATTCCGCTATCTTATTGCTTCCTCCGACAATACGGAAGGCACTCTGGATGTAAAAATTGTTTATCAGGGCATGTATGTAGGTAGGGGTCTTGTCTTTGACGCCTGCATAAAGTGGGAGGTTGCCGGCAAGCACGTTCTGCAATATTTCGTTCGAAGTCGTTGATGCGATGAAGTCGTTGATGCTTGTTTTTATGTAATCTGCCTCGATGAATATGTTGTTGTTTATTTTTCTGAGGTTGTACAGTGGCGAAGCATCGGCTATTTCACGGACACGTGCGACGTAGTTTCTGATGTCACCTGCATTGTCGGGAAACTTCCGTGAAAGAGTTTCGATAAAATTTTCGTAACCGGTAGCGTATCTGTATTCTTCACCTCTGAACAATATACGGTCGTATCCGTCGGGGTCGAGTTGCTTCAGCGGAACAGTGTCGAGGAGTCTGAAGTATTTGAAGAATCTGTACAGAATCTGGTTTTCCTGCATGCTTCCAATGTAGTGCATTCCTGTATCGAAGTTCACCCCGCCGCGCCGGAAAGTCTGAAGACAGCCGCCGATTTGGGGATTTTTTTCCAGAATGGTGACATTGAAACCTTTTTTGGAAAGTACATATCCGCAAACCAGTCCTCCCAGTCCGCTGCCAATAACTACGATTCTGTTTTTTTTATCCATTGTCATGTTCGAATTTTAAATTTCGTGGTACGCTGACACAGTTTTTCGCTATTTCCACAAGTTCGGGATTGGGATCGGTGGCGACAATCTGCAGTTTTTTCTTCACCAACGCTGCCAAGATAGCCTTCTCACCCTGCCCGCAATTTTCGATTTTAAAAGTTCCTTCATCGGGAAGCGCCGCAATGAAATCATTGTAGTTTCCGTTCTGTTTCAGGTTGCGGCGGGCAGTACGTTCTATGTTTCTTCCCTTGTATATGTAGTTGTGAAGCACCAGATCGGCAAAATAGTCGGGAGTTTCGAACATCTGACACATTTTGTCATATTCTTCAATGTACAGGGCACGCATGTTTTTTGCCGTTTCGGCATATTCGCCGGGGATTCTGAGAGGGTTGCCGGACTTTATACGGGGCATTATCCTCACGTCTACCGACCCTTTGCGGAGAAGGAATTCTTTCTTGGGGAACACATGGCCTATGCCGTGAGTAACGACGGGTATGATGTCTGCCCCCAAACGTTCGGCCAAGTAGAACGCCCCTTTGTGGAAACGCAGTACCGAACAGTCTTCGGAACGTGTACCTTCGGGGAACACCAGAATGGAGTAACCGTCTGCGAGAGCCTTTCTGAGCAGTTCCTCGTTTTCTTCAATCCCGTTGGTTACGGGATAATAGTTGGCGTAACGTATTATCCAACCGTAGAACGGCGACCTCCACACCCACTTGTTCGTAAGGCAGATGATATTGGGATTGAGTGACAGAGTATACAGCAAGTCGAGGTGCGACTGATGGTTGCATGTTATTATACCCGGAGTTTCAAAGGTTTCGCCGGACTCATTGTGAAGGTGATAATTGACGCCGGGCATCCAGCGTGTACAGCAACGGAGCAGACCGCACACGCAACGGTGATAGAATTTTCTGTGACGTTCGGTCTTTCCTCCCAAGGTAAGCACGAAAAAACCTGTTAGGGTAAGCATTATCGAGAATATGAAAAACACGATGAACGAGAACACTGTTTTCAGAAGATTGACAAGCGTCACCGGCATCAGGCGGTAACTGTTTTTCTTTTGGGTAAGCCATTTGTACAACAGCGGAGGAATGATATACGCCATAAGTACGACACAGAACATTCCCACAATGGTGACTTCGGCGAGGGAACGCATGGCCGGATGCTTTGCCACTATGAGAGAACCAATGCCTATGAACATTATGGAAGCCGAAAGCAGAATGGAATTCTTGTACGAAGCCAGCATCTTTTTCCTGTAGGTATATTCGTACATCATTCCTTCGGTGACAAAAATAGTATAGTCATCACCCTGACCGAAAATGAACGTCGCCAGAATAATGTTCACGATATTGAATTTTATGTCACAGACATTCATTATTCCCAGTATCCATATCCAGCCTACGGCCAGAGGCAGGAAGGATATGATGCTCAATTCCAGACGGCCGAACGAGATGGTGAGGAACAGGAATACTATGAGTCCGCAGATATACAGCACATAGTCGAAATCATCGGAAAGTGCGTTCACCATTTTGGTTATGATGCTGCTGTTGTCGAACGTGAACACATCTTCGTCCACAGCCGACAGCTTTTCTGCCACGCTGCTGCAGTTGCCGCTTTCCAGCAATGTATAGACCATGCACTTGCCTTTCTCGTTGGAAATGTAATTGTCGGCAAACATGTCCAGAACTGGTTTGAAATAACCATAATCCTGAACCTCGTAGTTTCTGTTCAGAATTTCTTCGACACCGGAAAACGCTCCCTTTTTGAAACCCAGTCTTTCGGCATCATTACCGAGATTTTTCAGAAGGGGTTCCCTGCGTGTTTTCCAAAAGGCGTTCCATAAAGCAAGACGCTGTTTCTGTAGTTTTTTCGAAGGAATGAAAATGCCGATACCCGACTGTTTCACTATGGTGCTGTCGGAAACGAGCGAGTCTATAGCCGGCTTGGATTTTTCGTAGAGCTGGAGGGCGTCTTCCATGTTACCGGCCTCCGAGACACAATACACGGAAGGAAGTCCGCTCTCGGTTTCGGCAACGAGTTTGCCGAGTTTGACACGCTGGTCGGGGGTCATATAGTTTATGGCGTTCATATCCGACTCAAAGGCTGTCTGCCTGCTGAAATAGTAGAGCGGTACCGTAAGTAGCACAATTATCACCACCACCACCCTGTTCTGCTCTAACCTTTTGCCGGCTATCTTGCCGAAAACCAGTCGTGTCTCCTGTCTGTTCTGGTTGTGGAAAAGCCTTTTCCGGAAGATATGAGGCAGGAATATCAGCACGAAGAGTATGGTCCCTACCAGAAGTATTGCTGCGAAAAGTCCGAGATCCTTCATAGCATCGGAGCTTATGAAAATCAGGCTTAAGAATGCTCCGACAGTAGTAATGTTTCCTGTAACAAGCGGTTCTATGATGTCCTTGATTGTCTGTTCCTTGCTGAATCCCTGCTGGTAGTGTGCAAGAAAATGGAGGGGATAGTTCACCGCTATTCCCACAATTATGGAGCCGACTCCAATGGCTATTATGGAGACCGAACTTTTGAACACGGTAAGGAATGCCAGTCCGAACACTCCTCCGAATATGATGGAGAACAGGATTATTATCAGAGCCCTTGCGTCGCGGAAGAAATACAGAAGCAGGGCAAGTATCAGAACCAGTGCCAGCAGCGTGGATATGATGCTGTCGGTTTTTATGCGCGTGGCATTTTCCACCGAAATCACGGCTGCACCGATGAAATCCACCTTTATTCCGCCATTGAATTCGGATTCCACTTCTCTGGCTACATGTTCTATCTCTTCGATGAGCAGCTTGTTGTTAGACGTTTCGCTTACTGGGTATTTCGAAGTCACAGTCATCATGGCTTCCGACCCGTCTTTGGTGAAGATGTAACCGTCGGTAAGTTCGTAATTTCCGTTGTCGGGATTGCTGTTGCCCAGTTCGGAGAACAGTCTGTCTGAAAAATGCAGGGGGTCGGTGGCTATCAGACGTTTCATGAAACCTCCGGCCGGAGACAGCAACATATTCTTGTCGTTCTGCAGAGTCTGCACAAGCATGGAATCCCGCAACATTGTGTCAATGCGTGTATAATCTTCCTCTGTAAGATAATAAGGCATGTTCTGCACCACAAAATCCATAAGCGAGAATATGTCGTCTTGGTTTACCTGGTACATTATGTTTTCGATGTATCTTCCCCTGTCCCGTTCTTCAAGTCGTTCTGCCATCATGTCCACGGCATCCATTATGAGATCGGGGTCGGAAGCGGTACTGCCTATGTTGACCATTATCTTGTTGGCTGCGCCTATATGTTCGTAAGCGTAGTTTATACGTTCATTGTCTTTCTTTTGAGGGAGAAAACTGCTTACGTCTTCGACAAAGGAAATACGCAGTACGCAAAGCACCATTACAGCAAGTACTGCAAGCAGTATGCCCCACATGAAGCCGCTGTGGGAATCAAAATAACGGTATATCCTGAGTATTAACTTTTTCATGACCTTTCAGAATTTAACAGTTTTCGGGCGGCCATGGACGGATAACCGTAAACCAAAGCCAGCACACAAAGCACGGTGTTAAGAATACTTATGCGAGCGAAATCCCATGTCGGACGGAAATGGCTCACCCGTTCTTCCTTGGGCGGATAATAAACGTCTATTTCGCAACTTATCAGGCGTATGTTTCTCCATGCAGAACGTACAAGCAACTCGAGTTCAGCCTCATAGCGGTTGTTGAAGGGAGTCATGCGACCCATTTTTTTCAATGGGTACAACCGGAATCCCGTCTGTGTGTCGGGCAGTCTTCGGGCTGTCTGCACCGTGAACCAGAAATTTGAAAAGCGGTTTGCAAAAGTATTTTCCGACGGCATATTCGGAGCATCGAACTTCCTTGCCCCAATTATCATGCTGCCTTCGTTTCCGACATATTTTTCCAACAGCACCGGAATGTCGGAAGCCTTGTGCTGCCCGTCGGAATCCAATGTTACCGCCACATCGAAACCCGATTTGCGCGCCACCTTGAATCCTTGAGCCAGAGCATAACCCTTACCTCTGTTTTCCGAATACGAAACAACGTTGATTTTTCCGGAAAATGTATTAAGTATATCTGAAGTTCCATCGGTAGAGCCATCATTTACAACTATCACATTTTGTGCAACTTGCAACACACTATCCAACACTTTCGCCAAAGTTCCGGAATTGTTATAGGTTGGTATTATCACACAAAAATTCATCGGTACTACATTTAGGATTTATGACAGATGAGACTCATTTTGGTCATCACGGCCGTGGCCTGCGTTACAGTCACTTTTACGGAGTACTGGTTTTCCGCTGTTTCAGCAACCACCATGTCAAAGACAAAAGATTTGTTCACGGCAGGAGTCATCAGGTTTATGAATTTCAGATTTTTCACCACGGATATACGCAAATCGGTATCCAGCATGTTTCCTACTGCCTGACGGACAATCTCCACACAACACACGCCGGGAATTATGGGGTTGCCCGGAAAATGGGCCTTGAATATTTCGTGTGCAGGGTTGAATGTGACTGTATAGAGCGAGTGCAGGGGAGTTACCTGCTGTATGTTTTGCAGAGTATAAAAGGATTCGTCGACCATGATGTGCTATTTTAGTTGGAACAATTCATCGGCGAGAGGCTCATTTATTTTATGGTGGTAGAATTTTATGGTGGTAACATCACCATTTTTTTCAGTCATCACCATTTTGGTGGCCACCATTTTTTTTCTGTCGATGGTAATTTCAAGTTTCTTCATCATCCTCGCAATCCTGCGACTTACCGGAGTCATGCTTATCCAAAGTTCAGCGGCAGTACCGTACGCTTCTGCCTTGAAATTCCTTTCACTTGAAAATTCTTCACCGCTCACCACGCCGGAAATCATCTTACCGAGTTCCTGAAACATTTTACCTGCCTTCTTGGATTTTCCCGACTCACCGTCCATCTTGATTTTTCCGTCATCTATTATCAGCACCGTGGCCTGAGGTGCAGTGTATTCCCATCTCAAAAGCGATTTGTCTTTTCTGTAACACATCAGCCCCGAGCTCTCTCCTGTTTCACTGAGAAGTGTGGAATTTTTTTCCTGTCGGAAACTGCACTGCAACGTTTTTACATTGTCGTTGAGTTTTGTAATGCAACCGGCTTTTTCAGCACCACTGAGCAACCTGAACCCTGCAGGCTGTGCCGTCACCGATGCCGAGCACAAAACTGCCGCAAACAAAAGCAAAATAGTCCTTTTCATAATCGTGTAATTTTACCTTACAATAAAAACAAGTCCTATGACTACAATAACGACTCCGATCCAGCGGGTCAGAGGCACTGTCTCGCCCAGAACAAGCATGGCCAGAAGCAGGCTGAACAGATAACTTGTACATGTCAGCGGATGCGCTACCGACACCGGAAACTGTTTTATTATGTACATCCAGAGCAATGTAGCTCCTCCGAGCATAGCTCCTGCGGCCAAGAGCCACCAGTTTGTAAACTGCGGCCCCCACCATGCCCATGTCCATTCGAACTTGGGCATCTTTTCAACTGCCAACTTCAGAAAAATCTGCCCCAATGCCAAACCAAACGACTGCATGGTGCACAATATTAAAGCCTTCAACATTTTGATAAAAGTGTTATCGAATAATCAATATTCTTGTAATTGTTAAGAACTAAAACGTATTTTATACTGTCTTTGCACTGCTTGTTGCCTTCTGTCATGAACTGAGGGACGGAACCGCGTTTCAGACAGTGTGACGCCGCATATATTCCAAGTCCATGCATTGTGAACCCTTCACCAAACAGACGTTTGTATTTCACAAACGGCGACTGAAACATTTCCTGCAAATGTCGGCAAAGTCCGTCATCAGTGCAGTGTTCGCCGTCGCTCACAAAAACCGCGTCAATGTCGCAGGCTTGCAATCCGCTTTTCTGCAGCACACCGGTGATTCTGTCTCGAAACTCGTCTGCCGAAAGACTGAAAAACAATTCAGTATCCAGAATCTCGCATAGAGCATCTTCATTTTTTCTGTTTTCCAGAAGAAATTCCACAGCCGTTTCTCCCGCAAAATTATCCTTCCACATGTCAACCACCTGCAGAAGTTTGAAATAACTTTCCGTCATCTCGTCATGACCGCCGACAAGGGCATTCCTGATTTTTCCGATACGGAACTGCAGGATAGCATCATGCAGGGCACTCTCGAACGAAATTCCCCTGTGGGAATAGGTGCAGTTGTAACCGTGACACTTCAGGTTAAGTGCCACCTGCGAAGCTATGGTGTTGTGGGTCGACTGCATGAAATAAGTCGGTGTAAGGAACTGCTCCCCATCGTTGACCATGGCACTCAGGAATTTTTCGGTATTTTCTATGCAACCCAGACCTGTGCCCATTATCACAGCGTCAAGATTTTCCCCAGTAAGGCCGTTTAGTGCCGACAGTGACGTTGTCAAAGCTCTTTTCAGGACTTTCCCCATTCTTCTTGCCGTCATCGGATTTATGAACGGTTTGTAATCTGGGTCAATAGCTCTTGTGTATTGCGAAAATCCGGTTTCGGGATTTTCGTACCATGTTTCCGAAAGCGGTTGCTGCACGCTTATCTGCGAAGCCCGGGACACGAAAATCCGTTCCCTTTCTGTAACTTTCGCATCACTGCCGTTACCGGGCACATATCTCCCGAAAATCAAGGACGAGTCGTTGCCGCCGAAGCCGAACGAATTAGTCATAACGTGATTCAGCTTGCAACCGGTTTTCAGATTATTCTGAGGAACAAAGTCCACGTCTTTCATCGGGGTTTTGAAACCGAGATTTGCAGGTATGAAACCGTTCTGCATTGCCAGAACGGAAATCACCGCCTCCACGCTTCCTGCTGCACTCGTACAGTGTCCGGTATAGGCTTTGGTCGATGATACCGGAGGATATTTTTCGCCGAACACACGGAGCAGAGCCGCGGCTTCGCTCGAATCGTTGTTGCCGGTTCCCGTTCCGTGGGCGTTGACATAATCTATGTCGGTCGTCTGCAAACCGCTGGCTTTCAAAGCCTTGGTCATTGCAAGAAAAGCACCTTCACCATCGGGCGAGGTCGCTGTCTGATGGAAAGCGTCGCAGGCATTGGCATAGCCTTCGAGCCGACAACAAATTCCGGCATTCCTTTCCACTGCCTCGCATTCACGTTCAAGCACAAGAAATGCGGCACCTTCTCCGAGGTTGAGGCCTTCGCGGGTGTCGTCGAACGGACGGCAGCGTTTCCTGTCGAGGATCATCAGTGTGTTGAAACCGTTAAGATGGAATTTGCTTAGACATTCGGTGCCGCCCACCACAGCGACATCGGCTTCACCGGTCTCCAGCATCTCGGTTCCGAGTATTATGGCATTGGCTGCCGAAGAACATGCCGTCGATATGGTTGTGGCAAGGCTGAACTTTCCGAAATATGCGGCCATCTTGTCGGTACCGGCACCACAGTCGTGTGCTTCGATGTATGGAGCATTTTCCCCGTCGAAAAAGCGGTTGTAGAACTGCTCGCTCTTTTCCATTCCGCCTACGGTGGTACCGTTTATGAGGACGATTTTTCGCGTTCCGTCGGCACAGACGCCTGCCTGTTGCAGAGCCTCACGCATTGCCAGCATTGCCAGAAGCGGAGTACGCGTAACAACCTCACTGCTGCTGATTCCGAGCCGATTCCGCATTTCCTCCTCACCCATCTGCACTTCACTTACAGGTATGTCGGTGTGCGAAGTGTCCAGATATTTCACCGTACCAACCCCCGATGTGCCATGCAACAAGGCATCAAGTGTGGCTTCTTTGCCGCAACCAAGACCCGTAACGATGCCCATGCCCGTTACAACAATACTCTCTGCCATTTGGAAAAATATAGGTATTTTATTTTGTACGATGTGCTTCGATGTAGTCGTACATTACCTTTACTGATTTGAAAACATCTTTTCCCTCTTCGGCACTGTTCAGTTTTATACCGTAGTTTTTCTCCATAAGAACTATAAGTTCCAGTGCATCAATGGAATCCAAACCGAGTCCTTCACCGAACAATGGTGCATTTTCATCGATGTCTTCAGGTTTGACTTCTTCCAAATTCAGTACTTCGATAATCTGTTTTTTTAATTCTTCTATTGACAAGTTCATAGTCTTATATGCTTTTTACTTATTTAACTTCTTGTTTTACAGCAAAATACCTTTGGCAATAACATAAAATACCAAAATTGCAAAGATACGAAAAAAAAATGTTTTTTTTGATTTTTTTTCCAAATGACCGATTTCGCTTTGCCTCAGTTTCCCGTTTCGGCGGAAAGACCCATTTTTTTACAGAAATCTGATGATACAGTTCTCCCCCCCTGTCAGTATTTTTTTACTACCGGTCAAAACTTGCCGGATTCGGCATGAAACATGTCTTCCCAATTTTTTCAACATATGGTGGTTTGAAAAAGCCTTGCCGAAACGACTTGCATTTGCAGAAAACTATGTATTTTTGTAAATTTCCAACACTGTAACTAAAAATGGACAAATAATGGCAAAAAAAGGACACAAGAAACCGAAAACCGAATCGTGGAAAGAGAGCAAGTTCGTGACTTTTCTGAAAAGCGAAGCCTTCAGAAAGATAATAGGTACGGCACTGATTGCGATGTCGCTGTTCATGATTGTGGCGTTCGTCTCATATCTTTTCACATGGAAAAGCGACATTACACCGGAAACAGGATCCGACGGCGAATCCATATATTCGAATCTGTGCAGCAGCTTCGGATTTTCCATTTCCCATTTTTTCATCTACCATACCTTCGGTATCGGTGCCTTCGGGTTCATACTGCTTGCCTTTATAGGCGGCTTCAAACTTCTGAATTTTGAAATCCTTCCATGGAAAAAGACATTGTTGACTACAATATTCTGGATGGTGTGGATATCACTGTTCTTCGGATTTTTCTGCTGTCTTGCACTTAATGCCGGATCTGACGAGGGTCTCACTTCAGAGAGCAGCTTTATCGAAATTTTTGCCGGTCTCTTCGGATTCAAGATAGCGGAATTTTTCCACAGCAAAATCGGTCTGTGGGGACTCATAATATTCCTGCTGCTGTCTCTTTTCATAGTCTTGCGTTTCGTACACCATGTACATTTCAACGTAAGCAAAAGAATGGAAACGCTGAAAGCCTCGTGGGCCGACCGTAAAGCCGTCCGTGAAAAAGAACGGCTGCAGAAAGAACATGAAAAAGAACGGCTTAACGGCAGCAACGATGACAAACCAAACGAAAGCACCGAAGAAAACACCGACATGGAACCGAAAAAAACCACCCCCGCCGAAAATCCTGAACCTGCCGAGCCCGCACAGGAAAAAACTGAACCCACGGAACCTGCCGACATTTCAACCGACACTTTCGACGAAACCTTCGAAATAAAGAAACCGCAGACATCCGTTGAAACTCCGGAAGACGTACCCGACGAGGAACCTGAGCCTGAAATGAAACATTACGGTATCGGTGAGACATACGACCCCCGCCTTGACCTGAGCGACTTCAGATTTCCGACTTCGGACATGCTTGAATTCTACGAAGCCAAAAACGAAGAAGTTACCAACGCTGAAATGGTGGCCAACAAGAACCGCATCGTTGAAACACTCAAAAACTACTCCATCGACATCGTGAAGATAGTGGCTTCGCCGGGACCCACCGTCACACTCTACGAAATAGTTCCGGCACCGGGCATACGTATCTCTAAAATCAAGAATCTCGAAGACGACATAGCACTCAGCCTTTCGGCTCTCGGCATACGCATCATCGCTCCCATTCCGGGCAAAGGCACCATCGGCATCGAAGTGCCTAACGCCAAGCCTCAGGTAGTATCCATGCTCACCATGATAAACTCCGACAAATTCCAGAACAACAAGTTCGAACTGCCAATAGCCATCGGAAAAACCATTTCCAACGAGCCTTACGTCGCCGACCTCGCCAAAATGCCGCACCTGCTCATGGCCGGTGCCACCGGTCAGGGCAAATCCGTCGGACTGAATGCCATAATAACTTCCCTCCTGTTCAAGAAACACCCAGCCGAACTCAAATTCATAATGGTTGACCCGAAAAAAGTCGAGCTTTCGCTTTACAACAAAATCGAACGCCATTATCTCGCCAAACTTCCCGACAGCGAAGAGGCCATCATCACCGACGTGAAGAAAGTTGTGCGTACGCTCAACTCGCTGTGCATTGAGATGGACACCCGCTACGACCTGCTGAAATCGGCCGGATGCCGCAACGTGAAAGAGTACAATGCAAAATTCACAGCCCGCCAGCTGAATCCGGAACACGGACACCATTTCATGCCCTACATAGTGGTGGTTGTCGATGAATTTGCCGACCTCATCATGACTGCCGGCAAGGAAGTAGAGCACCCGATAACACGCATTGCCCAATTGGCACGTGCCGTAGGCATACATCTCATCATAGCCACACAACGGCCAACCGTAAACATAATCACCGGTACCATAAAGGCCAACTTCCCTGCACGCATCGCATTCCGCGTAACCTCCAAAATAGACTCTAGAACCATTCTCGACACCGGAGGTGCCGACCAGCTCATCGGCCGCGGCGACATGCTACTCTCTTCCGGCAGCGAAATAACACGTCTGCAATGTGCATTGGTGGACACTCCGGAAATACAGAAAATAGGGGACTATATCGGCGAACAGCGGGGATATCCCGACTGTTTCCTGCTGCCCGAATATCTCGATGAGACCGATGAACCCAACAAGGATTTCGACCCGAGCAAGAAAGACGAGTTCTTCGAACAGGCAGCACGCCTCATCGTAGCCTCGCAGCACGGATCCACTTCGCTTCTGCAGCGCAAGCTGTCGCTCGGATACAACCGTGCCGGAAAAATCATAGACCAGCTCGAAGCCGCAGGCATAGTGGGACCGTCGGAAGGCAGCAAGGCCCGCGAAGTTCTGGTTAAAACCGACGTGGAACTCGAAGAAATACTGCGAAACCTGTAAGCCATGGCACACGTATTGAACGACATGATACACCCCGATGTGGAGCGCTATGCCGAAGAGCACACCTCGCATGAAAGCGACTGCCTTGCATGGCTCAACCGCTGGACTCACGTGAAAATGGTACGGCCGAGAATGCTCAGCGGACATTATCAGGGGAAACTTCTGGAATTCATCAGTTCCATGGTCGGTCCGCAAAAAATTCTCGAAATAGGAGCCTACGTAGGATATTCCACCATCTGTCTTGCCAAAGGCCTGCAAGACGGAGGCAAACTGCATTCGCTCGAAGCGGACGAGGAACTTGAAGACATCATACTCAATTCGGTTGAAAAGGCCGGCCTTTCGGAGAAAATCGATCTAAAAATCGGCAGAGCCCTTGACCTTCTGCCACAGCTGTCGGACGAAAAATTCGACCTTGCCTTCATCGATGCCGACAAAATAAACTACCTCAACTACTACGAAGCCGTTGTCCCAATGATGGCAAAAAACGGCATCATACTAATAGACAACATTTTATGGAGCGGGAAAGTACTGTTCGAACAACCCGCCGGCGACAAAGAGTCAGCGGTTCTGAAAGCCCTCAACGACCGCATACAGTCCGACCCGAGAGTCGAAAACATCCTGCTGCCCATACGCGACGGACTCATGATGTGCAGAGTTTTATGAAAAACGGAAACGTAAGAAAACAGGAAACAAAACTACTAATACAAGAAAGGAAAAACAAACAAGAAGCGCTTAAAGCACCCGATTACGGAACAAAACAGCAGAAATTTTATCAAAATATCAAAAATATCAAAAAAAAATCGTAATTTTGCGGTTGGAAAGATTAACAATTTAAGTAACATTCTCATGAAAAAAACAGCATTAACACTGGTAGCATTCCTTATGGCCACGACAGCCATTTTTGCACAGAACAAATTTGAAGGCATTGTAAAATACCAAGTCAGCTCCATAGGCGAAGTTGACATGCCATTGAAACCGGAACAGCAGGAAGTCAGGATTTTCGTTTATCAGCACAAGGCTTACCTTGGCAATGAACAGCAGAAGAGGCTCACCGTCGGCCGTAAGTCAAACATGATTCTCGACCTCAGTTCGGCAATCGATTACATGAAAGCCAACGACGTATGGGAATCCGATTATGAAGGCAGCGGAAAAGTCATCGTTTCCAGCGAACTGGAACAGAAAGACATCGACAGTCTCACAATACCCTGTACCGAAGGTTTTTATTTCGAATACATCAACGGTGAAACCAAAGAAATCATGGGCTACACAACCAAGAAAGCCCGCATGCACGTTTTCGGAGAAGACGGCAAGGACAACCCCATCGACATCTGGTACACAAGCGAAATTGGCCCAGAATTCGACATGCTGCTCTGCACCGGTCTGCAAGGATTCCCGTTGGAATTCGCGACATCGGCAGGCGAAGGCAAAATCCTCCAGTACAAAGCTGTCGAAATCACGAAAGGCAAAGTGAAGAACACCGACTTCATGCTTCCCGACGGCTACGACATCATCAGCGAAGAGGCTTTCGGCAAACTCATGAAAGACATCAACGACGCAGCCGAACTGCTCCAATAGAGCCGCATGCTGCACTCGATACAAAAAAGTCCGGACAGAATTACAGTCCGGACTTTTTTCGCACATGAAAAATTCTTTTCGTAAAACAAAAAATTTTTCGTATCTTTGCACACTCAAATTTAACACACAAAAACGATGAACGATTTATCAAAAAACTGCTTGGACGAAGCAAAAAACAATATGCAGGGTGCCATAAACCACCTCGAAAAGGAGCTTACCAAAATCCGTGCCGGCAAAGCCAATCCGGCCATGCTTGACGGACTTAAAGTGGATTATTACGGAACTCCGACCCTCATAAGCCAAGTCGCAAACATAAGCACTCCCGACCCGAGAAACATACTCGTGCAACCTTGGGAAAAAAACATGCTCGGTGCAATCAGCAAAGCCATACAGGCAGCCAACCTCGGATTCAACCCGCAGATGGAAGCCGACTCGCTCCGCATCATCATTCCCCCGCTGACAGAGGAACGTCGCAAGGAACTCGTGAAAACGGCAAAAACCGAAATAGAAAACGGCAAGGTGAACGTGAGAAACGCACGCCGCAACGTGCTTGACAAAGTCAAGAAACTCAAGGACAAAGGGGTTCCCGAAGACGAAGTGAAACAAGTTGAAAAAGAACTGCAGGACATTACCGACAAATTCATCGGAAACATCGACAAGATATTCGACGAAAAGCAGAAAGAGATAATGGCCGTATGACCCGTCAGGAACCGATTGCATGCAGCTCACCGGCACGATGAAAGACAAGGTTTTCTCTTGCAGGATTCTGAAATTCGAAACCCTGAAATCGACCAATTTGCATGCCATCGGGAACTGGAAACAGCAGTTGTGGGACGAAGGGACCATAATCTGGGCGAAAGAACAGAGTTCAGGTATCGGACAAAGCGGCAACCACTGGGTGTCGGAAGTTGGTAAGAACCTTACTTTCAGCATAATACTGAAACCCACGTTTCTACCAGTATCTTCGCAGTTCGAGTTGCACAAGGTCATGTCCGTTGCCGTATGGCAGACAGTACACGACCTCGCCCCCGACGCGGACACGAAGATAAAGTGGCCCAACGACATTTACATCGGCAACAGAAAACTTTGCGGGATACTCGTAAACAACGTAATATCAAGCAACTGCTACCAGCTGGCCGTTGCCGGAACGGGACTCAACGTGAACCAGACGGTATTTCCTCCCGACCTGCCCAACCCCACTTCCCTGAAACTGGAATCCGGCACCGATTTCGACCTTGAAAAAATCCTGACCGAGATAGTTTGCAATACGGAATTCTGGTACAGGCAGCTGAAAAACGGCAATTGGGAAGCAATCGACAGAATGTACTTCTCGCATATGCTGAATTTCGGGACACAAAAGCAATACCGATACCGCCAAAAACTCATTGAAGCTACCATAACAGGGGTGGACAAATTCGGCCGCCTGATTCTGCGGACAAAAGACAACCGGCACATTATCTGCGACATAAAAGAAATTGAATATATTTTTTAATAACACAAGACAATGCGAAAACACATAAGCACCGCGATTTTTCTCATCGTATTTTTCGGTTTTTTCGTAGGGCTGTCCATTCCCATGGGAGTTCAGAACATGTTCGGAACTTTCATGCAGACAGCCTATGACCTGCTGCTGCACACGGTACTGCTCATAATGGCCATATGCGTAATGACCGGAGCTATAAGCAAACTATTTGTGGAATATGGAGTAGTATCCCTGCTGGAGAAACTGCTCCGTCCTCTGATGAAGCCGATATTCAACCTTCCCGGAGTAGCCTCGCTCGGAGCCGTAATGACTTTTCTGAGCGACAATCCTGCCATCATAACCCTTGCCAAGGACAAATCGTTCGCCCGATACTTCAAGAAATACCAGCTGGTATCGCTTACCAACTTCGGCACTGCTTTCGGGATGGGGCTCGTGGTGATATGCATGATGGTAAGCAAGGGATACACCACCGGTGCCCTTGTCGGTCTGTTCGGTGCTGTTTGCGGAAGTGTGGTGTCCACACGTCTCATGCAACACTTCGTACTGAAATCGCACCCCGAGATGAACGCACCCGTACTCTCCGAAGAAGAAATACGTTTCATTGACATGCGTGCCGAGCAGAACCGCCTTGAAGAAAACACTCCGAAAGAGAAGAAAAGCGGTTTCCTGCGCGTCCTCGATGCGATACTCGACGGCGGGAAGGACGGTGTTTCCATTGGAGTTGCCATTATTCCCGGCGTGCTGGTCATCTCGACGATAGTCATGATGCTTACTTTCGGAGCAGCTTCCGATACCGGATATTCCGGATTGCCGTACGAAGGCGTACCCGTCATTCCATGGCTTGCCGAAAAAATAGATTTCGTGTTCCAGTGGCTGTTCGGTTTCACCTCACCGGAATTTGTGGCATTTCCCATCACGGCTCTCGGTGCCGTAGGCGCTGCCCTCGGACTCTTGGACGGACCTATGGCTCCACTGCTCAACGAAAACGCCATAGCCGTGTTTACTGCCATGGGCATGTGCTGGAGCGGCTACCTCAGCACACACACTGCCATGCTCGATTCGCTCGGATACCGCAACCTCATAGGAAAGGCCATCGGTGCCCACACCATTGCTGGCCTCGCAGCTGGAATTATAGCCCACTGGTCTTATGTGTTAATATCTGCAATTCTCTGAAACATGAACAGCAACGACATCGTCTCCATCGTAATATACGCACTTGCCGGCGGACTGACAGTCTCCATTTTCAGATACTGGAAATCGAAAGGTACCGGTATTAGGAAAATAAAACTCTGCCTGCTCTGGATAGTCGCAGCCTTTGCCGTACTGCTTGCCTTGGGCTGTGTCTATGTCTTTGCCATCGACAGCCTTGCCCCCGACTTCAACTTCGACAACATGGTGAATGCCGTCTGGAAAATCATGCAGCTGCCGATGTTCTCGTTTGTATATTTCATGCTTTTCATAGGCATAATATACCTTTTACGCGAACGCAGAACACGCAAGCTTAAAGAACTTTCCGCCAAGCCCGGAAAGAAAAAAAACAAAAGACTCGAGTAATGCGCAAGAAGCTGTTATCCGGAGTTTTTCTGTTTCTCCTGCTGAACATACTCATAAAACCATTTTGGATTTTGGGCATTGATGTTGGAGTACAGAACCGCGTCGGTGCTTCGGAATATGGCCTGTATTTCTCCATACTGAGTTTTGCCTACCTGTTCAACATACTGCTTGATTTCGGCGTAACCAATTTCAACAACCGCAACATAGCACAGTACAACCACCTACTTTCCAAGCATTTACCTGCAATACTCAACATTAAGCTGGTACTTTTCGTATTCTTTCTTGCCGTAACTTTCGGCGTCGGCCTGCTGATAGGCTACGACTCCCGGCAGTTTTACCTGCTGGCATGGATGTGTCTCAACCAGTTTCTCAATTCTCTGATACTGTACCTGCGTTCCAATTTTTCGGGACTGCTGATGTTCAAACTCGACAGTTTCCTTTCGGTAATGGACAAGATCCTGATGGTCATTTTCTGCAGCATACTGCTTTGGGGGAATGTTCCGGGCGTGGAATTCCGAATAGAACACTTTGTATATTCGCAAACACTGGCATACGGCATCACGGCATTCACGGCACTGGCAATACTCGCACACAAGACCGGACTCCGTAGGTTGAAATGGAATGCCCCGCTGTCGCTGATGATAATAAAAAAGAGCCTGCCGTTTGCCCTGCTCGCCCTTCTCATGTCGTGCTACAACCGACTTGACCCCATAATGCTGGAACGCATACTGCCCGAAGGTTGCGGCAGCTTTCAGGCCGGAATATACGCAAGTGCCTTCCGCCTGCTCGACGCTCTGGTAATGCTCGCCTACCTCGTTTCGGTGCCACTTCTGCCCATATACTCTAAAATGCTGAAGGAAAAACAGAACATATCTCAGATAACAAAACTCATTTTCTCGCTTGTTTTCACCGCATCTTCAACCATTGCCATAACCTTTTCGTTTATGAGCACCGACCTCATGGCACTTTTTTACGATGACCACGTAGCTGAATCGGCCGGAGTGTTCAGAATCCTGATATTCTGTCTTGTACCAATCTCCATGAGCTACGTTTTCGGCACCCTGCTCACAGCAAACGGTGACCTGAAGAGACTGAACATCGTAGCTGGAGGCTCCCTGCTTCTCAACTTGCTGACGAACACCGTTCTGATACCGAAACTGATGTCCGAAGGTTCCGCAATGGCCGCCCTATCCACACAGATTTTTTCGGCAATGGTTCAAGTGATTCTGGCAATACGCATTTTCAAACTCAGAATCTCGCCGAAATTCTTGATACAAATTGCCGCATTTCTGACTACGGTCGTAGCGGCCAACCTGATAACAATCCAGCTGCAAATAACATGGTGGATTGGAATACTCATTGTAGGAACAGTATCCGCAACGGTGGCATTCCTTTTCAAACTGCTCGATTTCAATGAACTGATATCCGTTTTCAAAGAATAACAGACAATTTTTTTGAATAAAAGTCATACAAAGAAAAAAATTTTGTACCTTTGCAATACCATAAAAAACACAAACGACACAAAAACAATGATTGACACCATAAAACAACTTGCGGAAGAATATTTCAACGAGACCGTTGAGATACGACGCTATCTGCACCAGAACCCCGAACTCTCTCAGGAGGAATTCGGCACAATGCAGTATGTCGCCGACAAATTGAGAAGTTTCGGACTTTCTCCCATAACCGGAATCGGGAAAACCGGGGTCATGGCCATGATTGAAGGACGCAATCCAGAAAGTTACTGCGTGGCACTGCGTGCCGACTATGACGCACTCCCTCTTGAAGAATGTACCGGATTGCCCTTTGCTTCAAAAAACAAAGGCGTCATGCATGCCTGCGGACACGACATGCACACTTCATCGCTGCTTGGTGCGGCAAAGATACTCACGGCACTCAGAGACAGGTTCGAGGGATCCGTAATGCTCATTTTCCAGCCATCGGAAGAGAAATACCCCGGAGGTGCCTTCATGATGATGGAGGACGGCGTTTTCAGCAAAAGGACACCGAACGAAATATATTCATTCCACTGCCTGCCCGAAATGGAATGCGGCCGCATTGGAATGCGCAAGGGCAAATACATGGCTTCCACCGATGAACTCTACCTTACCGTGAAGGGCAAGGGCGGTCACGGCGGCACCCCCAACCTCGACATCGACCCCATTGTCATAGCATCACACATCATTGTGGCAATGCAGCAGATTGTGAGCCGCAATGCCGACCCCACGATGCCTACGATACTCTCTTTCGGCAAAATGGTAGGTCTCGGCCGCACCAACATAATTCCCGACGAAGTGAAGATAGAAGGCACCATACGCACCTTTGACGAGAAATGGCGTCTCGACGCCCACCGTCGCATAACAAGCATTGCCAAAGGCATGGCCGAAAGCATGGGCGGCAGCTGCGACGTTTTCATCGACTTCGGATATCCGTACGTATTCAACGACGACGACTGCACACAACGCACCCACGACAACGGTGTGGAATATTTCGGTGCCGAAAACGTCGACTGGCTAAACCTCCGCATGACTGCCGAAGATTTCGCCTTCTTCGCACAGAAAATACCAGCCTGCTACTACCGCATCGGCGTACACATCAAAGACACGCCGATAACCAACCTGCACCGTCCCAACCTGATGATTGACGAGAATTCCATCCGCAACGCCATGGGATTCGTTGCCTTCAACGCAATAAAAGCCCTCGAGAAAAAAGCGAAACTTTAGGATAATTCATTTGCACAAAAAAACTCCCGAAGAATCCTTCGGGAGTTTTTTGTTTCTCAAGAAAAATTCATTTCTTCGTACCGTAACCCATCGACTGCAGGATATCGTCGCTGAGGTCGTATTTTTCGCCTACATAAAGAACTGTAGCGTCGCCCGACTTGTCGAAAATCATGGCATAGCCCTTGGAAGTAGCATATTTCTCGATAGCGTTGTAAACCTTGTCCTGAATCGGTTTCATGAGTTCTTCGCGTTTCTGTTCCAAATCACCGTTCGAGCCGAAACGTTTTTTCTGAAGGTCTTTTGCCTCTTTTTCCTTTGCGATGATTTCATCCTGACGCTTGATTTTCAGGTCTTCGGGCAAAAGATACTCTTCCGACTGGTAGGATTTGTAAAGTTTGTCGATTTCCTGAAATTTCGATTCGATTTCTTTCTGCCAATCTATGGAATACTGGTCAAGCTTCTTTTGAGCCTCATCGTATTCGGGGATATTACTCAAAATATATTCGGTACTTACGCAGGCGTATTTCTGTGCGTTTGCAGCAAAGCCCATCACAAGACAGATGGCGAATGTAAAAACTATTTTTTTCATATTGGTATAAATTTAAAATTATTAGTCAATTGATTGATTTATGGAAAAATGGAAGTGAGATCCGCCCTTCGACGGGTCGTCGAAACCGTAAGCCCAGTCAAGTCCTATAAGTCCGAACATGGGCATATAGAGACGTACTCCCAGTCCTGCCGAAGTGTATGTCTTGAATGGCTGGAACTCATCGGTCCTGAGCCACGAGTTGGCACCTTCGAGAAAACCGAGCACATAAATAGTTGCCGTAGCGTTGAGTGTTATCGGCTGACGGAGTTCGAGAGTGAATTTATCAAAGAGAGCTGCGCCGGTATAATTGCCCGAAGCATCTTCAGGGCTGAGTCCGTAAGTAGTATAGCCACGCATGGGGATAACCTCACGGGCATCAAGAGCCCAACTTGAGAGGCCGTCTCCACCGACGTAGTAGCGGCCGAACGGTGAAAGTCCGATCTTCGAGTTGTAGTAGCCCATGTTACCGAAACGGAAACGGGCATTGAAAACGACGTCACCTATAAGGTTGAGCATCCATGAACCGCGTATGTTGAGTTTGTGGTACTCAAGCAGTTTGTATTTTTCCTGATCGGAGAGTGCTGTGTAATCCTTGTTGGTGAACAGAGAGTACGGCGGTGTGAGTTGCAGGCCTATGGAAAGTTCGGAACCGCTGCGAGGATAAATCGGCGAATCCAGCGAGTTTCTGCTCAGCGTAACACCGTAGCTTATGTCGTTGGCATAGCCGTTGGCAAAGATAAAGCTCGTGTAGTTGTAGACCTGATAACGGCGATAGGAAATGGCCTGCGAAAGTATGAAATAGTCATCAGGCCACGACAGACGTTTCGTCAGCGATATGCTGGCTCCGCTTATGCGCAGGCTGTAGTAATAGCTGCTGCTCTTGTCGTAATAGTATCCGTTGCTGTAAAGCGAGTGGTAGGCAGACACGCTGAGCGACTGCGGCTTGCTGCCACCCAACCACGGTTCGGTGAAGCCTGCACTTATCGAATAGTAGTGCGTTCCGTTGGTTTGGGCACTTATGGACAGCTGCTGTCCGTCACCGGTTGGCAGCGGAGCCCACGCCTTTCGGTTAAAAATATTCCTCATCGAGAAATTGGTGAACGAAAGGCCCAGTGTTCCTATAACCATGCCGCTTCCCCATCCTCCGGAAAGGGAAATCTGACTTGTGGACTTTTCTTCCAGCTGGTATTCTATGTCGACGGTGCCGTTTTCGGGATTAGGTCGCACGTCGGGATTTATCTTCTGTTCGTCGAAAAACTGCAGTGTAGCCAGTTCACGCACGCTTCGGATAACGGCATCGCGGCTGAAAAGGTCACCGGGTTTGGTGCGTATTTCACGCATAATCACCTTATCGTTGGTGAGGGTGTTGCCTTTTACAGAAACGCGGTTGATGCGAGCCTGATTTCCCTCGCGTATTCTCACTTCTATGTCGATGGAATCGTTTTCAACAGCCACTTCGGTAGGTGTGGCACGGAAAAAGAAATATCCGTTGTCCATGTAAAGAGAGTTGATGTCGGTACCGCTCGGGTTGTACGAAAGGTTCTCGTCAAGCACAGTCTTGTTGTACGGTGTACCTTTTTCTATACGCAGGTGTCTAGAAAGTTCTTCGGAAGAATAAATGGTGTTTCCCGTAAAAGAGACATTACGGAAAAAATACGGATGTCCTTCGTATATTTTCACTTTAATTTCCAGATTATCCTTATCGACGTTGTAAATGGTGTCGCTTATTATACGAGCATCGCGATAACCCATTTCGTTGTACAGCGAAATAACGCTTTCTATGTCGGTATTGTAGTCAGCTTCTATGTATTTTGAGCGTTTCCAGAAACCGGGAGTCCAGAAGTAGAAATTCTTCCAGTAATTCACGTCGTGGGTGTTGCGCATCGTTTTTGCAAGTTTGCTGGAAGAAACGGCCTCGTTGCCTTCAAAAACGAGGTTTTTGATTTTCACACGATTGCCTTTGTCGACGTCGAAGACGAGTATCTGTTCGTTGCCCTTCTTGGCAGTGTCTGCAATGGTTTTCACATCAACTTCCACCGAAGTGTAGCCTTTGTCGAGGTAGTAGCTTTTAATCTTGTTTTTGGAAGTCATGAGGAGGTTTTCGGTAACCACGTCGCCAACCATAAGGTTCAGCTGTTCGCGAAGCTTGTCGGCATCGGATTTCTTTACACCGCGGAACTGGAATTTGGAGAGTTTGGGACGGCTAACGAATTCGATATTGAGGAATACGTTGTCGTTCTGGATATTAGTGATGTAGATTTTTATATCTTCGAACATTCCCTGTTCCCAAAGTTTGTCGATAGCATTGGAGAGTTTGTCGCCGGGAACCTGTATTTTGTCGCCGACATGAAGATCGGCAACCATAAGAACCATACGTTTGTCCAGACGCTCGGCACCTGTGAGCGTTATGCCGCCGATTTCGTATGTTTTCGGTGTAAGGTAATCTATATCGTAGCCTGCATTAGCCCCCCCGCCAAGCGAAATCTGTGCATTCGCAAACACTGCAAAGCACAGGAATAATATTATCAGTATCTTTGTTTTTATATTCATTTGATAGTTTGTTGTCGATGAAAGCAATCGTAAAATGACTAATAACGCTAATATTTTATTTTTATTATTCCAATGTTCATTTTTGAGTTATCTGTTCGCCCGTTTTACCGAAACGGCGTTCCCTTTTCTGAAAATCGCAGACTGCATCGACAAGGTCTTCCTTGCGGAAATCGGGCCATAGTTTCGGTGTGAAGTAAAGTTCCGTGTAGGCCAGTTGCCAAAGCAGGAAGTTGCTGATGCGGAACTCACCGCTGGTGCGGATAAGCAGGTCGGGATCAGGATAGTCGGCCGTACAGAGGTATTTTCGGAGCGTATCTTCCGTAACGTCTGATGGAAAGACGTTCCTGTTGTTGGCATCAAGCACAAGTTGTTCAAGAGCGTGTTTTACCTCCCAACGGGAGCTGTAGCTGAGTGCCAGAATCAAGGTCATACGCGTGTTCCGTGCAGTATCGTCGATACTTTGCTGCAGTGTCTTTCTCGTTTCTTCGGGGAGGGACACTGTGTTGCCTATGGTCTGCAGACGTATATTGTTTTTCTGAAGTGTCGGTGTCTCTTCATGAATACACTTGACAAGAAGTTGCATAAGTCCGTTCACTTCGGCCTTCGGGCGGTTCCAGTTTTCGGTGGAAAAGGCATATAGAGTCAGGTATTTCACTCCAAGTTCGGCACAGCCTTCCACTGTCTGGCGGACTGCCTCTATTGCATTCTGATGGCCGAAAATACGCTCGTGCGAACGCTGTTTAGCCCAACGGCCGTTGCCGTCCATAATTACTGCAATATGTGTCGGAATACGTTGCAGATCAAGTTTTTGTGTATCCATATCGTTCATTAAATTTATTTTCAATACATCGTCAATAAGCTTCGCATTTGTTGTGTCTGCCGAAAAGATTGGAGAAGAAATCGAGTTTAACGGTAATGTTTAGTCCGAAAAAAGTGTACCAGTCGTCGAGGCTGTCATCGCCGCGCTGTGCTCCGACAGGATTCCTATAACCGGAACGCACCTCACCGCTGCGGTCGGAAAGGATTCCAGCCATTTCCTCCGTATTTCCGGAAAGAAGTTCATAATCCACATAAGTGGTGCTTACATCGTCGAGATAGTCTGTCCATGTCTTGCGGAAGCCGTATTCCAGACCGAGGGTAACATACTTGAAAGCCCTGTATTTGATACCCAGTCCGAAAGGCATTGAAAGCTGTATGAGGTCGTAAGGCTGCCGGTCGGGGTATTGTTCGAGTCCCTGTCCCTCGGTGCAGAGAGGCTGCAGTTCATACCATTGCGTTTCGCCATGAGAATCGGTGTACTGTGCTTTCGGATTGAAACTGAAAATTCCAAGTCCCCAGAACATATATGGAGTGAAACGCTGTGCAAAAGGACCCGTCTGGTATGGCAGGAAGTTGAACTGAACAGTGAGGGAGGCTTCGAAAATGTCCGAACTGAAACTCAGGTTTCTTTCGGGCAGAATGTCGGGATTGCCGCCTTCGACGGTTCCGTAAAGAGCTTCTATCTGCACTGCCCAACGGGAGTGGAAATCGTAACGGAACAGCAGGCTTCCGGCAAGATTGAGTTTCCCGTCAAGACGCTCGCCGTTGAGGTCACCTATATAGTTCATGCCGCCGCCCATGATTCCGATTTCGGCATCACGTGAGAAGGTCTGCGAAAAAGCCGTATGGCTTGCAAGCAGAATGAACATGAACAGTATTTTTTCCGGCAGTGACATTTATTTCTTTGCAGTTGTGTCAATAAAATCAATTGAGTAGCATATGCTTTCGGCCTGCATGAGGAAATCACGCTTGGGCTGTTTGGGCGAATACACATATCCAGTGAGCATAATCAGATTTTTGCCGTCGGGAGCCACGAAAGTGTAGTTTACGTAGGGGCCGCCCATGAAATCGCCGAAAAGCCTCCACAAACCACGGGTCTCGACGCAATAATTTCCGTGAAACTCAACGTTCTGCGAAACGGCATCGATACGGCGTTCCGTTCCCATGTAAGATCCTTCTGCCGGTCCCGGCACATTACGTTTCATGACGGTATCCATGCGGTTGAGAATCACGTTTTCTTCGAACTGTGTTCTGGACTTGTACGGTTCCGTGCTGATAAGTATTCCTATGCTGAAATCGCCGGCTTCCTTGCGTACCCATGCGAAATCGGGGAACAGTTTCGAAAGCTGGTACTCATTGGACAGCGTAAGTTCGAACCCGAAATTCTTACGGAGTTTCTCCATCACCTTGTAGTTTTCGATACCACTGAAGGCACGTTTTATCCGTGCATGTTCGGCATTTTTTATTTCCTTGTTTATTACTGGCATATAGCGTTCCATAAAAGGTATGACAGAATCGCGGCTGGTAAGCGAGAATTCGAATACCACCTGCGGCTGTGCCCAGAGGTCGCGGTTGAGATAAACTCTGTTTCTGTTAGTATCGGACACGCTCATGATGATAATATTACGGTGAGCCTGAAACATGTCGTTGTTTTGGAATGAGGAATGAGGTATATTGACAACGTCGTACAACGACTCCGACTGGTTCAGAGCCGCCTGCGGAGCTTTCAGCAGTTCAAGGATTCTGTCTTTTGCTGTTCCGTAGTACACATCCTTGTTGGCGACAAGGAGTATTTCCAGCGTCTTGCCGGAAGAGCCTCGTTTCTGCCCTTTGCGGTCCGAATTGAAACAAGAGGAGAAGAAGCCTGTCGTGAAAGCGACCAGAAGTATTGCCGTAAAAATTCTTGTTTTCATAATCTTGTGTTTTATGTTTTTCGTAATCAGAGGATTCAGAAGGTAAGCGAGATACCCAAACTCGGCATGACCGGAAGCTGGTCTACGCGAGAGAAGGACAGACGGTCGAAGTAGAACATATTTTTGCGATTGTAGACGTTTGTCACGCTGGCCGTTATGTCAAGCACGGTATTTTTGCCGAAGTAGAAACGTTTTTTTGCAGAGAAGTCCAATCGGTGGTACGATGGCAGCCTACCTCCGTTTACGGAAGCATAATAAATACCGGTGCTTCCGTTCTCGTTCAGGTAATCGGATCCGATACCATCGCCGAGGGAGAGATTTTCGTAAACGCCGAGAGTCTGCGTATAGGGGAATCCGCTGCCGTAGTTCCACCGCATGCTGATTTCCCAGTCGAGTTTCTGACCGAGCTTGTAAGTGAATAGTACGTTGAGGTTGTGCCGACGATCATAGTGAGGGTTGTACGTCATATTCTCATCGGTACGTTCCACAAAGCCAAGCGAGTAGGCGACCCAGAGATACATCATGTCGTAGGTACACCGCACGCTGAAATCGGTGCCGTAGGCCTGTCCCTTTTCAATGATGAAATCGGGGTCGGTATCATACATCTTGTTGCGGTTCATGTTCACGAGCTGCGAGAAGTTCTTGTAGTAAGGTTCCACGTTGAGGAAAAGCCAGTCGGTAACATCGTATTCGAAACCGAGGATAACGTGCTGGGCATTTTGGACACAGCTGGTAACTTCATTTCCTTCAAATGTTTGCGATATTCCGAGGTTTTCCGAACCTGTGAGGAATCCGTTGAAGAGGTTCACCACATCGTTGTCGGAACGTGCATCGAGGAAATTCTGGCTATACAGACCAGCAGCAAGTTTAAGGCGTATTTTGTCATTGATGCTGTACTTCAGTGCCAGACGGGGTTCGGCAAAGAATTCACTTACCGAAGCATAGTAAACCAACCGCAGTCCCGGTTCCACGAGCCAGTTGCCGCGGTTGAGCTTGTATGTCATGAATCCCGCCAGCTCGCTGGTATTTTCGGTTTGGTCGAACTTTCTGCCGAAGTGGTTCTGAAATGCATAGTCTGTTCTGAACATTTCGATGTCGATACCATAGCACAACTTGTCCGTTCCGAAAAAGTTGGTGCTGTGCAAGCCGCCGGAAAGTCCTCCTATTTCGCTTGACTTAGGGTATCCGGATCTGTCTTCCATGTTGATTTTGTAATCGGAATAAGCTATAGTTCCCTCGATGAGAGCATCGTTGCCCGGAACTATCACGAAGTTGGTTCCGGCACCGTAGTTGTTCCAGTGGTAATCGGCAATGGATTGGTAGTTGTCGACGCGGTCGTCGTAGCGGAAACCGAATACGCTGATGCGGCTGCCGCCTTCGGAGCGGAAACTCAGTTTTCCGTAAACATCGAGAAAATCGTATGGCAATCCGCCCTCGATATATGGATAAATGAGCGATGATGACTTGGAAAGATACGAATTTTTGGCTGTGAGCAGGTATGTGACGGTGTTTTTGTTCTTTTCGTTTTCGCGTTTGAGAGGTCCTTCGAGAACCAGACTTGCTCCCATGGTATTGGCACTTATTTTACCTGTATGGCGTTTTGTGTTGCCGTCGCGGGTACTGATGTCGAGCACCGACGATATGCGGCCTCCGTATTCGGCACCGAAACCGCCAGTATAAATGTCGGCGTTGAGTATGACATCCGTCTCGAATACCGAAAATAGTCCGATGGAATGGAACGGGTTGTAGACAATCATTCCGTCGAGGAGTGTCTTGTTCTGAATCATCGAGCCTCCACGTATGTAGAGCTGCCCTCCTTGGTCGCCGGTAAAGTTTACTCCGGGCAGCACCTGAAGGTACTGTGCGATGTCGGACTGTCCCCCTATCGACGGGAGTTGCTGGATTTCTGATGCGGATATCTTTTCCACCGAAACCTGCGTTTCTGTTTTGCGTTCCATTTTCCGTCCCGACACCTTGAGTGTTTTCAGCACCTGTGTGGTGGGTTTCAGGTTGATACGTTTCTGCAAGGTCTGTCCGTTGCCCGTAATGTTTATTTCTTCGGTATAATCTTCGTAACCGATGTACTTTATGACGAGCGTGTATTTCCCGTCAGGGATTTTGTTTATGAGGAAAAAGCCGTTTATGTCGGTTGCTGCACCGAATTTGGTGTCTTTCAAAACGACGTTAGCAAAAAGGACCGGTTCTCCGTTATCCTTGTCGTAGATAAAGCCTTTCAAGGTATTTTGTGCGAAAACGTTCAACGAAAGCGTCAGTATCGCTATCAGTAATAAGAGACTTCTGTTCATGCAGTTTCAGTGTAAAATTTTGAATACCAGTTCTTTTAATATTTCACCATCGGTAACTGTACCTGCGTTGCCGATGCCTTTCGATTTCAGGTCGGCCTCTTTCAGGTAGGTTATTATCACAGCCAGCTTTTGCAGAGAGTAGTATCGTGCTGCCTGTTGGTAATCACGTACGAAATAAGGAGGGACTTCCATTGCCGAAGCGGCCTGCGACTTGTCCTGCAACTGATGGTAAATCATTATTTTCAGGAAATAGGAATACAGCGACGGTATCACCATCTGTATAGGAGTTTCCTTCGGGTTGTCGGCGAAGTGATTGATTATACGGTTGCACCTGAGCACGTCCTTCCTGCCGATGGCGTTCTGCAGTTCAAAGACATTGTAATCCTTGCTGATACCGATGTTTTTCTCCACTATTTCGGGGGTAAGCACCGCACCTTGCGGCAACACGAGAAACAGTTTCGACATTTCGTTGACTATTTTTCCAAGGTCGTTGCCGAGAGCTTCTGCCAGAATCATGCTTGTCTGCGGACTGATATCGTAGCCTTTTGACTGCACGAAGGATGCAATCCATTCCGGAAGTTTGTAATCCTGCATTTTGCCGCGCTCAAAAACCACGCCTTTATCGTTTATGGCTTTATATACCGCAGTCCGCTTGTCTATTTTCTTATGCCGGTAACAGAAAACCAGTATTGTGGTAGGAAGCGGATTGGAGAGGTATTTCACGAGCGGAATCCAAGTGTCAATCTTTATGTTTTGAGCTTCCTTCACCAGAATCAGGCGATGCGTGGAGGTAGGCAGGACGGGGTATTGCTTGGCATTGTCGACAATTTGCGACATGGTGACATCAACGCCGTATACGACAAGCTGGTCGAAACACTGGTTTTCTTCGGGTATAACTTCGTTTTCGAAAAAGTCGGACAGCACGTCAATGTAATAGTTCTCGTCTCCGGTAATGAGATATACCGGAGCTATGTTGCCTTTCTTCACATCGGCGATGATTTGCCGTTCTGTCTTTACAGCTGCTGCCATTGTTCTTGCATTTATAAAAAATCCGTATGTTTTTGTCCGTAAAATCTCCTGCAAAGATACACAAAATCGGGCAATTTTCCTACTGTTTTTTTTCTTCTATTACAATTTGTGTCGTGGAACGGCTTCGCTGCTCGAGGAGAATCTTGCGTCCTGCCACAATGGCATCGATGGTGTGTTCGTCGTAGTATCTCATCGTAATCAACTGTAAGCCAGTATTGTATCTCACCCTGAAATCTTTTTGCAGAAGGGGTAACAGTTTATTAAAAATCAATTCATCATAATCTACGCAAACCGAAAAACTCAGTGCAGAATTCTGCATAAGGTTTATCTTTATGCCGGTGTGGGCAAAATAACCGAAAATATTCTGCAGGCTTTCTTCCGCTATGAACGAAAAATCCTTGGGCAATATTGACAGCAATACCTGATTTTTCTTGAATATGTATAGAGGTGTCAGCGGGTCTATCTGCGAAAAATCACCTATTACCGAGCCCTCGTCTCCGGGTGTTATGAATGATTTTACCCGAAGCTGTATATTCTTGTTCTGCAACGGTTTAAGGGTTTTCGGGTGTATTACCGAAGCTCCGTAGTAAGTCAGTTCTATGGCTTCGTTGTATGGAATCCGGTTTATTTTCACGGTCTTGTCGAAAAATTTCGGGTCAGCATTCAGAAACCCCGGCACGTCCTTCCAGATGGTCATGTTTTCGGCATCGAGGCAGTACGAAAGTACCGATGCAGAGTAGTCGGAACCTTCGCGGCCGAGTGTGGTAGTGCTTCCCGTGGTTGCACCTGCAATGAAGCCCTGTGTAACTGCCATCTTTCCTGAAGCAAAAAACGGCACAAACACCTTGTTTACAGCCGATTGCGTAAGATTCCAGTCAACTTTCCCTTCCCTGTATGTTGCATCGGTCTTTATCAGTGTACGCACGTCGAACCATGTATTGTCCAAACCGCAGAAATTCAGATATTCACTCACTATTGTGGTAGACATAATCTCTCCGAAAGAAACTATCTGGTCATAGTTGAAATTATAATCAAAGGAACTTGTACGTATCTGATTTTTAAGCTGTTCAAGTATTTTTCCAAACTTCACCGCCACGGGTTTTGCCTTGTCTCCGAAGAGGTCGTTTATTATATTTTCATGATAATCGGACAGCTGTGTTATATTTTCCTTGAAATTCTGGGGAAGCGTACCATTTTGCGGTACAAGTTTTTCCAGCAGGTTGGTAGTCTTTCCCATAGCGGAAATGACAACGACGAGAGGTTCTCCGAAGTTTCCGCGGATAATTCCGGTCATGTTCTTCACTGCTGCAGCACTGTTCACCGAAGCACCGCCGAATTTAAATACTTTCATAGGTCATTTGTTTACAATGAGTTTATCGTTATATACAACTTCCCTGCCATCAAGAACATGAACGACGTACTGTCCCTGTTTCAAAGAAGAAATGTCAATGTTTTTTTCGCCTCGGATTTCCTTTTCCCTGAGTACCGTTTTTCCCGCATCGTCATAAATCATCAGGCTGAAGCCACACGGACTGTTCGGAACACTTACCTTGATGTTTCTGCTGGCCGGATTGGGCGAAAAACCGACTTTTCGGACTTTTGGAGTTTCAGTACACAAAGTTCTGATTGCAGCAGTGTCGACGACGGCAAGAGTGTACTCTCCTGTTTTCAGTGCGTTCACGCGGAAATACCCTTTTGCGGTGTTCCCGTCGTAAGCCGATTCTTCATAACGCCAGTCGCTCGCTGCATTCGGACGGTAGAGCAGCACCATTGAATCGGCCGTTGCAACGTCTTCCCAAAACTGCTCGTCAAGATACACATTGGCGTTACCCAAAGAGGAAAAACGTTCCGTATAGAAGCCTGCACGTATGTTTCCCGAAATCTTGCCTTCAATTTTCCAGTAACGGTTGGCCATGCGTTTCACTATACCGGTGGAGCGTTTCATCGGGTCGGGCTTTACGAAGTTGTGCGAGATGTGAATGAAATTTGTATCCCTCAGGTTGAAATTCGAAGTTTCGATGTATGTCTGCGGCAAGGTACGCCTGCCTGAAGATTTTATGGAAACACACCCGTCTGTAATTGCATCAGAAAGGGTTTTGCAATAATCCACTATTGCGAATTTCGTTTCGAAAGGCAGTACGAACAGCTGGTTCCCGAACTCTCCGTCAAAGGAAAGGATTTTTGTCACCGTATCCATGTTTTCCGAAAAGAAAGTTACAGGCACGCGGTTACCGTCGGCGAAGATGGCCGTTCCCACGAGTTTCTGACGCATAAAAACCCTTGTATTGTTGCCGTTTATCTGTAACGAATCGATTGAAAAATGCGTGAATCCCGGTCCGAGTACGTGAAAATCAAAAAAATTCGTAAGGTCTGTCCCGCTGTACAGCGACAAAGAATCGCGGATCTGCAGGGTCGACAGCGACTTGTACTCGTTGCGGTCGAAAAGTTTCCTCAACGAGCTGTAGAACAGCGAATCGCCCAGATAACCACGAAGCGAATGGAACACCATTGCACCTTTGTCGTAAACGGTATTGGAATAAGTGTATTCCGTAGGGTTGTTGGCTATTGGCCGGTAGCAGGAATCCTGATGATGTGCGGTACGTATCACTTTTTCCATTTCCTGCTGATAGTATTCGTCGGCGGATTCCTTGCCGAAGGCCGCTTCAATGGCCAATTCCTCGCAAAACGAAGCTCCGCCTTCGTTGAACCACATGTCCTGCTCCGAAGCGCAAGTCACCAGATTGCCAAACCACGAATGCGAAAGTTCATGAGCCATTACCGTACGACATACTGTCGTCGTATTCGAGAGGCATTCCCCGACAAGCGAGATATTGCTCACATGCTCCATGGATCCAAGCGGAGTTCCAACATATCCCAGACGTTCCCAACGATAAGGGCCGAAACAGTTTTCGTATTTCGGCAATACATCGTCCAGCAAGTCGAAATTGCGAGAGATGGCAAGACTGTCTCCTGACAGGAAACTTACATTCAGCGGATAATTGCCGTAAACGCCCTGCACCGTACGCTGGATATCATGAAAATTGCCTGCCGTCACCGATGAAAGGTATGACGGAATCGGGTGTCTGACACTGAAATAAAAAGTCCGGCTGCTGTCTTGAGCAGGGGCACTCACAGAGTCACACACTCCGCTGCACCATACCGCATAATCTTTTTTCACCGTTACGGCATATTCTACAAGCGATTTATCATAAAAATTGTCGCGACACGGGAACCAAGCTCTTCCGAAGCTGTGGGGTGATTCTCCGAAAGCACAGCCAAGACTGTAAATTATACTGCCGTTGAAATGCAATCCTCCCCAACCTCCCGATTCGGAGTAGCCACTGCCGTGGTAACAAACCCTGACGTGCACCGTATCACCGGCTTGCACATTGCTCGGGACGGATATTGTAAGATAACGTCCATCGTAAACTATGGCGTCGAGCTTGCTTCCATCCACAAAAACAGAATCGACATTATTCGAAATCAAGTCGAGGGTGAATGCCGGAACCTGACGCAGGATTTTCGTACAGACAGTGGTCTGTGCCTGCATTTCGGAAACACGCAGATGATCGATGTCCAGATTTATGCTGTACTTCACAACATCGACGGAGTCGGCATTCTGTGAAAACGAAATTCTGCAAAAAAACAGTGTCGCCAGCAGCAGCAAAACATTTTTTTTCATGGTCTGTCGACTTTTCTGTTTATGAGTTTCAGTGAACGGATTACCTCTCTGTCCATACTGAGGTAAACCTTGTAAAATGCTTCATCGTTGAACAGGAGTTCGGCGATGTTGGCTTTCAGCAGGACAGAAAGTTCTCTGTCGTGACCCATGAGTGATTTTTCCGAGCATTCAACACCCTGATTATTGGCATATTGCAAAAATCTGGCAATCATTTCACCGTCAACGTTGAAATTTTTCACGAAATCGTCGGCAGTAGGATATTTTTTCAACAAGGCCTTGCGGTTCCTGTCGTTGTAGTCGAATGCATATTTTTGAACCAGTCCCTTGCTCACCAGTGTATTGTAGCAACGGTACGTAGTGTCTTTCGGCAGGTGATATATAACGTCGGGCAGTATGCCGCCGCCGCCGTAAACCACCCGGCCCGATGCGGTGTAATATTTCACGGTATCCTGCTTAGAGACATAGTTTATCGAATCCGAGAGTTCAGCCGTAAGTCTGAGCAGGAATTCTGCATAATATTCGTCGGATCCTTTTTCGTAGGGCCGCTGTATGCACCGTCCCGAAGGCGTGTAGTAACGGGCCACGGTAAGCCTCAATGCCGAATTGTCGGGAAGTTCGATTTGTTCCTGCACCAGTCCCTTGCCGAAGGAACGCCGTCCGACGATGATGCCTCGGTCGTTGTCTTGCACGGCACCGGCCACAATCTCGCTTGCCGAAGCCGAGAATTCGTCAATCATGACAAGAAGGTTGCCCTGTGAGAAAATTCCGCCCTTGTGGGAATACGACTTCGATTTTCTTCCGTTGCGGTCTTGTGTATAGACAATCATCTCGTTCCCGGGAAGCAGTTCATCAGCAATGCCGATAGCCTGATCGAGCAGACCGCCCGAGTTGTCGCGGAGGTCAAGGATCAGATTTTTCATACCCCTGCCTTTCAGATAAGACAGTGCTCCAACGAATTCCTGATACGAGGTGGCCGAAAACTTGGTCAGGCGTATGTATCCTGTCTTTTTGTCGAGCATTCCCTTGTAAGTAACGCTGTAAGTAGGTATAACATCGCGTGTTACGACGAATTTCAACAGCTTGGCAATGCCAGCGCGCTTTATTCCAACCTTCACTTTTGTACCTTTTCTGCCCTTAAGTTTCGACATAATCTGCTCGGTAGACAGCGACTTTCCTGCGATAGTGCTGTCGTTGACGGTTATTATCTTGTCTCCTGCCATTATGCCGACCTTTTTAGACGGGCCTCCATCAATGGTCTGTATCACACAGACCGTGTCTTCGTTCATGCGGTACATTATACCTATCCCTTCGAAATTACCCTGCATGGATTCCTGTTCTTCCGCAAAATTGGATGTCGGTATGTAAACCGAATGTGGGTCCAGTTTTTCGAGCATGGCCACAATGGTATTGTCTACCAGACTGTCATAATCTATCGGGTCGACATATTTGCTGTTTATCAGCTGCAGTACATGGTCAATCTTGGTGTTGCCGGAAGCACGTGGAGAGATGATGTCCGCAGCATTCCGTGTTGACGGCGAAAGCAGTATTCCCAGAACAATGCCGACAGCCAAGGCCACGGTAATCCACAGTGCCACGTGCGATACTTTTACCTTGTAATTCATCGTTATTTTTCCAAAAAGGAAATAGGGCAAGGCATTCGCATTCCCCTACCCTATTTTATTTTAAAATATTAGAATTCGGCATTTTGCGGTGTACGTGGGAACGGGATCACGTCACGGATGTTGCTCATGCCAGTAACAAAAAGCAGCAGACGTTCGAAACCGAGTCCGAAGCCGCTGTGCGGAGCACTGCCCCAACGGCGGGTATCAAGGTACCACCACATGTCTTTCTGCGGAATGTGCAGCTCTTCGATGCGCTGCTGCAGTTTCCCGTAATCTTCTTCACGCTGCGAGCCTCCGATGATTTCTCCGATTTTCGGAAAGAGTACATCCATGGCGCGGACAGTCTTGCCGTCGTCGTTCTGTTTCATGTAGAAGGCTTTTATTTCCTTCGGGTAATCTATCAGAATGACAGGGCATTTGAAGTGGTTTTCAACAAGATAACGTTCGTGTTCCGACTGCAGGTCAATGCCCCACGAAACAGGATACTCGAATTTTCTGTCGGCTTTGAGCAGAATGTCTATGGCATCGGTGTAGCGCAGACGTACAAAGGGATTTGCAATAACGAACTTAAGACGTTCGATAAGATCCTTGTCCCACATGTCGTTGAGAAACTGCAGGTCGTCCATGCAGTTGTCCATGGCGTACTGTATGAGGTATTTCAGAAAATCTTCGGCGAGATTCATGTCGTCTTCAAGTTCGTAGAAAGCCATTTCGGGTTCTATCATCCAGAATTCGGCAAGGTGACGCGGAGTGTTGGAGTTTTCGGCACGGAATGTTGGTCCGAAAGTGTAAATCTTGCCGAGTGCAAGGGCTCCGAGTTCACCTTCGAGCTGTCCCGAAACGGTAAGACTTGTCTGCTTTCCGAAGAAATCTTCCTTGTAGTTTATCTTGCCTTCTTCGGTACGGGGGAGGTTGTTCAGATCCATGGTTGTAACCTGAAACATTTCACCGGCACCTTCGCAGTCGGAAGCTGTGATGAGCGGAGTGTGGAAATAGAAGAATCCGTGGTCATTGAAATATTTGTGTATTGCATAGGCCATTGCATGACGCATGCGGAGCACGGCTCCGAAGGTATTGGTACGCGGACGGAGGTAGGCGATTTCGCGGAGGAATTCCAGTGTATGGCCTTTTTTCTGCAAAGGATAGTCTTCGGGGCTGGCTTCGCCGTAGAGGACTATGTTTTCGGCCTGAATCTCAACTGCCTGACCTTTGCCCATCGAGGCGACGAGTTTTCCGTCTACCGAGATGCATGCTCCAGTGGTTATTCTGCGGAGCAAGTCTTCGTCAAAACTTGCCAGATCGACGACAATCTGTATGTTATGTATGATACTTCCATCGTTGAGGGCGATAAATGCAACGTTTTTGTTGCCACGTTTTGTCCTTACCCAACCTTTTACGTTTACCGTTGTGTCGAGCAGACCGTCAACATTCTGTTTTAGCAGATAAGCTATTTCAAATCTCTGTGTCATAAGTATTTATATGTATTGTATATTATTTTTTGTGTTTGTTTTTTCTAACGTCGATGTCGCTGCCGAATTTGAAAATACGGTGTTCTTCGCTGCGTTTGCAGATAAGCGTCGCGTTTTCATCGCTTGCGACGATGTAGTCTTCAAGTCCCTGCAGAACCATGGTACGGTTGTCGGGGACATTGATTATACAGTTTCTCGTATCGTAGGTGTAGACATTCTCGCCAACCACGGCGTTTTTGTTCTCGTCCTTGTCGAGAGCTTCGTAGAGCGAAGCCCACGTCTCGACGTCGGACCAGCGGAAATCCGATACCATTACGTACACGTTCTCTGCTTTTTCCATAATGCCGTAGTCGGCCGAAATGGGCTGGCATGTGGCATAAATTTTTTCTATTTCGGAATAGGGTGTGTCCAGATTTATGGTATCGAAAAACGTGGCGACATCGGGCAGAAAATCCCTGTAAGCCTTTATAAGTGTGGGGAGTTTCCAAAGGAAGATACCCGCATTCCAGAGGAAATCGCCGCTGTTCAGGAACTGCACAGCCATTTCGTAAGGCGGTTTTTCCGTATAGGTTATTACCTTGTGCAGTGCAGGACTTTCAGGATAGCAGTCGCTTTCTTCGTACTGTATGTAACCATATTTGGTGTTCGGGTTGAACGGCCGGATGCCAAGCGTTATTATCCAATCGTGGTTTTCTATACCAGCGAGCCCTTCGGTTATGGTTTTCGCAAAATTCCCGTTGTCGAAAATGGCGTGATCCGACGGCGATACTATGATGTTCGCATCGGAATTCAGCCTGCTGATGATGGCTGCGGCGTATGCTATGCACGGAGCGGTGTTGCGGCGAACCGGCTCGTAGATTATCTGGCGTTCGGCAAGTCCTTCTATCTGGCTTTCGACCAGACCGCGGTAAATGTTGTTGGTAACGATAAATATGTTCTCACGCGGGCATATCGTTTCAAAACGCCTGAATGTAGTCTGCAGCATGCTCTCGCCCTTGCCCAGAATGTCGATGAACTGCTTGGGGTGATCGACGGTGCTCATTGGCCAGAAGCGCGATCCGAAACCTCCGGCCATGATTATGCAGTAGTTATTGTTATTTTTCACTTCAATGCAAATATTTGACTGTCATACAAATACACAACAACAACGTCTCATTTCCCTTACAAAACGAGCAGTTGTTTTCCAACTGCAAATTTACGAAAAATTTCTCGGTTTTGCAAAAAAAGATTTTCTGGAAAAAAAATCTCACATTTCACAATACTTCTGTTCCCGAAATTCATAAAAATAAAATTCTCTCCCCACCGCTTGCACAATCCGAAAACTTTCCGTAACTTTGCCGTGAAATCGAACAGACAGAAAATGCGAAAACCCAACCTTTGTAACTTATTGACTTTTAGGAAATTACCCCCCCCATCAAGATTATAAGCAATCTTGAAAGGTACTTTTTTTCTGCATTTTTCGCGTTCTTTGAAGTTGTTTTTTCTGTTTTTCAGTACGGAAACGAAAAAAAAATCTCCGGAAACGGAAAAAATTTCCTGCC
>JAZRZP010000017.1:0-26506 GCA_045601425.1 Bacteroidales bacterium
CTGGCTGCTGCCAAGCTCGCCGTACCGGCTGCGGTACCACTGGTATCCCGAAAGACCTTTCGGCGCCGTGATGGTGGCCACTTCGTTGGAGGCTCCCGGCGAACAGCCGCTCGCACTGAGCAGCATCGGCTGGCAGTCGCCGGAAATATAGCAATAGCCGTAGTGCTGAGTCATCGAACAATCTCCGGTCTTTATTTCTATGCGGACTGTCTCATAAAGAAAACCGTTAAGATTTATGGCCACTTTGGCCCATGGTTTGTATGCAGCATCGGTGGAACCTGTTCCAGACAGCCGCCAACTTGCATAGTTGCCCGTTCCAACGGCAGAAGAACTTGGTGGGCTCTGCATTATGTAGCAGAGGCTGTCTCCTATATCAACAAAGGTATTTGTCCCGGTCTTTTTTCTGACACGGATTATACATTCCGGGTTGTCGGGGGCAGTATGGAAGGCATTTTCGAGCACTATGGCGTAATAAATGAATATGAGTGAATTTTGCGGTGTTACTTGAAATTCATAATACAGGGCTTCGGCTTCGTGGCAGCCGTAGGTATTTCCCAAACGTATGGAACTTACGATATTGGGATCAATATTCGTTGGGAGGTAGCTCAACTGGTTGCTTGTATTGGGATCGTTGCCGGTATTCATGATTTTGAAGCGGTAGGCATCGTTATTGCCTGATCGGCCTTCGTTGCTGCTGCAATTTGACGATTGTACGTTAGCCAGTGCGGTATTGGGTATTATGGCTGAACTCATTACCAGATAATCCCTGTTATATGTGCTGGAACCGGTAGTTCTTCCACCGGCATCGTTACCACCACCTGTTTGACCCGAATAGCTTTGGTAAATGGCAAAACTCAACGGATTTTTAAGTCCCGGACACACACCTTGCGATTTTACCGCTTGGGCAAACAGGACAAGCAACATTATTGCAAATATTTCTTTTTTTATGCTCATATTTTGTGTGTTACGCATATATCGCCACGTTTGTTTCATTGAGTTTAAAAAAAAGCCCCCAGGGGTTGGGGGCCAATCAATTAAAAATGAATTATGAATGAAATAAAAAGTGTGGGCTTATTGATTGTTCTTTTCCATTTCTTCCTTCAAATTAGCAAGAGCATCAATGTCACCGAGGGTTGTTTTTTCCAAAGTGTCGTTCAACTTTTTGGTGGCTTTCTTGGCTGCTCTTTCTTTCTTGCCTTCTTCAATTTCTGCGTCAGCTTTTTCTTTGTCAAGAACATCTTGAGCTATGCGAGTGTGGGAAACAATGATTTTCTTGTTTTCCTTCGAGAACTCGATAACTTTGAAGTCTAAGGTTTCATCAACGCGGACTTTGGTTTTGTCTTCTTTTTCCAAATGACGTGTAGGAGCGAATCCTTCAACGCCGTAAGGAAGAACAACGACAGCACCTTTTTCGTTCATGCTGACAACAGTACCTTTATGAATGGAATTAACTGTGAATATGCTTTCGTAAACATCCCACGGATTTTCTTCGAGCTGTTTGTGACCGAGGCTCAAGCGACGGTTTTCGGTATCGACGTCAAGAACAACGACTTCGATTTCTTCTCCGATTTTGGTGAATTCTGCCGGATGTTTGATTTTCTTGGACCAAGAAAGGTCGGAGATGTGGATTAGTCCGTCAACACCTTCTTCAAGTTCTACAAAGATACCGAAATTGGTAAAGTTGCGAACTATGGCTTTGTGTTTCGAACCTACAGGGTATTTGTCAACTATTGACAACCACGGATCAGGGATGAGCTGTTTTATACCCAGAGACATTTTGCGTTCTTCGCGGTCGAGGGTAAGTATTACTGATTCAACTTCGTCGCCGACTTTCAGGAAATCCTGAGCGGAACGGAGGTGCTGAGACCATGACATTTCCGAAACGTGGATAAGGCCTTCAACGCCGGGTATGATTTCAACAAATGCGCCATAGTCTGCGATAACGACAACTTTACCCTTAACTTTGTCACCGACTTTGAGGTCGGCATCCAATGCATTCCAAGGATGAGGAGTAAGCTGTTTGAGACCCAATGCTATGCGGCGTTTTGTTTCGTCGAAGTCAAGGATAACGACATTGATTTTTTCATCAAGGTGAACGATTTCTTCCGGATGGTTGATACGACCCCAAGAAAGGTCTGTAATGTGGATAAGTCCGTCTACGCCGCCAAGGTCGATGAATACGCCGTAAGAGGTGATGTTCTTAACGGTTCCTTCGAGAACCTGACCTTTTTCGAGTTTGGCGATAATTTCAGCTTTCTGAGCTTCGATTTCATCTTCGATGAGGGCTTTGTGGGAAACAACGACGTTTTTGTATTCGTGGTTGATTTTCACAACTTTGAATTCCATGTTCTTGTCAACGAATACGTCGTAGTCGCGGATAGGTTTCACGTCGATTTGAGAACCGGGGAGGAATGCTTCAATGTTGTCGAATACATTAACGATGAGACCACCTTTGGTACGGGATTTAACGTAACCGGTGATGATTTCCTGTGTTTCGTAAGCTTGGTTGACACGTTCCCAAGATTTGAGGATGCGTGCTTTCTTGTGCGAAAGGATGAGTTGTCCGTTGGAGTCTTCCTGACTTTCAACGTAAACTTCTATTTTGTCTCCGGATTTCAGATCCGGGTTGTATCTCAATTCTGATGCGGGAATAACGCCGTCCGATTTGAATCCGATGTTTACTACGGCTTCACGGTCGCTTATGGAAACTATTGTTCCTTCTATGATTTCCTGATCAAGATTCTGGTTGAAAGTTTTTTCGTAAGCTTCGCTGAGTTTAGCTTCGTCTTCTTTCGAATAGTTGTTTTTGTTTTTTCCGATTTCGTCCCAATTGAAATCTGCTAATGGTTGTATGTTTTTTAAATCCATACTTTGTGTTTTTGGTTTGTTGTGACTGCTTACCCAGTCGGGTTCGACATAAAGTTTCTTAATTTAAACATCTGACAATCAGCATATTGGTAAGAATATGCATTATCAAATGGTGTTGCAAAGATACAAACTTTTTTTTGATTTGCAAACTTTTTTCCGATTTTTTTCAACAATGCGTGATTTTAATGCCCGTTTTCAGTAAATATTCTTGCGACAATTGAACATTCCATCCTTGATAACTTGTTCGCAACCGACGTGTTTGCTAAGCAAAAAACAGTTACCTTTGCTTTTTCCTTGTTTAGGAAAAAGGATTTTGTATATTTTAATAAAACACTGACAATGAAAAGATTAAGTTTGATGTTGTGTTTGACGAGTGTACTGTTTTTCTGCACTCTTCATGCCCAGAAGCCCAAGAGTGCTGCCGTCAGTTTCACCGTGGTGAATTACACTTCGGAAATTTCGGCGTTCTTTGAACAGGAAAAGAATGCAGACAAGGACAAAATGTCTGAATATGCCAAACTGATAAGCGATTACACGTCGCAATGGAACGGTATGACTCCCGGAATGCGGGAACAGGTTGTGAGCATTTCGAACACCATTGTTAAGCAGAAGGGCCGGCAGCTGGAAATTTCCGATTTTTTGAGGGCACAGATTCTCGTTCGAGGCACAGACAAGACTTTCGGTTCTTTCGACGAGTGGCTGAAGTGCTTGTCAAAAACGAAAAAGCTGAAGGATTTCGAGAACTGGTTCGGATTCACGACAAACCTGATAGAATACGGTATCCTCTATTCTTCGAAGACTTCGCAGTGGGAGTTCAACAAATCTTCGTCGTACAGATTCAAGATGCAAGACCAGCCGACGGTGGTTTTTGACAAGAGTTTCGAACTTTACTACGGCACCGAAAAGGGAAAGGGGACGGTTTTCGGCACCACCGGAACCTTCTACTACAGCGACAACAAGTGGATCGGACACGGAGGCCGCGTGGACTGGAGCCGCACAGGGCTTTCGGCAAACGAATGCTGGGCAAAACTTCAGGATTACGAAGCCAACACGAAATTTCCTAAATTCTCGGCCGACAGCGTGGAATTCGTGAATCAGCGTTATTTCAAAACTCCGATCAAAGGGCATTTGGAAGAACATATAACCGGCGTTATGGACGAAGACAAGTATGTTTTTCCGAAATTCCGCTCCTACAAGAAGAATTTCGTGCTTTCGGGCATACTGCCGGACGTCGATTACAGCGGAAGTTTCATGATGAACGGTAACAAATTCATCACCTCAGACGCCACGTCGGCGGCTTCGCTGATTTTTTACCGCAACAAGCAACGCTTCATGACAGTGACGGCATACAAATTCACTATCTCCCCCACTCAGGTTTACTCCGAAAAAGCCGACGTATGCATACGCATAGCCGATGACTCCATCTACAACAGCGGTGTCTCGGTACGTTACATACCCGCCAACAGAGAAGTACTGATCCTCAACAACAGCAAAAGGAATTACTACAGCCCGTACATAAACACCTACCATGAACTTGACATGTATTGCGAATCGATGATATGGAAACTCGATGCGGACATTCTGGACATTTCAATGCTCCGGCAGCAGGGAGCGCAGTCGTTCTCGAATTTCGAGTCAAGCAACTATTACTCCAAGGCCAAATACGAAGAAATTCAGGGCATCGAAGAAATCAGTCCCATCGACCGAGTGTACCAGTACACAAGGAAGGAGCATCTCAACGAATTCTACATAGATGAATTTTCAAGGTTCATCCGCATGGATCTGGGGCAGGCGAAACTCATGATACACAACCTTGCAAAATCGGGGATGCTTACCTTCAACGAAGGCAACGGACGAGTGTTCGTAAAGGAAAAGCTCATCGACTACGTGAAAGCCAAATCGAAGGCAAAAAACATTGATTACGATGCCATAAACCTCGTTTCTGCAACCCAGAACCAGTCGAATGCCATTCTGGATCTGAAGACTTTGGACATGACCATGGAAGGTGTTTCGAAATTCATAGTCAGCGACTCCCAAAAGGTTGCAATTTATCCTAAGAATCAACATGTTACCATAAGAAAAAACCGCAACATCATCTTTGACGGCTACATAAATGCAGGTAAATTTGAAATGATTGTCACCAACTGCACATTTGACTACGACCAGTTCAAACTTGACCTTCCGCAGATTGATTCCATGTGGTTTTCGGTAACTTCGTTCACCAATCCTCCTAACTGGGAGAAAATCAAGACGCCCATAAACAACCTCGTAGGTGAGATACTCATTGACAAGCCCGACAACCACTCGAGCCAGAAGAAGAACAAGGAGTACCCAATTTTCAGCAGCAAGGAAAAGAGTTACGTTTATTACGACAACCCGCTGGTACGCATAAAGGGCTACGACAGCAAGCGGTTCTACTACACGCTTCAGCCGTTCACCATAAAGAGCATGCTTGATTTCGAGACCGACAGTCTCATTTTTGCAGGGGCCTTGACTTCGGCCGGAATTTTCCCCGAAATAAAAGAACCGCTCAGGGTCCAGCCCGATTATTCGCTCGGTTTCGTGATGGAAACTCCACAGAACGGCCTTCCGCTTTACGGTGGCAAAGGCCATTACAACAAGACGATAGACCTGAGTTACCGCGGATTCCTCGGGCGTGGTCAGGTCGATTACGTAACTTCGGTGACAAAGACCAACGACATCGTATTCCTTCCAGATTCGATGCTTGCCGTAACCGACACATTCTACATTGAAGAAAAACTTGCCGGCGGCAGCGATTTTCCCGATGCCCAAATTGGCAAAGCCGACGAAGTGTGGCATCCGTATCAGGACGAAATGTTCATCCGCCAGCGCAGCAAGAGCGACCCGTTCATGATGTACCACAAGGAAACCCGTTTCGACGGATTCCTGACCCTGCGTCCGAGCGGACTTACAGGCAACGGCAAGGCAAGCCTGCTGGATGCGGAAATGACTTCGGACACATTCCAGATGAGACGCCAAGAAATGTCGGCCAAAAATACCGTATTCAAACTCAAGTCGCAGCTGTTCGACAACTGGGCGTTCTATGCCGAGAACGTGAAATCGAAAATAGATTACAAAAACCGTACGGGTGATTTCACGTCAAACGAAGAAATCGGACGTGCAACCCTGCCGATGATGAACTATGCGGCCTACATAGACAAATTCACTTGGGCAATGGACAAATCGGAACTTGCACTCAAGAACAGCAAGTCGGAAAATGCAGGCGGCATGGGTGCGCTTGACATAGCCGACCGCATACACAAAGGTCAGCCCGGAGCACTGTTCGTGGCAACTCAGGCCGACAGTCTGAATTTTTACGCCACACAGGGCATTTACAGGTACAATCAGGCTCAGCTTTCGGCCAAGGACGTATTCATCGTATATGTAGCCGATGCGGCCATTGCACCTGCAGGCGACACGCTGCAAATACTTGCAAAGGGTAAAATGAAAACTCTCGAAAATGCAAAAATCGTAGCCGATGTTGAAAACCGCAACCACCTCATCCACAACGCTACGGTAAACATCGCATCTCGAACCGATTACACTGCTTCGGGTGAGGTGGATTACACAGATGAAGACAACAAGAAGCAGAAGATATTCCTGTCGGCCGTTACCCCCAACGCACAAGGTGTAACCGTCGGCAAAGGCTTCATCAGCGATTCGCTCGACTTTAAGCTCAGTTCCGCATTCCGATACATGGGCAACGTCACACTCAATGCACAGGAAAAGGATTATCTCTTTGAAGGTGGTGTACAGCTTACCCACAACTGCAAGACCGAAAGCGAAGAACTCGGATTCCTCCGTTTCAAAGGCAACATAGATCCGCAGAACATCGTGATTCCGGTAGATGAAATTCCGACCGACAGCAGGAACAACCGCATGACTGCCTCCATACTTTTCAATACCGACGACATGACTCCCTACGGAGCCTTCCTCACCAAGGACAAAGCCGCCGACAACGAGATTATCGGTTCGGCAGGATTCCTGACATACGACAAACTCACCAAGGAATACCGCATAGCTTCACGCGAGAAACTCGAAAACGTAGCTGAGACTCCCGGAAAATACCTTGTCCTGAAAACACCGACCTGCGAAGTTGAAGGCGAAGGCCCGCTCAACTTCGGCATAAAGCAGGATCTGGTAAAGACGTATTCATACGGAACGGTATCGGTGAACGACAGCAAGGCCGAATATGACGTGAACATGCTCTTCGGATTCAGTTTCCCGATTGACGAACAGGCACTGAACATGATGGGACAATATATTGCCGACGACCTCGGTCTGGCACCTGTAGAAGTAGAGAACCCATTGCTGCACCGGGCTCTGCTTTACGATTTGGGCATGGAAAAAGGTGAAGAAGTGTACAGCGACTACACCAGCTCGGCCGATTTCGTGAAAATTCCCGAGAACTTCAAGCACACTCTGTTCTTTTCCGGTCTCAAATGGAAATATCTGCCGGGATTCGGCTACTATTGCAGCGGAACGGCATCGCTGGCACTTGTGGGCAAAGTACAGGTGCACAAACTCGTACGCACCAAGATGCAGCTCGTGAAACGCAAGTCAGGAACATATCTGAAAATTTACCTGCAGATTGCCAAAGACCACTGGTATTATTTCAATTACGACATTACCAAGCAAAACATGCTCATAAAGTCCAGCTTCGTTGAATTCGACGACCTGATACGGAATGCCAAAAACCGCGAAATATCAGGGAAAGACGGCAAATACCGCTACCGACTCGTAACCAATGCCACCGAAGTGGCACGCTTCCTCCGCTCCATGGACAACCTCGGTGAAGGCGGCGATGAGGAACTCTTCGAAGAAGACGAAATACAGGGCGACGGTGAAGAATAATCCGTGACCCGGCAAAAAAACGCGGCTGCTGGGAACAGCCGCGTTTTTTTTTGCACTTTTTTGCCAAACGTTTGTTTTTTTGAAAAGAAAAAAGTATCTTTGCAGGTTGCATTTATGTAAAAAAAAATGGCTTTTTTCACATAAAGCACTGAGTGATAGCAAAATATAGAAATAAAACATAAAACCTTAAATACTTAATAATTATGTCACAGATAATAGGAATAAGAGGAAGACAAATTCTGGATTCACGTGGTAATCCGACAGTTGAAGTAGAAGTTTACACCGAGCAGGGCGCCATGGGTCGTGCCGCTGTTCCTTCGGGAGCCTCTACAGGCGTTCACGAAGCCTGCGAACTTCGCGACAAAGACAGCAGCGTTTACATGGGAAAAGGCGTTTTGAACGCCGTACAGAACGTAAACAATACCCTCAACGAAGAACTTCGCGGAATGTATGTTGAAGAACAGCGTGCCATTGATGCCCGCATGATAGAAATCGACGGAACACCCAACAAGACCAAACTCGGTGCCAATGCCATACTGGGCGTTTCTCTCGCATGTGCAAAGGCAGCAGCAATGGAAACAGGCCAGCAACTCTACCGTTACATAGGCGGGGCAGGTGCCTACACGCTTCCCGTTCCGATGATGAACATCCTCAACGGCGGTTCGCATGCCGATAACTCCATCGATTTTCAGGAATTCATGATAATGCCCGTAGGCGCACCTACATTCTCGGAAGCACTGCGCATGGGTGCCGAAGTTTTCCACAACCTCAAGAGCGTTCTCAAATCTAAGGGTCATTCCACAAACGTGGGTGACGAAGGCGGTTTCGCACCTAACCTCCGTTCCAACGACGAAGCCATCGAAGTTGTGCTTCAGGCCATCGAAAAAGCAGGCTACAAACCCGGTGAAGACGTATGCATAGCCCTCGACCCTGCATCGTCGGAATTCTACCTGCCGGAAGAAAACATGTACCACCTCAAATGGTCATCGGGTGAAAAACTCACCCCCGGTCAGATGGTTGATTTCTGGAAAGACTGGGTAACCAAGTATCCTGTAATCTCCATAGAAGATGGTATGGCCGAAGACGACTGGAGCGGATGGAAACTCCTCACCGACACAATCGGCGACCGCTGCCAGCTTGTGGGCGACGACCTCTTCGTTACAAATGTAAAACGTCTGCAGGAAGGTATCGACAAGAAAGTCGCCAATTCAATCCTGATAAAGGTAAATCAGATAGGTACGCTCACCGAAACGATAGATGCCATCAATCTGGCATACCGCAACGGATACACTGCAATAGCAAGCCACCGTTCGGGCGAGACCGAAGACACCACAATTGCCGACCTCGCTGTTGCAATGAACACTGGTCTTATCAAAACCGGTTCAGCAAGCCGTACCGACCGCATCTGCAAATACAACCAGCTCATGCGCATAGAGGAAATGCTCGGCGATCAGGCAGTTTACCCCGGAAAGAACTTCAAATATGCAAAATTCGCAAGAAAATAAACACGATTTTTCTTGGTTGAAATATTGACGGACAAAAAGGGTTGCTCATTCGAGCAGCCCTTTTGTTTTTTTTCTGTTATTCATGAAAATCAAAAAAGCCGAAGAATTTCTTCACAGAACTTCCACGACTTTTTTGCGGTTATAGTTGAGGTTAATCACACAAAGATTCGCATCTATATGTTTTTTTCTATGTTCCAGACGAAGGCTCTGATGCCCACCTCCGTATTCCGTTTGTCTATTTTCCTGACATATTTCAGCAGCTCGTCGACCTTGTCGTCATCGATGACGGTGAGTAGAGCCGAGTTCATTTCGGGCCATGTGTGAGTACCGCGGTGCGGAACTCCGTCAACAGAGCCTCGGCCCTGCACATTTTCCCAAAAAGTGAAACCTTTTATGCCAAGTTCGTCGAGCAGGAATTCCACACGTTCGGTATTGGCCTGATTGTATACTATAAAAACACTTTTCATCTGTTTTATGTTTTTTAGAGAAAACTGCGGCCGGAGAAACCGTAGGACATCTGCGGCAGCAGTTTAGTCAAAGTTTTACATTTCGTTGTTTGTTTCGTCATCATCGTCTTCTATCTGCATGAATACAAATTTCTTGCGATGTTTTTCCATTTTTTCCCGTTCACCGCGGCGTGAGAGCAGTGCATAGAACACTGGCACTACCACGAGGGTTACTATGGTGGAGAACAGAAGTCCGCCGATAACGATGATACCCATTGTTGTCCAAAGTTCGGAACCTTCGCTTGTACTTGCCGCCATCGGCACCATGCCAAGGATTGTGGTGAATGCTGTCATCATTACGGGTCGCATACGAGACTGGCCGGAGATGGCTATGGCTTCGCTGAGAGGATAGCCGCGGTCGCGCATGAGGTTGATGTAGTCAACCAGCACAATACCGTTTTTGACAACGATACCGATAAGCAAGATGATACCCAAGGCACCGACGATATCGAGGTTTACTCCGGTAACGACCAGTGCAAGCACTGCACCGCTGAGTGCGAATGGTATGGACATCATGATGATGAATGGTTTGGAGAAGGACTCGAATTGTGAAGCCATCACAATGTATACCAGCATTAGTATAAGCAGGGCGAGGATGAACATGTCGCCGAAGGTGTCCTGCTGATCGTCGTAACTGCCTGCAAAGTTTGTAGAAACGCCTTGCGGCAAAGTCATATCGTCGATTTCGGCCTGAACGTCTTTTGCCAGTTCACCCAATGATGTCTTGTACGGGTTGATGGTCATCGTGAGCATACGCTGACGGTTCTTGCGTTCGATAGTGGGCGGGCACCAGTATTCCTCAACCGAAGCCACTTCCTTGAGTTTTATTTTCTTTCCGGCATTGGTCATGATGGTGAATTCTTCAATATCGCTGATACTGTTGCGGGAATCTTCTTTCAGACGAACTACAATGTCGTATTCTTCACCGTCTTCCTTGAGGAATCCGCAAGTCATACCGTTTACGCGGTAACGGACGTTGGTGGCCACGGTAGCCTCGCTGAGGCCATGGAAGGCAAGTTTTTCCTTGTCAAAAACTATTTTCAGTTCGGCACGGTCTTCATCGCGGCTGATTCTGATATCGCGGGCACCTTTTACGTTTTCCGAAACGCGGCGTTTCAGTTCCTGAGCCACGTTGTTGGTAGCATCAAAGTCGTAGCCGTAAATTTCCACGCTCAGGCTGTTGTTGGTTGCACTCATCATGCCGCCGGTGGAGACGTGGTAGTTGATGATTTCGGGGTATTCGGCCAGACGCTGGCGCATGACTTCGGAAATTTCAGCTATGGTACGTTCACGTTCGAATTTCTTGGTCGTACGTACGCTCATGCTGATTTTAGTGTTGGTTGTGGAGCTGAATAGTGCCGAAATACCGGCATCGTCGCTGGAACCCGCCGAGGTGGAAACTACGAGAACTTCGGGAACGAGTTCGTATATGTCGTTTTCGATTTTGCGTGCGGTTTTCAGTGTTTCTTCGATTCTTGTTCCACGTTGAAGTTCAATGTTCAGGGAGAAACGGCCGTTGTCCTGTTCCTTCATGAAATCCATGCCTATGTTGCCGGCCATGAACGGGATCATGGAAATTATGAACACGGCAAGTGCGACAAGCAGTGTAACCAGCTTGTGGGACAAACACTTGCGCAAGAAATTCGCATACCATGCTTCTATGGAGTTGAACAGGCGACCGAGAGTGTTTTCGAAAGAGAATTTCTTTTTCGTCTGTTCTTCTCTGGCTTTCTGTTCTTCTATCTTCGAGAGGAAGAAAGGTTTTTCTTTGAGAATCTTCGAGGCCAGCATTGGAATGAGGGTGATGGCGGTGGTTGTGGAAACACATACCACGATGGTTACTATCCATCCGAGTTCCTTGAACATGATGCCAGCCATACCGGTAAGCATAGTCAGCGGCACGAATACGGCCACAATTACCAGCGTGGTAGCGATAACTGAAATCCATACTTCGTTGGTGGCGTAGATTGCTGCTTCGCGCGGGCTTTCGCCTCGCTCGATGTGTTTGGTGATGTTTTCCAATACCACAATGGCATCGTCCACAACCATACCGATGGCAACTGTAAGTGAGGCCAGTGATATGATGTTCAACGAGCTGTCGGTAAGGAGAAGGTAGATGAACGACGTTACGAGGGAGATTGGTATTGTAACACCGATGATGATGGTTGAACGCCAGTTGCCGAGGAAAATCCACACTACTAGTATAACGAACAGAAGTGCGTAGAATATTGATTCTGCCAATCCGTTGATTGAGTTCTGGATTTCTGTAGAGCCGTCGTTGATGAGAGTAACTTCTATGTCAGGGGGAAGAGTCTTTTTGATTTTCTCCATTTCATGACGTACCTGTTTGGCAATCTGCACGGTATTGGCACCGGTCTGTTTGCTGATGGTGAGTCTGGCACCGTCGCGGCGGTTGATTTTTTCGTCGAGCGAGAGGTCCTTGATGGTATCACGGACGGTTGCGAGGTCGCGGACAAAGATTTGTTTACCCATGACGGTAGCCACACAGATGTCGGATATTTCGGAACTTTCCACGTATTCACCCTTTACACGCATCTGATACTGTTCCTTGCCCATTTTCACCGTACCGGAAGCGAGGTCGAGGTTGTTGGCACTTATGGCGGCGCCTACCGCTTCAACCGAAAGGTTGTAGGCGTCGAGCTGACTTGGGTCAAGGTCTATATATACGTACCGTTCGGGAGCACCGGAAACGGATATGTTACCGATTCCGTCGATACGGTTCAGGACGTTGGTTACCTTGTCCTCGATTATCTTGTCCAATCCGGGATAACTTTCCTTGGCAGTGAAACCGTACGACATGATAGGCATGGCACTGCTGTTGAGTTTCAGTATGGTGGGGCGGCTGACACCGTCGGGGAGATTGTCGTAAACCAGATCCACATACGACCGTATATCGTTCATGGATTCATCGATATCCGACCCCCATTCGAATTCCATTGTAACTACAGATATGTTGTCCTTGGATGTGGAAGTGAGGTTTTTCAGTCCGTCGACTGAATTGAGGGCATTTTCGATGACCTTGGTAACGTTGGTTTCTATTTCGCTGGCATTGGCACCCGAATAGATGGTCATTACGGTAACGTAAGGCGGATCCATTTCGGGAAATTGGTCAATAGGCAGACGGGTTAGGGAAAAAAGCCCCAATATGATTACGGCCACGAATATAAGTCCGGTCGTAATAGGCTTGTTTATTGATGTTTTGTAGATACTCATAACTGATCTCCTTGTTTAAAAAAGCATCACCGGTTTTATTTGTTCATGATTTTCAGCGGGCTTCCGTCGATAAGTCTTGCCTGACCTACTACCACGAGTTCGTCTCCTTCGTTGAGTTCGCCGGCTGTTTCGGGAACTATTTCAACGCGGTCGTCGAAACGCTGTCCGAGTCTTACGGCTACACGACGGGCCTTGCCGCCGTCGTTCAGGAATACATAGCGGTCGTTGGAGCCTGTGAGTTTAAGCACTGCCTGATAAGGTACCACGATGGTTTCGGCTCTGCCGAGTGCAAGGGTTGTCTTGACGTACATGCCCGGACGTATTTTCTGGCTTGGGTTGGGTATGCGCAGTTTGGCTTGGAATGTGTGTGATGCAGGATCGATGGTGGGATACACTATTTCGATGGTTGCAGGGAACGCGTTGTCCTTGTAGATATCGGAATAGACATTGACTTTCATTCCCTTCTTCACCAGAGGATAGTAGGATTCGGGGATATTGATGATGGCCTTAAGCGTGGAGATCTGAGCGAGAGCCAGAATGGGAGCGCCGCTGTAGAGTTCTCCGTTTTCGTAGTTCTTGGCCGATATCACGCCAGAGAACTGTGCTTTCACAAAGGTGTTGGTTTCAAGGAATTTTTCGTTTTCTTTCAGCAGTTCGAGCTGGCTTTTGGTCTGGTCGTAAACCTGTTGCGAAACGCTGCCCGATTCTTTGAGTGCTTCTACACGTGCGAATTCGGTCTGGGCGTTTGCGAGGTTTATTTTTGTCGTATTCAGCTGGGTCTGGTCCATGCGTACAAGAAGCTGGCCTTTGGACACGACAGAACCCACCTCCACGTAAATGTGTTCTATTTTTCCGGTAACGGAGGGAGAAATGCTCATCGATTCGTAGCCTTCGAGGGTTGCCGAAAGTTCCAGTTCGCGTGCAATTTCTTCTTTCTGAAGCACTTGAGTTTCAACTTTTTCCTGTTTTAAGGCTTTGTCTGCCTTTTTTTCGTCTTTTTTACCACCGCAAGCCAATATGCAGACTGCTACTGCTGCCAATACGGTTATTTTTGATAATTTATTCATTTTGTCTGATTTATATGTTGTTTAATACTTTTTTGCTTATTTCGTTTCCAAGTTCAGCAGGTTTTCAAGTTCGAGCTGGGCATTCACAAGTTCCATGACGGCCTGAATATAATTGCTCTGTGCCGTAATGAGGTTGTTGCTGGCATTGGTAACGTCGAGGCTGGACGACATGCCCACCTTGTATTTGTTGAGTATGTTGTTGAATACGCGCTGTGAAACGTTTATGTTGTCGTTCTGGTTCTGGTAATTTTCGTAGGCCGAAACGAGGTTGAAGCGAAGCTGGCGTTCCTGAACCATGAGTGCATCTTCGGTATTGCTTACGGTATTGCAGGTTTCCTGATAGTTTATTTTCGCCTCACGCACTTTTGCCGCATTGACAAATGATGAGAATATCGGCAGGCTTATGGTGGCTCCGATTACGTTAGGCGGAGTCATGTTGAAACCTTCATCTTCGCCGAAGTATGTCTTTTTCGAATACTGGTAGTAGGCGCTTAGTGTCGGAAGATAGTTCATCCATGCCATAGTAACCTGTTTCTTTGACAGATCCTTGCTTTTATTGAGAAGTTGATAGGAGTAGTTGTTGTTGATGTCGAATTTTTCAGAAAGCAATGACTGTGTGTGATTTATGTCCAAAATATCGTCCAAGGTACCGGTAAGCACGATTTTGGTGTTCACGTCAGCACCGAGTTGCAGTATAAGAGAGTTGTAAAGCAGTTCAAGGGTGCGTTTGGTGGAGTTGATGTTGTTTTTCATCGAGCTCACCTGTATCGAAATCTGGTCGGCATCGACCTGTTCGGAGACACCGGCTTTCACTGAAGTGAGAGTTTTTTCCTCCAGATTTTGCAGGTTTACAAGGCTTGAGTCGAGAAGAGCAACGGTTTTTTCCATCACCAGAATGGAGAGGTATACGCCGCGTACGCTGTTTACCGTCTGCTGTTCTGTCTGTTTTCTCGTAATGTCGGCCATTTCGACGGAAAGGTTGCCCATCATCGTTCCCACGATTTGTGCTCCTGTGACAGCCACCGATGCGGTAATGTTGAAGTTGCCGTAAGGGTTCATGGGAATCACCATGCCTTTCATGTTCATTTCATAGCCGCACATGTTGGAGTAGTCGAATCCTGCCTTGACTTGGGGCAGCATGCTTCCCAAAGTCTGCCATCTGCTTGCTTCTGCCTTTCTTACATCAAGAGAAGCGTTCTGCATGGATATGTTGTGCTGGAGTGCGTACTGCTCAGCATCTTTCACCGACAGGGTGAGAGTGGTATCCTGAGCCTCAGCCACACGGCCAAGCATAACAAAGGCCAAAAGTCCAATTAAAATATTTTTCTGTTTCATTTATATGTGATTTTTTATTTTTCCATTTGTTTCTGAAATAAGAGTTTAAGTTCCGTTTTCTGACGTTCCACGTCGGAAAGGAGTTTTTCACTCGATATGCCTCTGAAATAACTTTTGAAAAAGTGTATGAATATCTCTTTCTTGGAATACGGCGGCTGCAGTGAAAGTTTGTTGAAGTATATCAGTTTTACCATTTCGTTTACGAAATGTACCACCATATCGGGTGATATGCCTTCCCTGAGGTAACCGTTTCTTGCCGAAAAATCGACTATCTTGCGGAGCGAGGACATGCGTTCTTCCTCGTGGTTGGCAAAATATTTTTCAAAAATTGCAGGGTAATACTGGTGAATGTCTTCCACGAATTTCGGACCTGCATCGAACATCATGTTGTGATGCAATGCTGAAAAGCCGTAAATCCAGTTTATGAAATTTGTCGGGTTTTCATTGTCGAGGATACCTTTTTCGAAATCCTTCAGCGAATGTATTACCTTTTCAACACACAACGAAAGCAGTTCTTCCTTGTCGGTGAAATTTTCGTATATGGTGCGCTTGGAAATGCCCATGCGTTCGGCTATCGTATCCATTTTAATCTGTTTACAGCCTTCGTTTATGAACATTTTGGTGGCATCTTCCACTATTCTCTCACGTATCGATATGTCGTTTTTTTTGCCCATATTCTGCCTGAAAAGGTCTGGTTTTCGGAGGTGCAAAGATACACAAAAAACTCGAATTAGAAAAAAAGTTTTCAAAAAAAAATGGCAATAAGCATATTTTTATGCATAATACTCATATTTCCAAAATGTTACAAAACGAAAAGAAATAGCGTTTTTGTACAGAAAATGCCGGAATTTTCCGTTTTTTTCAACTGAAAACGGCTTTTTTGAGCAAAACGGGCAGCGAAAAAAATAAAAAAAACTGTTTTTTCAATGACTGAAAATCTCGAAAACGGATCCTTGGGGCACGTCGCCAATCCACTGCATTTCTTCCTTTTTCACAGGATGTACAAGTGCTATTTTTCTGGAGTGCAGGCTTATGGAGCCATCGTGGTTGGAGCGAGGGAAACCGTATTTCAGGTCGCCTTTTATCGGGCAGCCCATGCCGGCGAGCTGAGCCCGTATCTGGTGGTGTCTTCCGGTATGCAGTTCCACTTCCAGCAGCCGATATCCGCCTTCGCTTTCGGACAGGACTCTGTAATGCAGGACAGCCTCTTTGGCACCACGGGTGCCTTCCGGAACAATGTACGACTTGTTCTGCTTTTCGTTACGGACAAGGTAGTTTACCAGAGTGTCCTCGTCTTTCGGAGGCCTGTTCTTTACTACCGCCCAGTAAATCTTCCGTATTTTTCTGTCCTTTATCTGCTGTGTCAGCCGCGAAAGCGCCTTGTCGGTTTTTGCGAAAATCACGAGTCCGCTTACCGGGCGGTCGAGACGGTGCACCACTCCGCAGTACACGTTGCCCGGCTTGCCGTATTTTATTTTCAGGAAATTTTTTATCTGGTCGGCAAGGCATATGTCGCCGGTCTTGTCGCCCTGAACTATCTGAGAAGACTTTTTGTTTACAACTATGATGTGGTTGTCTTCGTAAACTATCTGGTCTCCGGTAAAATCGCAGCTCATCGGGTCGGAGTTTTTACTTCAGAAAAGCTATGGTGGATATTCCTCCACGCACCACCGATTCGAGTGACACGTTCAGGTCGGCGTCAAGTGGTATGAACAAGTCGACACGGGAGCCGAACTTTATGAAGCCCACCTCATCGTTCTGTTTTACCACGTCGCCTTCCTTTGCGTAGCAAACAATTCTTCTGGCAACGGCACCGGCTATCTGGCGCATGAGTATGTGCGTGCCGTCGGCCATTTCTATGCCTATCGAGGAATGTTCGTTAAGGAATGACGATTTCGGATGTGAAGCCACAAAATAATTGCCTTTATGATATTTCATGTATACCACTTTTCCCGAAACCGGATAACGGTTTACGTGCACATTGGCTGGCGACATAAAAATTGAAATCTGACGGCATGCACATTTGAGGAATTCCTTTTCTTCCACTTCTTCAATCACCACCACGCGTCCGTCGGCAGGAGCTATTATCTGCTCGTCGTCGGCAGTGAAAATTCTTTTCGGAATGCGGAAGAATGTGGTTATGAACAGAGCAAAAGCCAATGCTACGCCCAGAATGATGTAATCGAAGGCATTCCAGTGCTCTATGGTAAAGTACATCAGGGCTGCGATGGCTGCCAGCATCAGAAAAATTACAGCGATCAGACGTCGTCCTTCTTTGTGAATATACATGACAATAAGTTTTTTATATGAAAATCAAATATTTTATCAAAAGGTAAGCCAACAGGAACGGAACGGACATGACAAGGCTGTCGAAACGGTCGAGGAGACCACCGTGCCCTGGCATTATCTTACCGGTATCCTTGATGCCGGTGCTGCGCTTGAGCATTGATTCGGTGAGGTCGCCGAGTGTTCCGGTGACAGGCACCATTGCACCCATCACAATCCAATCAGCAGCGTTGAACGGTGTTTTTCCGTATGTTCCAATGAGATAACCGGCAAGTATCGAGAACAGGAATCCGCCGCAGAAACCTTCCCAGCTTTTTTTGGGAGAATGGCGTGCGAAAAGCGGGTGCTTGCCTATGGTTATGCCTGTAAGGTAGGCGAAAGTATCGCTTGTCCATTGCAGGATCATGATTCCCAGCAGAGTGAACCACATGTATCCCCCACTGTAACCCGGCATAAACGACGGATTGGCCAGCAAATGCGTAAGAGCCAGTGGAACAGCTATATACACAATTCCGCAAGCCGTGTATGCTATTGATTCGAATGGTCGTTCGTTCTTCTGCCAAAGCTGGTAAAGCCATAGCAGGAACACTGTCGGAATACATAAAAGCATCAGTACAAGATATTTGGGACAGAAGCAGCCGAAACTTATGACAATATATGTCAGTCCTCCGATTACCATGCCCGGAACCTTTTTTGCAAGGATGCCAATGTTGTTCAGTGCCCTGTAGAATTCGAAAAGGCACATTACGGTAACAAACAGGAATATGAGGGAATATGGAATTTCTCCCCAAAATATGGCCCCTATTACAACTATCAGGAATATGAATCCCGATATGGCCCGTGTAAGTACTTTTTTTATCATTGTCGTTCGTTTGTAATGTCTGGTTTCGAGTTGATGTATTCTTCCAATATTTTTTTTGCGGAAACCGCCTTTTCGGAATTCACGTTTATAACGTATTCCCCGAATTTGTACATTGAATCCGTCTGATTTACGGTGACTGCCTCTATATCGTTGTCCTGCAGGACTTCCAGCAGCAGATTAGCTTCGTACTCAATGTTTGTGGTATATATGCTTGTCCAATCCATAGTTACATATTTTGGTCTTCAATGAGAAGCAGTTGTATTTTTGTATTTGTAAGCGTGTTGGGTTTCAGCGATACTATCTGGTCGGGAACTTTCCGGCCGTTTTCTTCCGTCTGTTTCAGGTATGCCTTCCAGTCGAGCAACACTTGCGACGTGAAAGCTATCAGAATGCTGTTTTCCGGCATGTTGACGGTTTTTCTTTCGAAATTCTCGTTGGAGATGAGAATGCTTCCGTTCCATGCAATAAGGCTGTCGCAGGTCACCAATCCGTATTTGCAGACTTCAGTGCTGCCGATGAGAGAAAATCTGTCCGTACCCAAATTCAGACCCTGTATATATGTGCACAGCACATTGGAGCTGCACTTTATGTCCTGTACACTGTTTTCGGAAATCCACTGTTTCAGATTCCTTGCCAGATCTTCATTTGTAACGCAATACTCAACCTTACCGCCCATGAGCATGAATGCTTTCACGAAGTTTATCATCATGTCTTCGGAATGAAGCAGCCGGTAATGCGACGCATTTGCACTTCTGGACGGTGCCGGCAGCTGATTCTTGTCGATAAGAGACTGACGCAGATTCTTTATTATAAATTCTTTGGCACTGTCATTCATTGCTGTTCTTCTGTTTCGTTTTTTTCCGACGGTTCCACGTTCACATTTTCTGCGTTTCCGGCAATTTCGTCCTGCTGAGCATCTTTGGGTTCCTCTTCGAAAGGACGCTTGCCGTAAATGTTTTCAAGGTCTTCTCTGAAGATGACTTCGCGTTCCACGAGCAGTTTGGCCAGCTGGTCGAGTTTTTCACGGTTTTCCTCAAGCAAGGTTTTGGCACGTTGGTAGGCCGATTCAAGCATGGAATGCACTTCTTCGTCGATTGTCTGGGCAGTCTTTTCGCTGAATGGCTTGGTGATGCCCATGTCCGACTGTCCGGTGGAATCGTAGTAACTGAGGTTTCCGATGGTTTTGTTCAGGCCGTAGTAAGCTACCATGGCGAAAGCTTTTTTGGTCGCTCGTTCAAGGTCGTTAAGGGCACCTGTGGATATTTCGCCGAAAGTGAGTTCTTCGGAGGCGCGTCCGGCAAGGAGCGACGTTATGTCGTCGAACATCTGGTCATAAGTTGTAATCTGACGTTCTTCGGGCAGGTACCATGCGGCACCGAGAGCTTTGCCTCGCGGCACTATGGTCACTTTCACAAGCGGATCGCCCCAGCGCAGGAGCCAGCTTACCGATGCGTGACCCGATTCGTGGTATGCTATGACGCGTTTTTCGTGCGGTGTCATTACCTTCGTGCGTTTTTCCAAACCGCCAACAATACGGTCGACGGCATCGAGGAAATCCTGTTTGTCTATTTTTTCCTTGTCGTGACGGGCTGCGATGAGAGCAGCCTCGTTGCAGACATTGGCTATGTCGGCTCCGGAAAATCCGGGTGTCTGTCGCGAAAGGAAATCCCTGTCGACACTTTCGTCGAGTTTCAGTCCACGCATGTGGACATCGAATATTTCCTTGCGTTCTTCAAGGTCGGGAAGTTCCACGTAAATCTGGCGGTCGAAACGGCCGGCACGGAGCAAGGCTTTGTCGAGGATATCGGCACGGTTGGTAGCCGCCATTATGATGACACCTGCATTGGTGCCGAACCCGTCCATCTCCGTAAGCAGCTGGTTGAGCGTATTTTCTCTTTCATCGTTGGAGTTCGAGAAGGCGTTTTTGCCGCGGGCACGGCCTATGGCGTCAATTTCGTCGATGAATACGATGCAGGGGGCTTTTTCCTTGGCTGTCTTGAAAAGGTCGCGTACACGGGATGCGCCGACGCCGACGAACATTTCCACAAAGTCGGAACCCGACATCGAGAAGAACGGGACTTTGGCTTCACCGGCAACGGCTTTTGCCAAAAGGGTTTTCCCCGTACCCGGAGGACCTACGAGAAGTGCTCCTTTAGGTATTTTTCCGCCCAATGCGGTATATTTTTTCGGATTTCTCAGAAAATCCACGATTTCCATTATTTCCACTTTGGCTTCGGCCAAGCCGGCGACGTCTTTGAAGGTGGTATTTGTCTGGGTCTTGGCATCGTACATTTTGGCTTTTGATTTGCCTACGCTGAAAATTCCGTCACCGCCGCCACCCATCTGCTTGCGGCTTACTCTGCTTATTATCACGAAAAAGAGTATAAGCAGAAGCAGAGGCCACAGGAATGACAATATGCCGCCCCACACGTCGTTGCGTTTTTCCGAAGTGCAGTTTATCAGCGAGCGGTTTATAACCGATTCTTTTTCTTCGTCGGAAAGGTCCTTTCCTGTAGTGTCGCGCACTATGATTTCGTTTTCTATGCGTTTTATGTCATCGTTGAAAACGTCTTCAGTCTGGAATTTGTAGTTGTAGAACGCATATTTGGGGTCGTCTTTTTTCAGTTCCTCTTCGGTGATGATGTCCTTGTATGAGGTGTCGGATTTTACAGCTTCCTTCTTTATGTAAATCTCTGCAAATTCGTGATTTACGACGATTATTTTTTCATAATCCCTGTTTTTGAGAATTCTGTTCACCTTTGGCCGCTGTATGTCCTGAGGTCCGGTGGAATCCTCACCTGTGAACATGAACCATGCGAGAGCCAGTATTATGGCACAGTACAGCACATATACCAGTTTCCCCAGATTGTTTTTCTTGGGAGACTTCGGTGGCATGGGATTTCCATTTTTGTTTTCCATAAATAATTGATATGTAATTGGTTATTGATTTTCGTCCACTATTGTCTTTTTTGCATCAGCCCAAAGTTCCTCTATGCGGTAGAAAGCCCGTGTCTTGGCGACAAAGACATGTACCACAACGTCGAAATAGTCGAGCAGAATCCATTCTGCCGTGTCGTAGCCTTCGGTTGAAGTGGGATTCAGGTTGGTGATTTTCTTCACGTTTTCGTGTACGGCATCTGCGATGGCGTCGGTGTGGAGCGGTGAATTTCCGGTACATACCACGAAAAAACTCGTGGGAGCGCCGGGCAGTTCACGCAGATCCAGAATCACCACATCGGTGGCTTTTTTGTCGCTCATGCTTTTGGCAACCACTTTCGCAAGCATCTCTGCTTCAGCTTCTGCATTTGTCTTATATCGTTTCATACATGTTATAATAAGCGTGCAAAGATACGATTTTTTTTTCAATTTCCGAATTTTTTTTTTCATTTCGCGCTTTTTTAGTACAAAAAAAGCCGGAACGGCAAGGAGTCCGTTCCGGCTTTATGAGTGACATCATCATGTCATTCACTTGTTCTTTGCGGCAAGTCTTTTTCTGTCGTTCCGGCGTTTTCTTATCCAGAGCAGAAACATCACATACGTGAGAAGTGTAAAGCTTCCGCCTCCGATGTACGATATTGCAGGCGAAAGTCCCAGTCCGCCGTTCTGTGCTATCAGTATGAAGGTGCTGCACACCATTGTCATGAACAGTGCAGGTATCAGCGTTACTATGTAATGACGGTTGTTTTCATGGAGGAATATTGTCAGTGCCCAGAGGGTGACCATGGCGAGTATCTGGTTACACCATGCGAAGTATCTCCAGATGATATCGAACCCTTTCTGGTCGCTGAGGGAGAACAGCAGTATTCCGGCGGTGATGGCGAAAATGGGTACTGCCACGAGGAGTCGGTTCATTATGGGTTTCTGGTCGAAATGGAAAATGTCGGCTACTATGAGTCGTGCGGAACGCAACGCCGTGTCGCCGGAAGTTATCGCGGCCGAAATTACACCGAGTATGGTTACTGTGGCTATTACTGGTGTAAACCATGTATTGGCTATTACGCCTACCATTGCGTTGCCGCCGAGGGGCTGTCCATCGGGACTTATGGTGAGTTGCTGAAGCATGGGTTCGTGATAGAATACGGTGGCAGCGGCAGCCCAGATGAGTGCCACCACGCCTTCGGTTATCATGGCTCCGTAGAAAACCGGACGGGCTTCCTTCTCGTTGGTCATGCAGCGTGCCATGAGCGGCGACTGCGTGGCATGGAATCCGGAAATTGCACCGCAGGCAATGGAAACGAACATCATTGGGAATATCGGATTGGTGGCGGCTTGCGGGTGCTGGTTCTGCAGTCCGTTCCAGATTTCGGGAACGTCGGGTTTGTAGATTACGAACGCAACCACTATGGCGGCGGCCATGCCGAGTAGCAGCAGTCCAAAAACAGGATATATGCGCCCTATCAGCTTGTCTATGGGCAGGAGTGTCGCAATAAGATAGTATGCAAATATTACGCTTATCCAGATGAGTATGTCCCAGTCGGGCGTGAAGTTCATGAGCAGCGTGGCAGGGGTGTTGATGAAGACGGCTCCCACCAGCAGCATGAGTATAACAGTGAAGAAACGCATGATGGCCTTGACTTTTCTGCCCAGATAGCGGCCGTGTATTTCGGGCAGAGAATTGCCTCTCCACCGCAGCGAAATGTATCCCGATATATAGTCGTGGACTCCTCCTGCAAAAATGCTTCCAAAGACAATCCACAGAAACGACGATGCTCCGAACTGGGCGCCCATTATGGCTCCGCATATTGGCCCTACACCTGCTATGTTGAGGAATTGGATGAGAAACGTTTTCCAGCGTTTCATCGGGACATAGTCGATGCCGTCGGCCATGGTGGTGGCGGGAGTCCTGCGGCTGGACTTCACCGAAACGATTTTTTCCAGAACACGGGAATACACCACATACCCGAGAACGAGCAAAACCAAGGAGATTGCGAATGTTACCATTGTTTTTCCTGAAATATAAATAGTTTACAATCAATAACTTACTTGCCTTTCACACACAAACGGCACACGTTGTGTGGCATGCCGTACCGCATGGAAACGCATTTGCAAAAATACGAAAAAATAATTGGATTTCAGTCCATTGAAACTGATATTTTGGAGGACAATGTCTGTTTTTTTTGCACAAAACGTGTAACTACCTGTTTTTATGGATAATAGTTTGGGCAGGTAACGACAGCTTCAGCAAGTTCGGCCACTTGATTCATTTTCCGATTGTCTCAAAAATCTTCTTGAAGCAACTGATGCCTTCCTCTAAATTGTCAATAATTTCAGCTGCAATGTCATCAGGTTCCGGAAGATTGTCCAAGTCGGTGAGGCTTTTGTCTTTCAGCCAAAAAATGTCGAGGTTGGTCTTGTCGCGGGCAACTATTTCATCGTAGGAGAATTTGCGCCAACGGCCTTCCGGATTTTCCTCGCTCCAAGTCTCGGTGCGTTTGTGACGGTTTTCAGGATTGTAACATTTGATGAAATCGGCCAAATCCTCAAAAGTCAATGGCGATTTCTTTAAGGTGTGATGTATGTTGGTGCGATAGTCGTAAATCCAGATGTCTTTGGTTTGCACCTCCTTGCTTGCGGGACGGTTGTCGAAAAACAACACATTTGCCTTCACGCCATTTGCGTAGAAAATGCCTGTCGGCAAACGCAGAATAGTGTGCAATTCCGTTGTCTTCATCAGCTGTTTGCGGATTTCTTCGCCTGCTCCACCTTCAAAAAGCACATTGTCGGGCAAAACGACAGCTGCCTGTCCGGTCACTTTCAGCAAAGTCTTGATGTGCTGCAGGAAATTGAGCTGCTTGTTGGAGGTGGTTTCCCAGAAATCCTGACGGTTGTAGCTCAAGTCTTCCTTTTCGATTTCGCCTTCTTCGTTGGTGATGGTGATGCTGCTCTTTTTGCCGAAAGGCGGATTGGTGAGCACATAATCGTAACGGTTGCCATTGTCTGCCACCAAGGCATCGTTGGGCGAAATGAAGTCTTCGCTGTCCAATTCGCCGATATTGTGCAGATAAAGGTTCATCAGGCAGAGGCGGCGCGTGTTGGCTACAATCTCGTTGCCGAAGAAGGTTTTCTTTTTCAGGAACAGTTTTTCATCTTTGTTCAGCGGCTGCCGCGCGATGAAATCGTATGCGGCAAGGAAAAATCCACCTGTGCCGCAAGCCGGGTCGATGATGGTCTTTTCAGGCTTCGGGCGCACACATTCCACCATGGCGCGAATCAGGGCGCGAGGCGTAAAATACTGTCCTGCACCGCTTTTCGTATCTTCGGCATTCTTTTCCAAAAGTCCTTCGTAAATCTTGCCTTTCACATCGGAACCCATCAGCGACCAGTTTTCACGGTTAATCATCTCAATGACGCGCAGCAGTTTGGCCGGGTCTTGAATCTTGTTTTGGCTTTTGGTGTAGATTTGTCCCAACATGCCTTTCTCAGTGCCAAGGCTGCGGAGCATCTGCACATAATAGGCCTCTAATTCGGCACCGCGTTTGCTGACGAGCGTTTCCCAGTCGCACAATTCGCCATCGGCTATTCCGTGGCCTTCGGCATCCTTCAGATGTGGGAAATGCAAGCCCTTGCTGTAGGGCGGCTTGTTCATTTCATCTGCCATTTTCAGGAAGAGCAGGTAGGTGATTTGTTCCAGATAATCGCCATAGCTGACGCCGTCGTCGCGCAGCACATTGGCCATGTTCCAAATTTTCGAGATAATGGTTGAATCGGTCATTTTGTGTAGAATTTATCTTCTTTCCAATTTTTGGGATTGTTATCAATATAGGTTTGTATTCTGTTGAATGCAACATCGTTGCGGACAATGTTTTCGTAATATCCTGATTGCCAAGAAAAATTGAAACCCATGCGATGGGCATGTTTCGATACCGCCGATTTGTACGAACCCACAATTGACGATAATGTGTGTGATCCCTGATGTTGAAAACGTTTTTGTCCAATGGTTTTTGTGGATGATTGGTTTTGCGGGGTTTGCGCGGCGTGATTCGGTTGCGGGGTCGGGGATTGCGGTTGCGGGGTCGGGATTGGTTGTAGATACAACGCATGCGTTGTATCTACGTTCCCGTTCCCGTTCCCGTTATCATTCCCATTCCCGTTATCATTCCCATTCCCGTTATCGTTATCATTCCCATTCCCGTTATCGTTATCGTTCCCGTTCCCGTTATCCGCATACGTTGTATCAACGGTAATTGCACGTGCGTTTTCGTTTTCCGTTTTCCCAATATATTCGGTTATTGCAACAATACCATGGATATGATTGGGCATAACGACAAATGCACCCAATTCGATGCCGTCGAAATGGTTTTTCAATTCATGCCACAACACATCGGCGATGGCACCGACAGGCGATAATTGCATTTTGCCATTAATGATTTCGCCAAACGAATGTTCGCGTCCTGATGTGCAGATGGTGACAAAATATTTGCCACGCCATCCGTAATCCCAATTCTGCAAGCGGATGGATGTTGTCCTGTATTTGTTTTGAAATTTATCGTTTGACATGGCGATGATTTTTCAATTGTCATTTCACACCAATTCTCCACTAAACGCCTTTTTGAGAATGCTCTGCCGCAATGCCTCGGCTTGCTGCAGCGATTGTTCGATGCGGGCTTCGACAAGCTCAGCCTGCGATAATCGGGTTTCGATTTCCTGGACTATGCGTTGCTGTTCGGGAAGAGAAGGAAGGGGAATTTCAATGGATTTTAGCGATTGACCTGTTAAGTGTTTAATCGTTGTGCCAGTGAAATATTTCTCAAGCAAGCCGTTTTGAGCATAATGATAAAAAAGATAATAGACGTATTTATTTGAAGCAGATGATTTTAACCTAATTCTATGCAAGGCTTTTTGAATTTTCATATTGTGCGTTTCACCATTCCAAATCGCGCATCTTCCTGGTTCACCGCCTTCACACATTATCAAATCACCATTTTGTAAACCATATCTTTCTTGCTCGGAATCTTCAAAACGCATTTC
>JAZRZP010000018.1:0-9839 GCA_045601425.1 Bacteroidales bacterium
AACTTGGGGGGTAGCTTGGGGGGGTTCTGTCACTTTTGCCCTTGGAATGTGTACTGTCACACCTCCACAATTTTCCTCAAACGAAGGCAGTTCAAGTCCGGCCTCTGTAAATGCCTTATCGACACGCCAGATGCCCCTACCCCAGGCCTCGATGAAACCTGCAAGGAAAAACACCTGGGCTATCAGTTGGTTGCGGGGACGCGAATTGTGCTCTTCGCGGAGCGACTCGGCAGTCATACCGTCAATCAGTCCTCCCTCATTCCAGAGCCTGATGTAATCATCGTACACCTTCATTTGGGTGTGTACCCCCCGATAGTCGCGATGGGCTATGGCATTGCAGATAAGCTCTCGGAGCGCTTCGTCGGGAATCTCAAGTTGTTCGATGCGTTGCAAACCTTCGTAGCGTATAAGCGAATTGAGGTATTTGCCTTTCAGCAAGTCCATGACGGCATCCGGCATCATGATAAGGCAAGTGCTCACCTCGTCCTGATACATCAAGTCGGCCTCATCGTTGTGAAACCTACCGATGCGAAACACGGCTCCGACAAAATGCTTCTGCACATCCTTGCCAAAGAGAAGCATGGCGGCATGGGTGAGATGCCCATCTGCATCAATGAGTTTGAGGTTGCTCAAAATACGCTCATGCGAGAGACCAAGCATACTTTCGGGCAGACGTCCGCAACGGATGCCACGCCTGACGAAATACTCCACGGCTTCGGGATTGACATCAGCCATACTGGTGTTGGGGATAGACAGGGAATCCCAAGTGTGATGGTTTTTCTGAAGAAGGAAGTTTTCGAGAGCTATGCCGGTAAGTTCCTGCAACGTGCTGCCCGAACGGTAATAGAACTTGCCTTTGAAAGCAACCGGGGCGTTGGACGGCTTCACACCTATAGACAGATAGTTTTTGCCGTCCTGAATGCAGAGATTGACATCAACCACCAATCCCATAGTCATGGCTATCTTGTTGGGAATGTCCTCCATCATTCGCTTGGCATTGTCAAGACCAACCACACATCCTTCATCGTTTATGCCGACAAAGAGTGTACCGCCTTTGGCATTGGCGAAGCCACAAATCCATTTCAGGTATTCGTCACGCCACGTCTCCTTATATTCTATGATCTGCGATTCCATACTGTTATTCAAATGTTTCGGATGTGACGATGATTGGGTCATCGGCATTGCCCTCCTTTTCGATACGGTCTTTCGAAATATGATATTTATCGTAGAAATTTTCAATGACAGGGAGAATCTCTGGTGCATGCTGGGCAAGGCGGCTTCCATCCTTTGTCATACGGGTAATCTTCTGCTTAAGCTGATTCATACCTTTAGTGAGTTGGTTGTAAACGCCGGCACCGATATATTCCTCCAACACAAGAATCTTTTCGTAAACCTCATCATTGCGGAAAGCTCGCTTCAGTTCGCGGATAAGCGCCATAGCCTTGGTTCCGTTATCGTTTTTCCTTGCTCCCAAAGAAGGTGCGGTATTTCCGGCCTCAACATCTGCAAGATAGGCGTTGAATGCCTTTTCCACTTGGGTGTAATGGACACCTTTCACTGCTTCAAAATCACCCGTAGGTTCGTCTTTCTTGGCACGCAGAATCTCTGCTGCATCAACAAACTCAATACTCTCTGGCTGATTATCACCAACCACCTTATAGAATTGGCTCTTTTGACCTTTTGTGATATATACAATACTTGTCTTGCTCTCTACCTCAACCTCTGCATTTTCCGGTTTACGGACAGTGCGGCTCTTGGCCGGGAGAGCCTTGATACGTTGATAGAGTTTGCGATCGGTGGCATAGAGCTCACGGATTTCGCGCAGGAGTTCTAACTGCTTGTCGATGCGATCACGCACATTTTCATCGAAAAGTTTGAAGGTGTGCAGCACTTCCTGACGGGAATAGATTTGGGCATCCTCACCAAGTGCGGCATGGAAACCTTGCAGTTTCAGCAAGGCATTCTGATAGAGTTTGATTTCTTGGTTGCCTTCAGCCGATGGGTAAAACATGTAATTATAGATACAATCTGCCACCGAACCGATTCGGTTGACACGGCCAATACGTTGCATCAATCGCGTGGCGTTCCATGGCGAGTCGTAATTGACAATCACATTTGAACGATGCAGGTTCACGCCTTCAGCCAACACATCGGAGGTGAGGATAATGTTGTACGCATTGAGTTTCTCGCCTTTCTTGTAGTTGGCATCGAAATTTTTCTGAATGTTTGGAAGCTGGGCTTTACGGTTGGCCGCACTCACAAACAGGACATCCTCCCGATTAAGGCGTTTCTTTAGTTGTTCCGTAAGGTAGTTAAGGGTATCAACACTCTCGGAAAAGATAACCAACTTGCCTGTCTCGTTTTTCTTCTTGTCGAACAATTCACCATTCAAAAGCTTGATAAATTCGTCAAGTTTAGGGTCAGCTTCTCCAATGGCATCCCATCGCTGGCAGAGTTCGTCAGCTTTTTTCACATCACTCTTAAGCATCTCAAGAAAAACAGGTTCAAAATCAGAAACATGATAGACGAAATCAGACTTATCAAGACCTTTTTCAGCAATTTTTTCGATAATCTCGTCCAGTTCCATATCTTTGGCCAACATGCCTTTCACGTCAAAATCAGGAGCAATGAGGATTTTGTCTTGGTTGAACATGTCAATCATGTCCTGAGTGATTTTCCTGAAAGTATGCAAAGACTTCTTGAAAGCATGGAAACTGCTCTCCAGACGTTTCACCATGTGGACGCGGTAGATTGCAGCAAGAAGGTTGGCAATATGTTCGGCTTGCTTGTACTTTTTCTTGGCTTCACCGGATAGGAATTCGATGGCACGGTAGCGGGCATAATCAAGACCGGAACCAGTAGGATTCGTATCTGCGTCTTTGGTATCGGTCAGAAGCGTCATGGTTTCACCAAAGAGTGCTGAGAGATTATCATTCAACTCATACATACACTCATTGGGTTGCTCGATGTGGGGAAACTTGATACCTTGTCGGTCAAGGTCGGCATTGTATTCAGGATTGTTCTGCAAATTCTTGCGTGTTCGGCGAACGAGAATCTTGTCGAGGACTTCGGTACGCATCTGTTCATAAATCGCATCCACTTCCTTGGTGAGATTCTGCAGTTTGATTGGATCCGATGCATTGAAACGCTCTTTCATGATTTCCTTATATCGCTTAATCCATGGCTGAAACTTAATGTTCAGGTTGCCTATGCCATCAATATTTGACATGCGGGCATCTTGGAACAGCAGGAGAAGATTAAGAAAATCTTCAGGACGATTATTGAGAGGTGTTGCCGAAAGGAGCATCACCTTCTTCTGCACGCCCTCAACCATCCCTTCGTTGATACGTGGAGCCTTGCATATACGTTGAAGTTCATCATAGCGCTCGGCTGAATCCGAACGGAAGTTATGGGCTTCATCAACCAAAATAAGGTCAAACTCTTCGGCTGACTTATAATTGTTTTTGCCTTCAAGAACCTTGTCAAGACTGCCATTACTGATGAACTGCGTATATTTCTTATCAATTCCAAAGTCTTTGAAAGTATCCTTCCAGTTGTCTTCTACCGCTGGCGGATATACCACAAGCACATTGGTATTCTTGCCGTTCTCTTCAATAAAACGCTTGGCAATCATAGCTCCCACAACGGTTTTACCCGTACCTACCACATCGGCAAGGAAGAATCCATTATATTCTTTAAGCATCTGATAGCCTTGAATAACAGCGTCTTTCTGATATTTAAGTTCCATATAGCCTTCAGGAAGCGATGTGGTAAAGTTGTCCTCCACCTGATCACCAAAGGCATCAATGAGTACCTTGATATAAAGCTCGTATGGAGTTGGCATACCGTCAAGATAGGTCTTCTTGCGGATAATCGCAATATCATCGGGCGACAATGGAATTGATTCTTCCCAAAGGTTCCAAAATTCTTTATGGCAATAATCGACATCAGCAAAATCCTTCATGGCAACGTTGAGTTCATAACGGGGAGGTTGCGTAATACCAAGACCGGATTCGGAGATGTTGGACGAACCCATGATAACCCAACCATCCGTGTTTTCGTTGTGATTTTCAGGCAAACAGAGATAGAATTTTGCATGAAGGTTTTTCGATTTGTCAATGCGTATTTCCACCTTCCCGCTTGCAAGGTCTTCACAAAGTTGGAGAATGCCTTGCTCCACCTCTTCACTGTATTTTGCTCCAATAACATCGTTGATGAAATCCTGAGTAAACTGAGCCTTCGCTTCATCCTCACCTTCCAACATCAGCAGACTCTTATCATGCTTGCGGAAGATGTCGTCAATATTGATACCTACAAGTATCCTGATGACTTGTACATTCTCTAAGTGCTTGCGAAGTTTAAAGTAACCCGATGAGCGAAAATAGCCTGCGACAGCCAAAAAAGCATGAAAGTCGTGCATATTTTCGGAAATGCCTTTGAACTTATCAAAAAGTGAAGTATCGACGTTATTGAAGAATTTACTATTCATTTTGTTTAGTATTGGCGTTTATATTGTTCGTTGAATTTCTGTGCCATGGTGGGGTTGTTTCTGGTCAGTTTTTTGATGGAGAGGTCCTGCGCCTTGTCGTTGGCGAGACGTAAGTTCCTTTCCGAGCCTTGCAGGCTGTCTTTTACCTTTTGCAGGTGTTCGATGGTTTTGTCGATTTCCTCGATTGCCTTTGCGAATTTCTCGGATGCCAGACGGTAGTTGTTCCCGAATTTCTCCTTGAATTCGTTTATGTCGTCCTCGAAATGGGTGATGTCTATGTTCTGTTTTTTCACGAGAGACAATTCCCTCTTGTATTCGGCGGAGTGCATGGCGGCATTGCGCAGCAGCGTTATCATGGGTAAGAAGCACTGCGGACGGACGACGTACATTTTGGGATATTTGTGCGATACGTCAACGATGCCGGCATTGTATATTTCGCTGTCAGGTTCGAGCAGAGAAACCAGCACGGCGTATTCGCAGCCTTTTGCCTGCCTGTCTTTGTCAAGTTTGGAGAAAAAGTCCTCGTTCTTGTGCTTGGTGGCAGTCTGGTCAGCTTCGTTTTTCATCTCGAACATTATCGAAATGTATTCCTGTCCGTCGTCGGTGAAGTCGCGGAATATGTAGTCGCCCTTGCTGCCCTGGCTGGCATCGTTGTCCTTGGCAAAGTACGCTTTCGGAAATCCCAAGGCGCGGGCTTGTTCGAAGGTGAGTTCACAATGCTGTTCAAGAGTTTCGCCAATCATTTTCGTTGACATTCTTGCCTTGAGGTCCTTGTAGAATGAGATGACTTCGTCCTTGTCCTTCAGCTGAATGTCGTAGCTGTCCTTCATGTTTTTGAGTTTCAGTTCGGTGTTTTGTGCGGCTTGGTTGATTTCGGCTTTCAGCTGGACTATTTCGTTCTGTTGTGTTGCAAGTTCTTTGTCCTTTTCGGCGACGGCGGTTTGTACTGCCAGTGTCTTGGCCTGCTCTCCGGAGGCGATCTGGTGTCTCAGGGAATCGACGGCTTTGCTGTATTCCCGTTCCCGGTTGGCACGTTCGATTTCCATTTCGTTGATTCGCTTCTCCACTTCCTGCACGGCAGTGGTGACGGCGAGTTTCCGCTCGCTCTCGCTCATGCCGAGTTTGTTTTCCAGTTCGGTGATGCGTTTTTTCAATTCGTTTTCCGAGTTGCTGTGAGCCCTCTCGCTTTCGGCCATGGCCAGTTCGTTTTCTGCTTTCATGCGGCTCCTGATGTCTTCCATGCGGCGGGTAATCTCGCTTTCAAGGACATCGTCGCGTATCTGCTGCACTATGGCTGCGTATGCCGTTTCGTCAATGTTGAATCTGGTGCCGCAAGTGGGACAAACGATTTTGTGGTCGGTTCCGGTAAATGTACTTTTTTGTTCAGTCATAATATTATTGTGTTTGATTGTTGATTCGATGCTTGAACTATGCGGTACGTGCATGGGTACATGACCATGCACGGCGTACAAGAATGCAAAGATACGCATTTTTTCTCACATGACGTCTTTTTTTTGTGATTTTTTTTTCTTCATCGGTATGAAAAAAGTGTGAACCATGCGGAAAAAAGAAAAACTTCACACGTTGGCCTCGAAAAATGTGCAAAAAATAATTTTTTTGTCGGGTAAAAACATCTGAGTAATGTAAAAATACAAGGAAGCTATTGCTTTAATATTTTGTAAATCAGATTGTTGTGATTTTTTTAAGAAAAAAAACGAAAAAAACTTCTCCAATTCAAAAAAAAGTTGTAATTTTGCAGTCCGATTGAAAAATAAAAATACGTAACAGAAAACATAAAAATAAAGAATTTAAATATGTATTTAACAGCAGAAAAGAAAAGAGAAATCTTTGCAAAGTACGGAAAAAATGAAAACGACAGCGGCTCGATAGAAGCACAGATTGCATTGTTCTCATTCAGAATACAGCACCTGACAGAACACGTAAAGGGAAGTCGTAAGGACCTGAGGACGGAACGTGCATTGGTTCACCTTGTAGGAAAACGCAGAAGACTGTTGGATTATCTCAAGGAACAGGACATTGAACGTTACCGTAACATTGTCAAGGAGTTGAATTTAAGAAAATAGTTTTTCATATTTATTTGGTTATGGTTGAAGGCAATTAGAGTCTAATTGCCTTTTTTCGTATAAGAAAGTTAAGTTAAGGCATGCATGACGATTGTATGCCATTGTTGAAAATAAAAGAAGTAATAAGATGAACATTATCAAAAAGACTGTCGATCTCGGTAACGGACAGATTATCGAAATCGAAACCGGCAAGTTGGCCAAGCAGGCCGACGGTGCTGCCGTTGTTCGCATGAACAACACCATGTTGCTTGCAACAGTATGTGCAAAGAAAGAAGCTGGCGAAAACGTCGATTTCATGCCGCTTACTGTCGAATATCAGGAAAAATATGCTGCCATGGGACGTTTCCCCGGCGGTTTTTTCAAGCGCGAAGCCCGTCCTTCGGAATACGAAATACTTATTGCACGTCTGGTCGACAGAGCCTTGCGCCCGCTTTTCCCCGACGATTTCCACGCAGAAGTTCAGGTTCAGATAACTCTCATATCAGGTGACAAAAATACGGCACCCGATGCCCTTGCAGCCCTTGCAGCAGCTTCGGCTCTCGCTGTTTCCGACATTCCTTTCAACGGACCCGTTTCCGAAGTCAGAGTTTCTCATCTGAATGGCGAATTTGTAATAAACACACCTCTTCCCGAAATAGAAAATGCAGACCTCGACCTCATCGTTGCCGCAACCGATGAAAACATCATGATGGTTGAAGGTGAAATGAAGGAAGTTTCCGAAGACCTCATGCTCGAAGCACTCAAGGCTGCACATCAGGCTATCAAGATACAGTGCAAGGCCATTGCCGAACTTACCATTGAAGCCGGCAAAACCGAAAAACGCGTGTACTGCCACGAAGAAAACGACCCTGAACTCAAGGCTGCCATGCACGAAGCCGTATATCAGAAATGCTACGACTTTGCAAAACAGGGCATTCCCAACAAGCAGCTCCGTTCCGAAGGCTTCGACCAGATAAAAGCCGATTACGTGGAAACCCTCGGCCTCACCGAAGAAGAACTGGCGGAAAAAACTTTCATGATAGACCGCTATTTCCACGACATCGAAAAAGAGGCAATGCGCGACATGGTTCTTACCGAACGCACGCGTCTCGACGGCCGTAAACTTGACGAGATACGTCCCATCTGGTGCGAAGTGGATTATCTGCCCTCTGCTCACGGCTCTGCAATATTCACGCGCGGTGAAACACAGTCGCTCTCTACAGTTACACTAGGAACGAAACTCGACGAACAGATTATTGACGGTGCCGTCATCGAAGGTACCAAGAATTTCCTGCTGCACTACAACTTCCCGGGCTTTGCCACTGGCGAAGTAAAAGGCAACCGCGGTCTGAGCCGTCGTGAAATAGGTCACGGCAATCTGGCATGGCGTGCGTTGAAACACGTGATCCCCACTGCCCCCGAAAATCCCTACACGATACGTGTCGTTTCCGACATTCTCGAATCAAACGGATCTTCTTCAATGGCTACCGTCTGTGCCGGTACTCTGGCACTCATGGATGCCGGCGTTAAAATATCGAAACCCGTTACAGGTATTGCAATGGGACTTATCTCGAAAGGCGACAAGTGGGCAGTCCTCTCCGACATACTCGGTGATGAGGACCACCTCGGCGACATGGACTTCAAGGTTACAGGAACGCGCGACGGCATCACGGCCTGTCAGATGGATATAAAGGTTGACGGACTTTCGTACGAAGTGCTTTCCAAGGCTTTGGCACAAGCTCACGCCGGCCGCATGCACATAATGGACATCATAGAGGCTACCATAAGCAAGCCTCGCGACGACTACAAACCGTTCGTTCCGCGCATTGAACAGATCGAAATACCCAAGGAATTTATCGGTGCCGTTATCGGAACCGGAGGAAAGGTTATTCAGGAAATACAGAGAGAAACCAATTCGGTTATCACTATCGAAGAAAAGGGTGAAGTCGGCGTTGTCGATGTCGCTGCTGTCGACAAGGCTTCCATCGATGCCGCTTTGGCATGGATCAAAGGCCTGACTGCCGTGCCCGAGGTAGGTACCGTATATCAGGGTACAGTGAAGAGCATTGTCGATTTCGGTGCTTTCGTGGAAATACTTCCCAGCAAGGAAGGTCTGCTCCATATTTCCGAATACGACTGGATACGCAAGGACACTCTCGAAAACATACTGAAGGAAGGCGACCAGATAGAAGTGAAACTTCTGGAAGTCGATGAAAAATCGGGCAAGTTGCGTCTTTCGCGCAAAGCCCTTCTGCCCAAGCCCGAAGGCTATGTTGAACCGGAACGCAGACGTCCTCCGCGTGGAGAGCACCACGGCGAACGTCACGGCGACCGCAGAGGCGGCGGAGAACGTCGCGGTGGCGAACGCGGACATCTGAGCAGTGGCGGAAGCCACAGAGACTGAATCTGAGAATCATGCAGAATCATATTGGCCGGAATGTTTCGTTCCGGCCATTTTTTTTGAAATATGGCATGAAAAAAAGACTTTCATGTTAGGTAAAAGTGCGCGGCAGATGAAAAAAACGAAAATCGTAAAAAAAAAATTTTTGTCTGATATACAAGAAGTTAGTCCGCTGAAATAAAAAAAAGTTTGCGGATTTGAAAAAAATGTGTACTTTTGCAAGCGGAAAGGTGGCAGAGTGGTCGAATGCGGCGGTCTTGAAAACCGTTGACCTTCACGGGTCCGGGGGTTCGAATCCCTCCCTTTCCGCTACACACAAGGGAAGCAGACAATTTTACGTTGTCTGCTTCCCTTTTATTTACAGGTATTTACAATCTCATTACATTGATTTTCAGTTGTTTTTGTGCTATATAAGGGATAGATATGACTGATTTTACATGCAGTATCATAATGTATCATAATATGGTATAATGCTAAAAAAGTAATACCATGTATTACATTTCTGTAATACCAAAAAAAAAACAATACAACATGGAAACAATACCGATTCTAAAACTCGTCTATGACAGACGCAAAAGGGCAACGTCCGGCAAAGAAGGTGCCGTCGAGTTGCGTATTACGTACAACAGGGTGCAACGTTTCATCACCACCGGAGTGAGGCTGTTGCCGAAACAGTGGAAAAACGGGCGGATAATCAACAGGCTTGATGCCTTTGAGCTGCAGCATTCGCTTGACACGCTTGTTGCCGACGCAAGGAAGATAATCAACGAGCAGAGCATGGGAATGCTATACGCATTGACCCCAAAGAAAGAATCCAAGACCTAATAAACAAACAGCGAACGATTCTCGCTGACGTTGAATATTTGGACTTGGATTCGGTTGCAAA
>JAZRZP010000019.1:0-20503 GCA_045601425.1 Bacteroidales bacterium
TGGCCTATTTTCCAATAGGAAATGGTCATTGTCATATTTACACGAGTTGATATTTCTGCAACAGCATTCTTTACTATCCCAACAATTGTGTCAGCCAATCGCAATAGTTCCGGATCATTAAGTTCTGCCGGAACATTTGGACATGTTATTTTTACTATTTCGTTTTTGCTCATACTTTTCTAATTTGTCAGTCGAACTGACATTTTGTTAATACACCCAATTTGTCAGTCGAACTGACATATATTGTATTAGGATGATTTCGAATATACGTGGTACGGCAATGTGGTTCGAACTCGTTAACCCAAATCACATGAAATCCAGCTTGTTCAAAGCCAAGGTCAAGACCGCCGCATCCTGCGAACAAATCAATAAATGTATATTTCTCCTTCGCCATGACTTATCCTTTTATCAATTCAGAAAGTTCTATATCCAAGCCATTGGCAATCATTACCAGTGATTTATATGAAGGATTCCGTTCGCCACGCTCCAACATACTTATATAGTTGCGGTTACAGCCACATTTTTCTGCCAATTGCACTTGCGTCATTTGTTTTTGTAGTCTGGCTGCCCGTATTCTACCACCAAGTTCTATAAGTAATTTATCTTTCTCCATTCCTACAATAAGTATCATTATAAAACAAAAGCGGAGCACTTTTCAGCGCTCCGCTTTGCGAAATTTTCGATATTTTTCCGAGGTTCTGCCCCGTACTGTTCGGTAGCATAGTATATCAGCTGTCTTATTTTCAATATTTTACATTGCAAACAGGGCATTTATGCACCGAGTATTTGCAAATTGCAAATATACGAAATTTTTCCGTAATTCGGACAAAAAAATTTCCGTCTCTGCCGCGGGGCAGCGTGCCGCAGGACAAAAAAACGGCGGATTTTCTTCCGAAAATCCGCCGCAATTATAATCGTCGAAAGATTATTCAGCGTATTCTGCAAGAACTTCTTTCACTTTGTCGGGAGTGAGGCGTCCGTAAACCTTGTCGCCAATCATGGCAACGGGAGCCAGACCGCATGCACCCACGCAACGCAAGCAGTTCAGAGAGAACTTGCCGTCGGCTGTAAGTCCGCCAACTTCGATGTTGAGCTGACGTTTGAATTCGTCCAGAACTTTCTCAGCACCGCGCACGTAGCAGGCAGTACCCAGACAAACGTCGATGGGGTATTTGCCTTTAGGCTGCATGGTGAAGAAAGAATAGAACGAAACGATACCGTAAACTTTAGCAACCGGCATGTTAAGTTCGAGAGCTACAAGTTCCTGAACTTCCTGAGGAAGGTATCCGAACTTGCCTTGAACTTGGTGAAGCACGTTGATGACTTCGCCAGACTTGTTACCGAAAGATTTGCATATATCTTTGATAACATTAACCTTATCTTGTGATATTTTTACTGTAGCCATATCTTAATGTCTTTTTAAAATTATTTTTGTACGTCAACTTTATCCGATTTATCGAAATAATGAGTATGAAGTTGTTCGTGTGATTTATGACCGCAAGGTTCTCCGTAATATTCCTTGTAGATAGCTATGATATCGGGATTTTCGTGCGATTTGCGGATAGGTTTGCCGGCATCTTCGCGGTAAGTAGCTTCCATACGTTTCTGTATGATGTTGCTGTTGCCGTGGTGATAGGGCTGACCAGCACCGCCGATACAACCGCCGGGGCAAGCCATAACTTCGATGAAGTGGTATCCGTTGGGGTTGCCGTTGCGAACTTCTTCCATAAGTTTGCGTGCATTCGACAGACCGTAGCAAATGGCAACTTTCACTGCCAGACCGTTGAAATCAACGGTAGCTGTTCTTACGCTGTCGCCATAGATGCCGCGAACTGCTTCAAGGTCGATTTTCGGAAGTGGTTTTCCACAATGAACTTCGTAGGCTGTACGAACTGCTGCTTCCATAACGCCGCCTGTTGCACCGAAGATAACAGCTGCACCTGTAGACTGTCCGAGAGGGCTGTCGAAGTCTTCTTCCGGAAGTTTGTTGAGGTCGAGGTTGCACTGTTTTATCATGTGTGCGAGTTCGCGAGTAGTGAGCGAGAAGTTTACGTCGGGATCGCCGTTAACCTTGAATTCGTCGCGTGCACATTCACTCTTCTTAGCAAGACACGGCATGATTGAAACGACAACGAGGTCTTCGCGTTTCACACCGATTTTTTCTGCGAAGTAGTTCTTTGCTACTGCACCGAACATTTGTTGCGGAGATTTTGCCGTTGAAGGATATTCAAGCAGATCAGGGAAGTTCTTTTCGTAGAAAGTTACCCAACCCGGGCAGCATGAAGTGAACAGCGGGAGGTGTGTCGGTTTTCCTGCGAGGAAATCCTTTACACGGCCCAGAAGTTCAGTACCTTCTTCCATGATTGTAAGGTCAGCCGACCAGTCTGTGTCGAATACATAGTCGAAACCTAAGCGACGCAGAGCGGCAGCCATTTTTCCAGTAACGATGGTACCGGGTTCCATTCCGAATTCTTCGCCGAGAGCCACACGTACTGCAGGAGCTGTTTGAACAACGACTTTCTTGGTAGGATCAGCGATGGCTTTCATAACGTCACCGATGTTGTCAACCAATGTAAGTGCACCAACAGGACAAACCTGAACGCACTGACCGCAGTTTACGCAGGAGCTGTCTCCGAGGTCCTGTTCGAAAGCAGGAGCCACAACGGCGTCGAAGCCACGGTTTACACCGCTGAGTGCGCCAACGCTCTGGAATTTGTTGCACATGGTTTCGCAACGACGGCACATAACGCATTTGTCCATGTCGCGTTCAACGGACAGTGTACGGTCTTTGCGATAGGTTGACTGAACGCCTTTGTAAGGTATTTCCTTTATGCCGAGACGTTTTGCCAAAGACTGAAGTTCGCAGTCTCCGTTCTTTTCGCATTGCAGACAGTCATTGGGGTGGTCGGAAAGGATAAGTTCGACAACGGTACGACGAGCGTTGATAACTCGCGGGCTGTTTGTAAGAACTTCCATGCCTTCCATACAGTCTGTAGCGCAGGCAGGAGCAAGGTTTCTACGACCTTTTACTTCAACGACGCAAACACGGCATCCGCCGGGTTTGTTTTCAAATTTCATTCCATCGAGCTCGAAATAGCACAATGTGGGAATGTCGATACCGGCTTGGCGGGCAGCTTTCAATATGGTTGTGCCTTCTGCAACTTCAACCGGTCTGTTATCTATTGTTAATTTTATCATTTCAAATTAAATTTTTTTGTTTTACCAATTTATTTTACAGAAATTGCACCGAATTTACATCCGCTGATACAAGCACCGCACTTCAGGCACTTTTCCGAATCGATTTCCATGGAAGCCAGTTTGTGGCCTTCGGGAGTATAGTTTGTGCGAGTGATGGCATCGGCAGGACAGCCTTTCTGACATTTTCCGCAACCGATACATTTTTCCTTGTCGATAACATAGCTCATGAGTTTCTTGCAAACGCCGGCACGGCATTTCTTGTCAACAACGTGTTCTACGTATTCGTCCCAGAAGTTGTCCAGTGTGGAGAGTACGGGGTTCGGTGATGTCTGGCCAAGTCCGCAGAGAGCTGTGTCTTTGATAACTGCTGCAAGGTTGCGAAGCTGTTCGAGGTCTTCCATTGTTCCGCGACCGTCGGTGATTTTTTCGAGCATTTCGCAGAGACGTTTGTTGCCGACACGGCAGGGAGAACATTTACCGCAGCTTTCTTCGCAAGTGAATTCAAGGTAGAATTTTGCGATTGCAGGCATGCAGGATGTTTCGTCCATGACAACCATACCGCCGGAGCCCATCATTGAGCCAGCTGCTACTAATGAATCGTAATCGATGGCTGTGTCGAGGTGTTTTTCTGTCAAGCATCCGCCTGAAGGTCCACCGGTTTGTACGGCTTTGAACTTACGTCCGCCTTTTATACCGCCACCGATTTCGTAGATGATTTCACGGAGTGTGATACCCATAGGAACTTCGATAAGACCAACGTTGTTGATCTGGCCTGCCAATGCAAACACCTTGGTACCTTTCGATTTTTCGGAACCGATAGTGTTGAACCATGCAGCACCCTTGTTGATGATAACGGGTACGTTTGCGAATGTTTCAACGTTGTTTACGTTGGAGGGTTTTCCCATGTAACCGCTTACAGCGGGGAATGGAGGTTTCAGTGTAGGTTCGCCACGCTGACCTTCCATGGAGTGGATAAGGGCTGTTTCTTCACCGCAAACAAATGCGCCTGCACCGTAACGGAGTTCTATATCGAATTCGAAATCGGTTCCCATGATGTTCTTGCCAAGGAGACCGCATTCGCGTGCTTGCGAAATGGCAACTTGCAGACGGTGGATTGCCAGAGGATATTCTGCACGGATGTATATCAGACCCTTTGTAGCGTTGATTGCGTAACCGCAGATAGCCATGGCTTCGATGATGCCGTTGGGGTCACCTTCGAGGATGGAACGGTCCATGAATGCTCCCGGGTCACCTTCGTCGGCATTGCAGATAACGTATTTCTGATCAGCTTTGTTCTTTGCACAGAGTTCCCATTTAAGACCTGTGGGGAAGCCGGCACCACCACGTCCGCGAAGACCGGAGGCCTTGATCTCGGCTATAACCTGTTCGGGAGTCATCTCGGTGATACATTTTCCGATGGCCTGATAACCACCGCGAGCTATGCATTCTTCGATGTTTTCGGGATCTATGAGACCGCAGTTGCGAAGAGCGATACGGATTTGTTTCTTGTAGAAATCCATGTGCTGTGAATCGCTGATGTGTTCTTCAGTTTTGGGATCCAAGTAAAGCAGGTCGTTTACTTTAGTACCGCCAATGATATGTTCTTCGATGATTCGACGAGCATCTTCAGGTGTTACTTGTGTATAGAATGTGTTGTCGGGCATGATTTTTACGATGGGGCCTTTTTCGCAGAAGCCGAAGCATCCTGTCATGATAACCTTCACGTCTTTGTCTTTGCCGTGTTCTTTAAGCACATTTCTTAAATTGTCAACAATTTGACCACTGTTTGACGATTTACAGCCTGTACCGCCACATACCAGAATGGTATATTTTCCGGGAGTTGCTGCTGCGCCATTACGATCGGCCATAATTGATTGGAGCTGTTCGCTCATAGCTTTCAACTCGGCCAATGTTTTTACTTTTGTCATGTGTAATCTCCTTTATTTGTGTATATTAAATAATTTTTATAACTAAAAAATCGCCCTTTTACGGGGTCTTTTTCGGATTGCAAAGTTACAATTTTTTTTGCGATACAGCAAACTTATTTGCAAGTTTTTTCAATACTTTGTTGTTAATTGACACAACTAATTGATTATACGCACTTTAAAACATCAAAAAAAACAATGCAATCCAACAGAAAAACTCCTCAGCATTCAATCAGAATGCCGAACTGTTGTAGTTAAAATCTGTAATATAAAATTATTGGTCCAAAGCCAATCTAAGACCTATATACGGGAAGGACTCGGCAGGATTCAGGGTAAAGAACACATTTTTGAGTAGTTTTTCCTTTTCATCGCACCACGAGCCGCCGTAGGACTGTGCCATGTCCTTTTCCGTATCGCGGTTGTAGACTTTTTCGGAGCACCATTCGCGCACGTTGCCCTGTATGTCGTAGAGTCCGAGTTCGTTGGGGCGTTTTGTCTTCACATAATGGGTGGTTTCTCCTGCGTTGCGTTTGTACCAAGCCACGTCGTTGATGTTGTTGCTGCCGGCGAAATTGAAATTCTTGGTTTTCTTGCCGCCACAGGCAGCCGAATCAAGTTCTGCGAAAGTTGGCATACGGAAATCCAGTCCCGTTATGGCATTGAGTTTCTCGATGAAGCGGTTGCATTCGTTCCAAGAGACTTTTTCCACCGGAAAATAGTCTTTCCTGTATTCCGAAGGGTTGGTGTCCATGACTGCCTGCCAGAGGATTTGCGTAACTTCCGTTTCGCCAAGGTACAAACCGTCGTCTACGAGTACCATGTTGAAGCTTATGCCGTTGGCCGAAAAGGTCTTTATCACTGGATCGGCGTTCTTGCAGTCATCGATGCGGGATTCAACATCGGAAATAAATTTGTTGCCTTCGGCCTTATAAAGTTTGTAGGCACGTTCTGCCTCCCTGCAGTTGCCTTTTTCGAGCCATTTTTCGACCTTCTGCAGGTATGGATTTTCCGTGTTCTGTGCAAGCACGAGGCTTAACGGGAACATCATTACGGCGAGGAAAAGAATTTTTTTCATCATCGGTTTATTTGAGGTTGGCGGCGGCACTACATTCTGCCACAGCCATGTCTGTTAATTCTTTTTTTTGTCGGTTTTCTTTGCACCTTTGTCTGCCGGAGCAGTCTCTGGCGCAGATACGGCACCGGCAGTCTGCCCGGCAGCTTCGGCCTGTTCCGCATCCTGTGTTGTCGCTGTGTCCTGATCTGCGGTTTCAAGTTCGGAACTTCCCACTCTTGTGGAATCTATTTCCTGCAACAGTCCCGGACGAATCGAGTCGATATATTCTTCTGCCTCAGGCACACTGTCGGCAAGTTCCAGAATAACTTTCTCACGGTCGCTCACGATGCTATCGAGGGCAGCTATGCTGTCTTGCTGCTGAGCTATGTAATTTTGAGTCTGACGGCCTATAAGTGCCCAGTATGAAACGCCGCCGACAACGAATCCCACGAGAAGTGAAATCACCACGAGCAGTCCCATTCTGGACTTTTTGGGTTTTTCGCACGGTTCAGGTGCTGCGGCAAGTGTACCCATATCTATTTCCACGGGCTTCACCGGTTCCCGTCCCTGATAGTTGACCAGAACAACGGTGACATTGTCTTTTCCGCCGGCATCGAGAGCCGACTGGATAAGCTTCTGTACCTTGTCTTCGACAGAGAGGTTCTGGGCGAGCACATATTTCATCTGTGAGGAGGTTATCATGTCGCAAAGTCCGTCGGAACAGAGCAAGAGCGTGCTGTTGGGCAGGAGTTGGAATGTTGCCGTTTCGATGAAATTGTCACCGATTTGGTGATATTCCGATCCCAGATCGCGTCCGATGATGTTGCGTTGCGGGTGGTGCATGGCTTCTTCTTCGGTGAGTTCGCCGATTTCCTCGCGGTAGCCGACCAGCGAGTGGTCGTGCGAGAGTTTCACGATTTCACCGTTACGGTATTGGTAAAGACGGGTGTCGCCCACGTGTGCCATGTGTATTTCTCCGGCTTGGAGATCAACGAGAGAAGCTGTAAGCACGCAGCTCATCTGCGAGAGGCCTTCGCGTTTCTGCCGTTCTTCGAAAATACGGTTGTTGGCATGGTTCACCGCCTGTTTGAGCAGGGCAAGTTTTTCTCCTCCGGCACACTGTTCAAGGAAATTGGCTATTTCTTCCCTTGCAATCTGTGAGGCCACTTCGCCACCTTCGTAACCGCCCACGCCGTCGATGGCCACGGCCAGAATATTATCCTGTCCCCAAACGTACTGGCAGATGAAACTGTCCTCGTTGTTTTTCCTTACTCTGCCGACATCGGAAGTTGCCGATGCGTAAAGTTTCACATCGCCTTTTATCAAAGGTCTGATCGTTTCGGTATAATGGTTTTCCATATTTTGTTATATTTTTTTAAAGGTAAGGCTTATTTCTTCGCTGATGAATATGTCCGAATTGGTCGGCAACTCGTATGAACGCAACTCGCCCTGATTGGAGAGTTCCATGAGTTTTCCGTTGACACGGGTTTTGGCATAGGCTACAATCTTGAACTTGCCGGTATCGGGTTCGTGCTTTATCTGTATGTGCGGCGATTTCACCTTTTCTCCGTCGATTTTGAAGAAATTCGGGCCGGTTCTTTCGTCCGACCTGTTCGTGACTGTGGTGGTTTCGCAGGTCATAGCATAGCGGATAGTCTTACCGCCAGAGACATACGACAGTTCTCCAATTGTGCCGGCCGGTGCGTTCTGCGTTTGTGGATACTGAGACGGTGAAACGTCTTTATCGTTTTTGAAACGTGACGCGTCGAACTTCTGTGCAAAGGTTCCCTCGGCCTTGATTTCGAGTTTTGCCAAGGCTTCCCAGTTTATGTTCTGGTTTCCTCCGACCCGAGAGTTGGTCGTTCGCAAGGAGGCCTTGACATTTTCCTCCACGACAATTCCCGAAGTGTCGCCGGCAGAAAGTTTTTTCGTGGTAAGTGTGGCTGCCACAGCCAGATGGCCTTTTTCTATCTTCAGGCAGACGTCACTGCCACCGCCAACAAAGTCATCGCACGAAGTTTCGCAAGCCGCGAACTGGAAGAACCACTCGGTGGCCATAGACGGCAGAATGGTAGGATATTTGGACTTTTTCGAAAGCATCACCTTATAAAATTCATTGATAACTTCCGGCAACGAGAAAGGCAACGAGTCTTTGCGGTCGTTGTAGTCGTCGGGGTGCATGAGTATGTTGAACGACATGGGGTAAATCATTCTCGACCCCACCGATTCGTCCTCAAGACGGTCGGTAAAATGGTCCACCAGTTCCTTCATTATCAGTTGGTTGCTCATTCTACGGGTTTGAGTACCGGATTCTACAATATCTTTTGGCCGCAGGACTTCCAGAATATTCTTAAAAAAATTTGGCATATTTCAGTTGTTCAGTTCTTATTAAATTTTTCATTTGTAACGAATCGTGACACAATCTTTCTGTCAGTCGTCTATTTCTTCGAAAAGGAGTGTCATTTTCTTTGCGAGTTCTATTATATCACCGTTTTTCAGCGGAACGGGAGCCTTCGGGTTTGTAAGGTCTTTTTCAGGTTCTCCCGCACGGAATACGCGTGTACGGTTTCCATTCTGATAGCAACCGGACTCTACGAAAAGGCAGAAACCTTGCGTAGGAGAAAAACGTATGGTGGCATGAGTACGGCTCACAAAGCCGTTGGCTTCGCTATAATCTTTGGCGGCTGGGTTTTCGTCGATGACTATGTAGTTGGTTCTGGAAGGCATCGGCCGGCATCCGCGGCCGATGTTGAACCTGTCGCCGCAAGGCATTTTTCCGGAATCGAGGATGTACTCATCTGCCTTCAGGGATCCCCTGCTGCCGGGTGCAAGACTTATCCGTGCCCTGCGGTGAACAATCTGCGACCGCACTGCCCTGTCGGCTATCTGCATGAATACCGAACCGGAAATCGGAGTGAACATATTGTCGGCTGGCAACGGTTTGCAGCAGAATTCGAAATTGTGGAAATCGTAGCCTTCCTGACTCAACGCCAATCTGAATTTTGCCTTGTATTCGTCGTTGTCGAGTGTTTCAAAAAGCATGGCTTCGGTTATCCAGAGCGTCATTTCCTTTCCCGAGAAATCGGTTTTCTTGCCCTTGTACGCTTGATTGAGTTTACGTTCGACCGCTTCAATTATTCTTGAAGAGGTTTCGATATAGTTCTCGTCCAGTTTGTCAAGTTCCTGTTTCACCTTTCCGGTGACGGCATTTTTCGTTCCGGATTTGGTTTTTTTTTCAGGGTCAGCGGTGTCGTTGTCCTCGGTTGGCCTGACATCGGCCGAAGGTTCAGCCAGTTCGGCAGTGTTTTTTTTCTCCGGACGTTCCGGTTCGGTTTTTCCGTCTTCAACCGATGTCTTTTTCACTGTCGGTTCCGCTTGCTTGTTGGCAGAGTCATCCAATATCAGACTTGCTATTTTATCAAATATTCCCATTTTCACATGCTGCAAAAAACTTTGCAAATATACGAAAAAATTATAATTTAGACAAAACAGTGCTTTTTTTTTCGTATCTTTGCAGACCGTAAAACGGGTAACAACCGGAATGGACACATCACGTAAGTAACTGTATGCGAAATAGAGGCGAAGAATATTACAAGCAGAAACGTCATAAAAGAAAAAAGAAGATTACCTATCGTACAGCAATCATCATTGTGCTGATAACTGCGATTTGTGCCGTTGCCCTTTATTTCACCCGCAAGGTGGTGGTTTCGGCCACCGAACGTGTGGAAGAATCCGACAGCACAGCCATTCTGAACGATGCCGACTATGTGTATTGCCACCGCGACAGTCAGAAGGTCTATCCCCTGCTGAGCCGCAGACGCTACCGCGAAGTGCTCCACGATCAGAACGACGTGCAACTCGTTGCAGCCAAACGCAACGGTATCAAGGACACCCTGACATCCCGCATCAGTGATTATGAGAAACTCGGACTGGTAAAAATCGTACCCAACGAGTATTACGCAGTTTCTGAGCTGTCGCATTCGGTGCCATACCTTGTACCCAAGGCCCGCATTCTGGCAAACACCATCGGCAAATATTTTCAGGATATGGTATCGGAGAAATACCGCGGGAGCGTATATAAGATACGCATTACCAGCATGTTACGCACAAGAAACGACATAAACCATCTGCGCCGCCGCAACCGCTGGGCCACGGAAAACTCCTGCCACCAGTACGGCACCACAATAGACATTTCGTACAGCAACTACGAATATGTGTCGGGACCGCAGGTCGGGGCATACGAACTCACCGAACTGCTTGCACAGACCCTTTACGAACTCCGGGAGCAAAAACTGTGCTATGTGCTTTACGAACGAAGGAACTGTTTTCACCTCACGCTCAACGAGATGAATCTCGGCTCATGCACTGTGGCACCGGAACACAAGGAAACAAAAATTCCGGAAATGAAACCGCCCAAGAAAACGAAGCCCTACATACCACAGGCTCCACGCAAGAAACCCGATACTGGGAAGCATAAATTACCGTCTTCATTCGATGACAAACCTTCGCCACTGATATAATAATGTCCATGATGAAAAAAGTCGCAATACATACACTGGGATGCAAACTCAATTTTTCGGAAAGCTCCGACATCGTCCGCCGTTTTGTGGAACACGGATTTCAAATCGTCGATTTCAAAGAGTTTGCCGATGTATATATCATAAACACCTGCACGGTGACAGCGTTGGCCGAGAAAAAGTGCCGCAACGCCATACGTCAGGCCATATCGCTGAATTCCGATGCCATAGTGGCCGCCGTAGGTTGCTTTGCACAGGTAAATCCTCAGGACATAGCAAAAATAGAAGGAGTCGATTTCATATTGGGCAACGCCGACAAATACAAACTTGCCGATTACATAATATCGGGCAATTACGACAAAAAACAGGCCAAGACGGTTCTCCCCATGGGCGAGAGCGACGAATTCGTAGCCACTTACTCCACCGGAGACCGTACCCGCACATTTTTCAAGGTACAGGACGGTTGCGACTATTTCTGCACATACTGCGAAATACCGTTTGCCCGCGGCCGGAACCGCAGTCAGAGCATAGCCGACACCATTGCCAAAGCTCGCGAAATAGCCGGTACCGGAGCCAAAGAAGTGGTGCTGACCGGAATAAACACAGGAGAATTCGGGAAACAGTACGGTGAGAATTTCTTTCAGCTGATAAGAGAACTCGACAAGGTTGAGGGGATACTCCGATACCGCATTTCCTCCATCGAACCCAACCTGATAACCGATGAGATGATTGATTTCATTGCCACATCACGGGCATTTCTGCCACATTTCCACATACCTCTGCAAGCCGGCAGCAATACCGTCTTGCAGATGATGAGACGCCGCTATACCACCGAATTCTATGCCGGACGCCTGAAAAAAATCAAGTCGGTGATGCCGGATGCGTGCATAGCTGCCGACGTGATTGTGGGATTCAACGGCGAAACCGATGACGAATTTCTGCATGTATGCGACTTCATACGCTCGATACCGATATCGTACCTACATATATTCACCTATTCGGAACGTCCCGGCACAAGGGCTCTGTCGCTGCCATGCAAGGTACCCGTGAACACACGCCGCGAACGCAGCAGAATTCTCCACCAGATTTCGGAGGAAAAGAAGCACCGCTTTTACGAAGAGAATTTCGGAAAAACACACAAAGTATTGTGGGAAAGCGATTTGCACGATGGTTACATGTTCGGATTCACCGAAAACTACATACGGGTGAAAACGCCTTTCGATGAAGGGAAAATCAACACCATCGAGGAAATTACCGTAAACCCTGACAATGTGATTTTTGAACAGTTATGACCAATCAGTAGTCAACTCTATCGGACATGGCTTTCCATGTAACGAAAGGCTTGTCGGTAGAATCGGGACGGATGTTGACCACTTTTATCGAACGCTCGGAATAAGGCTTTTCGAATTCGTCGTAAATATTGGAATCGTCGAAGCCGGCGTCCTTTGCCGCATACCGGTCGGCGGCGAAATACAGTTTCGGAATATGTGCCCAGTAAATTGCAGCCATGCACATCGGACAAGGTTCGCAGCTTGCATATATCTCGCAATCGGAGAGGTCGAAAGTGTTCAGTTTGCGGCAGGCCTCGCGTATGGCGTTGACTTCGGCATGAGCTGTGGGGTCGTTGGTGGTAGTTACAGTATTACCTGTTTCGCTGATTATTTCTCCGTTGCGTACAACGATGGCACCGAAAGGTCCGCCGTTGTGACTGCTGCAGTTTTTATTTGCCAGTTCTATGGATTTTTCTATAAAGTATTCAGGCGTATTCATCACAATATATCGTTTTTATTTTCATTTTTCCAATTTCACTTCGCCAAGCCGCAGACCTTTTTCGCCGGTTTGCAGTATTTTCACGCCGTTTATGACGGTATCCACGACTATGTGCGAATGTCCGCTGACGAGCAAATCGAGACCCGTGACGTGTTTGACCAATATGGAATCGCACATCGGACGTCCCGGCTCGGGAAAATATCCGAGGTGTGAAAGGCAGATTACGAAATCGCAGCCTTCCGATTTCAAAGTATTTATCGTCTGTCGGGAAATTTCCACTGGGTCAAGATACTGCAGGCTGTCCAACACCGTGGTGGATGTTATTCCATCGAGGTTGCAGGTAAGTCCGAAGATACCTATTTTCACGTTACCCCGTTTGATGATGGTGTAAGGTTTCACCATGGCGGCAAGTGCAGTGTCGAGGAATCTGTAATTGGCACAGACAATCTGAAACCTTGCAAGTTTGAGACGGTCGGCGAGGTCGGAGACACCACGGTCAAACTCGTGGTTGCCGAGTGTAGAGGCTTCGTAGCCAAGCAGGTTCATGAGTTCTATTTCGGCTTTGCCACCGAACATGTTGAAATACGGCGATCCCTGCGAGAAATCGCCTGCATCGAGTAGTATAAGTCCGGGATTCTCCGTGCGGAGTTCCTTCAATGCCTCATAACGGCGGAGATATCCGCCCAGAGTGTCGCCCTTGCCTATGTAGCATTCTATCTGACTGTGGGTATCGTTGGTATGAACCACGACTATCGATTTTTTAGCACTTTTGCAAGCCACCATTACGATGGCAGCCGCCATAATGATTCCGTAAAGGTAAGCAGTTGTTCTCTTCATATTCACAAACATTTTATTTTCAATAAATTACAACCCTGTCATCAAGTTTTGCGTCAAGTACCTTTCTGGCTTTTATGTAGTTGATGATGTGAGTGCGGTATGGCAGAAGGTCATCGGCGACATGCTTTATTTCAACATTTTCCAGAATCTTATCGCCACCGGTTTCTATGAAGTTTATGGTTGCCATGCGGTACACCCTGTCGTCGTCAACAGGCTGGCCACCTACGAGCACTGATTCCAGCAATCCGTTGCGGTAGGTCAGTTTCACATTACTGAAGCACTGAATGTTTTCGAGTTTCTTCAGATTTCTGAAAAAGACTTTTTTCAGTTCGCTGCCCTTTATGTCGAAAACGACAAAGACATTGTTGTCGAAAGGCATGACGCTGAATATATGTGCTGTTGTGACATTGCCTTTGGGGACAAGCGTCCGTATTCCGCCGAAATTGAGGAGTGCGATGTCGGTCTTTCTTCCGTCATCGAAAGTAAAAATCGAGTCGGCTATCTCACGGGTGGCGTCGACGAGGAAATTCGACAGGAGATTCTGAGGCGGTTCCTTGTCCATTTCGTACTCTGCCACGGCTATGACTTCACCGAAACGGGCATCGAATTCCACCTTCAGACTGTCGAGAAAATTTTTCACTGCCGACGGGCTTTTTGCCTCGTATTTCTTGTCCAGAACGATGAATTTCGATGTTGCCGACTGTGCAAACAAAACTGTCCCCGCCATGCATAGCAAGCTCAAAACACTGATTGTCAATATCTTTTTCTGCATAAAATAGCATTTATTTTTTGCAAAGGTACATTTTTTTTGCCAAACTCCGCCACTTTTTGATTTTTTTTAAAAAAAAACAAATAAAAACGTAATTTTTGCGTTTGTAAAGGTACAAATACATTTTTACATAAATAATAACGCATATAGGAAAAATAATACAAGATGTTGAAAAAGATTGGTGTTTGTATACTGTTTGTGATGGCTGCACTTGCGGCCGGTGCGCAGAAGAATTGCAAAATCACGGGAAAAATCGTTGACGGGAAAACAGGCAGTGCAGTAGAATATGCCACGGTCTCGGTGCTCAGGCCGGGCGACTCGTCCATGGTGAACGGAAGCATAGCCGGTGCCAACGGCAGTTTTTCGGTGAACGGTCTGTCTGCCGGCAGCTATCTGGTAAAAGTGTCGTTCATAGGATACAAGACAGAGTTTTATCCTTCGCAGGTAACGCTCAGTCAGGCGAAGCCTTTGGCAGACCTCGGCAAGATAAAGATTTCGCAGAGTGCCGTAATGCTGGATGCCGCCGTGGTGCGGTCGGAGCGTTCGATGGTTGACTACCAACTCGACAAACGTGTAGTGAACGTGGACAAGAGCATTGTTACCGGAGGCGGCACCGCCACCGACGTTCTGGAAAACGTGCCATCCGTTTCGATAGACAACGACGGCAACGTAAGCCTGCGTGGTTCCACCAACGTGAGCGTACTCATCAACGGGCGTCCTTATGAACTGATGGGCAGCGACCTCGAGACTCTGCTCGAACAGATTCCGGCAAGCACGGTGGAGAATGTGGAAGTCATCACCAATCCCTCTGCAAAGTACGACCCCGAAGGCATGTCGGGAATCATAAACCTGAAACTTAAGGAAAAGACCGCCGGCAACCTCGGCCTCAACGGAATAGCAAACCTGAATTTAGGTTCACCGCTGCCACAGTTCGTGCCAACGGCCATGGGTTCGCTGAATCTGAATTACACTACCGAAAAATTCAACATATTCTTCACAGGCGACGGCGGAATGCGCAGCCGTGCGGGAAAAAGCACCTCATACATACGCCGGTACAACGGCAGCGGCACGCAGTATTCGGAAGACAGCCTTTTCAATGAAAACCGCAACAGCAACGTGATGGGCAACATAAAAATAGGCGGTGAGTACTATTTCAACGACAAAAATTCGCTGCTCGTTTCGTATCAGTTCCGCGACGCCAACCGCAAACGCCGCAGCACCGTCGACGACATCGACCTGTTCAACGGCAACATGTACGACTACACTCAGACCGACACCAACGACAACAGGCACAAGAACCACACCGTGAACCTATGCTATACGAGAAAATTCGACAACAAAGACCAGCTCCTGACTTTCGACGTGACATACAACCACCGCAAGGGCGATGCCGACGGTATTCAGGAACAGAATTACATTCTCGACGCCTCGCAGCTGGAAAGATACTATACCCGCCAATCGGTTACCGACAACGAGAACAACAACGCCAACATAAAACTCGACTATGTGCATCCGTTCAACGACAAGTTCCGTCTGGAAACCGGCTACGAAGGACGCATAATGCAGGCCGACCAGAACTACACCTACTACCTCACGCAATACGACAACTCCGGCAACCTCGGCATGTCCTTAGACGACCGTTCCTCGACGCATTTCGTATATACTCAGCAGATACACGCCGCCTACGCCACGTTTGCATGGAAGATAAGCACGAAATTCTCCTCACTGCTCGGTCTGAGGGGCGAATACTCCAAAATAGGCGGCGAGGACAAGAACCATCCCGCCGCAACACCTGTCGACAAGACATACTGGCTGCTCTACCCCACCCTGCACCTCTCGTATGCCATAAGCGACATGCAGAGCATACAGTTGAGCTACAGCCGCAGAGTCCGCCGTCCGCACATGCACGTGCTGAACCCCTACATCGACGTCCGCGAAGGCAACGAACTCAGCTTCGGCAACCCTTCGGTGGATCCCGAACTCACCAACTCCATAGAACTTTCGTACAACTTCGGCATAAAGAGCCTCAACATATTCACCTCGACTTATTTCCGCCAGACCAACAACATGATGACCCGCTACGGCTTCGTGTGGGACAGCGAAACGGCCGACCACTACGCCCCGTGGCTACCCTACAACGACGAATACGACGGCTATTGGGCCTCGACATGGCAGAACCTCAACAAGGGCATAAATTACGGTCTGGAACTCATTATCGACTACCAGATTACAAAATGGTGGAAGGTGAACCTCAGCATGAACCTCTACGAAAGCCGGATTGAAGGGACCGAACTCCTCGACAACCAGTCGAAGGAAGCTTTCAGGGCCGGCGGTAAACTGAGTTCCTACATGATGCTGCCAAAAGACTGGACAATACAGCTTTCGGGACAATACAACGCTCCGTTCATGGACCTGCAGACCGACATGCTGGCCACCTACTGGGCCGACCTCGCCGTGAAGAAAGACGTGATGCAGAAACGCGGAACCATAACGCTGCGCGTGGGCGACGTATTCTGTACAGGAGGCTTCGGACACTCTACCGACAACGAACTTCTGTACCGGCAAATGCGCATGAAACGCATCTCTCCGACCGTGACGGTGGGTTTCTCCTACAAGATAAACAACGGCCTGAAACCTTCGCGCAAACGCAACAACAGCGACATGGATGACGACGGTGGCGACTCCGAATATTGAAATCCACGATAATACAGAACGACAGACTCTTACGAATCTGCCGTTTTTTTTTGGCCGCTCCATAGCAGGATATGACATTAAATGGCATATCTGAAGGAGGTGTGCCACGAAATGGCACACCTTGTTAAGGTCTCACACCTCCACCTGCCCCGTCATCAACAACGGCAAAAGCTCTTTTTTGTCCCTATTTCATACTTTCGTAATCTATTTTAAAGTATGGATCTGTTGATTCAAGCCAAGTAAGATATTGGGCATCTAGTTCATAAATTTCTTTATATGTTTTGCCTTTGTACTTACCAAACGGAATAATATCTGTACCTTTTTTCTTCGGAAATATTTCTTCCATATCAACACCTAGCACATCCAAAAGGACCCATTCACCACATCCTGCACAGGGTATCTCACCTGTGGGGAGTTGGTCTTTATAATATTGCATATATTCGCAGTTATCATCCACTACACCATCTATCATGCAATGTCCATAAGCATGACCATATTTTCCTCTTGGTTTTACATCTTCTACAAGAAATGTTCGTCCCTTCATACTGTACCTGTTTTCTGAAAGTGAGCGCATTAATCCAATTTCGCAACGCTTAACAACAAATGGTGTACGTCTTCCTATATTATAGTAAATGTTAAATATATTATCGTGTGGATACATATTTTTCAGTTATTCGTTATGTTTAATATCAACCTATTTATTTCCCTCCCGTCCCACAATCATCAGTCGCCAACCGCAGCAAATCGTTCACTACAAAAAATCGAGTCTTTACTTTGCATTGCTTTCATAGGATTGTTTTATGAGTTTCATGGTATATTCTATCTGCGATTTATCAGATATACGTATGCAGTAATCCCCATTTCCCCAGTGTCCCGTAGTGGACACATCTACAGCAAATCCCTCTGGATCTTTGAGCGTTCCCTTAGTCATATTGAGAAAGATCTTCAAATTCTGTTTCTGAATTTGGATGTCGGTGAAATTATGTTTTATCTTGAATGCCACATACAACTTCTTTGGCTGTACGGAAACATTGTCCAGTTTTAGGATTTCAGCTTTTAATTGATTATACAAGGAGACAGCATCGGTATCGCCTTTCAAAAGTAAGTCGCTTTCAAGATAGGTCGTGCTATTTTCAATTTCTTCAGCTAGTTTTTCTTCTTTTTCTGCCTTCCCATCTGGAGTCAACTTGTGCAACTTGTCCGCAGTACCACTTATGTTGGCAATCGTCTGAAGAATGTTGTACGCATCATCAACGGTCATGGCAAAAAATTCTTTTGTTCGTTTCTTTCCATCAAATGTGTCAATTGCACGAAGACTAGGATTTAACGAGTCAATCATGGCATGAATCGCTTTATCTTGAAGACGCTCGTTTACCTCATATACAGCGTACACTCTGAAAGCAAATGGAATACACTCACTCCGATTTAATTCCTTTAGTCTCTTCTGTAAATCATCAGCATAACCAATTTTTACATATTCGGGGAATGATGGATTGGTAAGAATATAAATCACTCCGTTGTTTTTCTTTTCTGTCATATTGTACCTATGTTTCTTTTTCAAACTTTTTTTACTCTCTCCCGTTCTCTTCAAAGTTTTCCACCTGCTTCATCACTTTGCTGAAGACTTCCGGACTGTATTGCGGTGGATAGCCGCTCTTGATGAGGCAGACTTTGATGTCGAATTTGAGCTGGTCGCGGATGTTCTGGTTGTTGAGCCAGTCGGCGAAGGAGGATTTGGTGTCGATGAGTTCCTTGACTTTCTTGGCTAAGCTCTTGCACTTTTCGTTTAAGATGATGCCGTCCACTTCTTTGTCCTCGCCATACTCGAAGTTGTATTGGTCGCGCAAAGCCATCAAGATGTCGTAGAAAGCTTTTTCCTCGAAGGTAAGCCCGATTTTGCGGAAACTCTCGCGACTGGCGTTCATCTCTTGCAGAATCTTCAACGCCTGGTCGGTGGCGTTTTTAATGATGCTCTCGGTAGCCTCGTCCTGCGCTTGTCCGGCCTCCTCTATGGTCAGGTGCTTGCGTCGCTCGTGGTACTCTTCGATGGTCTTTTCGATCATCTCCTGAAATGTTTTGGCAGCCACCTGGTTCACTTTGCCATACTCCTTGATCTGTTTTTTCAGCATCTTCACCAGGATTTCAAGTTTCGTGGCGGGCATCTTTATATCGGAGAGTTTTTCAAAGTACTCGGGACTGAAGATGTCTTCCTGCTCGCCGCTTTGCAGCACGCTTTCCACTTTGTTGTAAAGCAACGCTTCTTCTACCATCTTCGCCACATTGCGGTTCATGGTGTCCGTGTCGAGTTCGGTGGTGCCGCTCATCTTGCGCACGAAGCCGGCGATGGCCATAAAACATTGCGCCAAGGCAGACTCTTCCTCGCTCAGTTCGCCGGAGGGCTGGCAGATGTCGTAGGCGGTGCGCATCCGTTTTACACGATTTAGGAAATAGGTTTTGAATGAAACTTTCTGGTTGGCTTTTCCACCATCGCTGTTCAGTTCCTGCGTGGAAACAAATACGTATTCTGCGGCTTTGGCAAGCAGTCGGTAGCGCTCAATGGGATCGCAGTTGGGGTTAAGGAACGGCGCCAGGTCGTAGTCGGCGAACTGCTGCTGGAGGATGCCCAGCTCGTCGCGGAAGGCGCGCGTGGCCTGCTCCACATCGTCGGCGGTGGGAGCCACGGACGTGTCGCCGCCGTACATTTTCATCGCCTCGCGCATATTGTCGCGAATGCCGATGTAATCTACAATCAAGCCGTACTCCTTGCCTGGGAACTTGCGGTTTACACGGCTGATGGTTTGGATGAGCATGTGTTTCTTCAACGGCTTGTCGTTGTACATATAGGTGAGCGACGGCACATCAAAGCCGGTAATCCACATATCTACAACAATGACGATGTGAAAGTTGGATTTTTCCTGTTTGAAGGCGGCATCGAAGATTTCCGAGCGTTTGTCGTTAGTCGCCCCGCCTAAATAGTTGTACATCTCCGGCATATCGTTGCTGCCCACACTCGACACCATGGCCATGAACGGCATCGGCGTCAGTTCTTTGAGTTCTTCGTTCGTGACGCTGATTCCGTCGGAATATTTTTTCTCCTCAAACCATTCCGGATATTTGGCCTTGAATTGCTGTAACAAGGCGTAGGCAATGGGACGGCTGGAACAGACGATCATCGCTTTCTGGATTCTGTCCGGATCGCCGGCGCAAGCGGCCACGTAGTGGTCGTGAATGTCGATGGCTAATCTTTCTAAGCGCGACGGCTCACCGAGGATGATTTCCATGGAACTCATCGCCTTTTTGCTGGCTTCGATGTCATCGGCGGTAGCACCTTCTTCGGCACAGTTTTTATAGTAGGTTTCTATCTCCTTGACTTTCTGTGCATCGAGCAGGACTTTGGAAATGCGGGGATGGTATTTGATGGGGACGGTCAGACCGTCGGCAACGGCCTGGTCCATGGTGTAGCGGTCGATTTCCTCGCCGAAGGTCTGGTAGGTTTCGGCGATGGGTGTGCCGGTGAAGCCCACGAAGGTGGCATTGGGGAAGGCCTCTTTCAATACCTTGGCGTAGGGCTTGGAGACCATCGCCCGCATATTTTCGTCAGAGTCCCTGCTGAACTGAATCTGGCGGGAACGCTCCAGTTGCGTGCGGTGCGCCTCGTCAGAGAAGCAGATGATGTTGCTGCGTCTGTTGATGAGCCCGATCTTGTCTTCCTCGCGGTCGCAGAATTTCTGGATGGTGC
>JAZRZP010000020.1:0-66085 GCA_045601425.1 Bacteroidales bacterium
AGAACGAAAAATGGGACGGCAACTGGAACGGTACTCCCTGCAAGCAGGACAGCTACATATACATCCTCAAATACCGCCAAATGGAATATGACGACCCCGTCGTGAAAACCGGTACTGTCCTTCTGTTGCGTTAGAAAGAAAAAGTCTGTCCCGTCATTCAAAACGCGGAATTTCATAAAATGCACTAGTGTGAAGACACCGTAAAAAATGAGGTTTTGCGGTTTTGTCTGATTTATTTTCATTTCAACACGCTCGGTTAGCGATTTTTTTTGTATATTTGCAAATTCAAAAACAAACTCAGAAACACTATATGGAATACAATACCCAACGGAAGAAGATACAGATAACCGATTATGGCAGAAACATTTACAAACTTATTGAAAAAGCCAAAGCCATAGAAAACCGTGAGCGGAGAAATACCATGACGAACACCATAATAAACGTAATGGCACAAGTAAACCCCCAAGTAAAAAACGATGTTGAGTACAAACACAAACTTTGGGACCACCTGATGCTCATGTCCAATTACGAACTTGATGTTGACTGCCCCTACCCCATTTCGCGGGAAAACAACATTGATTTTACTCCGACTCCACTGAAATACCAAAACCACCGAATTCAATACAGACATTACGGCAAGGTGCTTGAAGACCTGATTGAAAAAATTGCCGACTACCCCGAAGGTGAAGAAAAAGAAACTTTGATAGAACTCGTTGCTCACCAGATGAAGAAATCGTACCTTACTTGGAACCGCGACACTGTAAACGACGAACTCATCTTTGAACAATTCGAACAGCTCACCAACGGCAAACTGAAACTTAAAGATGACTTCCAGCTGAAATCGTCGAAAGAATACATATCGTTGCCAAGCAATTCCATGGCACTGAAAAACAACCCAAACAAACAAAAGAAGAAACAGAAACAGAATCACCAGCCAAACACGGTAAAATTAAAAAACAAAAAGAAATAACGAAACGCTATGAGTTCATTCCAGATTATAGGTGGCAACCGGCTGCATGGAGAAATAGTTCCTCAGGGGGCAAAAAATGAAGCTCTTCAAGTCATTTGTGCCACACTGCTTACCCCAGAAAAAGTCACGATACAGAACATACCCGACATACGTGACGTAAACAAACTCATAGACATTTTACGTCTGCTGAACGTAAAGGTAGAACGTCCCGAACCCGATGTGTACACGTTTCAAGCCGACGAAGTTGACCTGAAAAAAATCGAGAGCAAGGAGTTTTCGGAAATGGCCACAGCCCTTCGCGGCTCCATAATGCTTGCAGGACCCACACTCGCCCGTTTCGGAAAGGCGGCAGTGCCACAACCCGGGGGCGACAAAATCGGCCGCAGGCGTCTGGACACCCACTACATCGGTTTCGAGAAACTCGGAGCAAAGATATCATACGACTTCCAGAAATACAACATTGAAGCCAAAGAACTCGTCGGAACATACATGCTTCTCGACGAAGCCTCTGTAACAGGGACAGCCAACATAATAATGGCTGCCGTGCTTGCAAAGGGCAAAACCACCATAATGAACGCAGCCTGCGAACCGTACATCTACCAGCTTTGCGACATGCTGAACCGCATGGGAGCAAAAATTTCCGGAGTAAAATCCAATCTGCTCACCATAGAGGGCGTAAGTTCCCTCGGAGGATGCACACACCGACTCCTGCCCGACATGATTGAGGTCGGCAGTTTCATAGGCATGGCAGCCATGACACAATCGAACATAACAATAAAAAACGCACAGGTAGAACACCTCGGACTCATACCTCAGGTATTCCGCCGACTTGGCATTGAAATATGGCAGCACAATGATGACCTTGAAATTCCCGCACAGGAGCACTACACCGTAGACCGATTCATGGACGGTTCCATAATGAACATTTCTGATGCCCCATGGCCCGGTTTCACACCCGACCTTATAAGCATCGCCCTCGTGGTAGCCACCCAAGCCGACGGCAGTGTGCTCATACACCAGAAAATGTTCGAAAGTCGCCTGTTTTTCGTTGACAAACTGATAGACATGGGAGCACAAATAATACTTTGCGACCCGCACCGTGCCACCGTCATAGGCCTCAACCACTCCCACCCCTTACGTGGAATACGGATGAGTTCTCCCGACATAAGAGCCGGCGTTGCTCTGCTCATCGCAGCCCTTTCGGCAAATGGCAAAAGCCGGATAGACAACATTGAGCAGATAGACCGAGGCTACCAAAACATCGACGGACGTCTCAGAAAACTCGGAGCCGACATAATACGCATAGACTGAACAAATTGAACACACACTAAAAATGATTTTTGACAAACTTTTTGAAATAAAAAACACTGATGGGACACTTTCTATTCTGAATACCGACATGCATTCGCATCTCATTCCGGGCATCGACGACGGTTCGCCCGATTTGGACACCTCGCTTGAATGCATGAGAGAAATGTACAGGTTGGGATTCAGAAAGATATGCCTCACGCCTCATTTCCAATCGGTGAAATTCCAGAATAACGAAGACGATGTTCTCGAAAGAGTAGAGAAACTCCGCAGCGAACTCGTCAGAAATGACATAGGCATTGAACTTGCCGCAGGTGGGGAATACCTTGTGGACAGCGGTTTCCTAAAACGTGTGAGCGAGAACAAATTCCTGACCATAAACGGAAAATATCTGCTCATAGAATTTTCGTTTTCGCAAGCCATTCTCGGACTGCACGAACTGGTGTTCGAACTGCAGAAACTCGGCCACGAAGTGATTCTTGCCCACCCCGAACGCTATATCTATTTTCACCACCACCCCAAACTGCCACAAACACTGAAGGATGCCGGAGTTTATTTTCAAGCCAACATAAACTCATTCTCCGGATTTTACGGAAAATCCACTCAAAAAACAGCATATCAATACGTTAAAAACGGATGGATTGATTTTCTTGGTACCGACATGCACAACTGGAACTACATGAAATGGCTTCAGGAAACATGCCATAGCCGGAAATTCCAAAACATGCTGAAAAAGAACACTTTTGAAAACAATAAAATATAAACCAATGGATACACTGCAAGCCATCAGTCCAATCGACGGACGTTACAGAAACAAAGTTGAACCTCTTGCCGGATATTTTTCGGAACAGGCCCTCATAAAATACCGCGTTTTCGTGGAAATAGAATACTTCATTGCCTTGTGCGAACTGCCTCTGCCACAGCTCCAAAGTTTCGACGACCGGCTTTTTGAAAAGCTACGCGACATATACAGAAATTTCAGCACTGACAACGCTCAAGAAATAAAAGACATAGAAAAAACAACCAACCACGACGTAAAAGCCGTGGAATATTTCATCAAACGGCGTTTCGACGAACTGAACCTGCAGAAATACAAGGAATTCATCCATTTCGGGCTCACATCGCAGGACATCAACAACACAGCCATGCCCCGCATGATCAAGGACTGCCACGACATTGTCCTCCTTCCTGCCCTCAACGGCATTCTCGAACTCCTCGAAAACAAGGCACAGGAATGGAAAGACATTCCGATGCTTGCCCACACACACGGACAGCCCGCATCTCCTACCACCCTCGGTAAAGAAATAAAAGTTTTCGCATACCGCCTGCAGCAGCAATTGGCCAACTTCGCACTCATTCCATTCAACGCAAAATTCGGCGGTGCCACCGGAAACTTCAACGCACACTGCGTGGCATACCCCGAAATAGACTGGGTGAAATTCGGCAACGATTTCGTTTACAACAGCCTGGACCTTGAACGCTTGGACTACACCACGCAAATAGAAAACTACGACAACATGGCAGCATATTTCGACAATTGCAAACGTATCAACGTGATACTCATCGACTTATGCCGCGACATCTGGACATACATCTCCATGGAATATTTCAAGCAGAAGATAAAAGCCGGTGAAGTAGGTTCCTCGGCAATGCCACACAAAGTGAACCCTATCGACTTTGAAAATGCCGAAGGCAACCTTGGTTTGGCCAATGCCATTTTCGAACACCTGTCGCACAAACTTCCTGTTTCTCGCATGCAACGCGACCTCACCGACTCGACGGTAAGCCGCAATATCGGGGTTCCGGTTGCACACACTCTCATAGCACTTGCCTCGCTTGAAAAAGGCATCAACAAGTTGATACTCAACGAACAGAAACTCTACGACGACCTTGACAACAACTGGGCCGTGGTTGCAGAAGCGATACAGACCATACTCCGGAGCATAGGCTACCCGAATCCGTACGAAACACTAAAACAACTTACCCGCACAAACTCCAAAGTCGATGCAAAAACCATCGCCGACTTTGTAGATACACTCGACGTTCCGGAAGACACAAAACAACGCATCAAACAAATCACACCGCACAACTACGTCGGAGTGAAACTGAAATAATACGGTGTCCGGCAAGAAAAGAGACAAAGTACCGGCTTTCGGCAAATCGGTGAAAGCATTTACCCGGGAAGTCTTCCGACCTTATCGCGGGCAGATGGTGATATATGCTTTTCTTGTCACCTTTTCGGTAATTTTCACACTTACCACCATTCTGTCGGTAGCCGATTTCCTGAAAATCCTGTTCCAATCACCGGACAGTGCGGCAGAGACCATTGACAACCAATACCAACTGAACTATTGGCTGAACAGGTTTTACACATGGCTCATGTCGTTCGGACAAAAAAATGCACTCTGGCTGTTCTCGCTCATTCTCTGTTCGCAATACTTCCTGAAAAATATTTTCAACTACCTTTCGAATCTCAAGATATCCGTTTTGCGGTTCCGCATCATCGGCGACCTCCGGACTAGGATGTACCGCAAGATGCTCCAGCTGCCACTTTCATATTTCGGGACATCCCGCAAAGGCGACATCCTTTCGCGTTTCAGCAACGACATGGCCGAATACGATGAAAACATACTGCACTCCATACAACAGTTGAGCATTGCCGTAATCACGATAGTGCTGTATCTCGCAGTACTGTTCTACATCAACGTAAAGCTCACGTTTTTCGTGCTGTGCCTGCTGCCGGTGATTGCCCTCGTGATATCCAGAATTACCCGTCATTTACGCCGCAAATCCAAAACTCTGCAAGAAAAGACTTCATTCCTGATGTCCCTTACCGAAGAAACCATCTCCGGACTGAGGATAATAAAATCCTACACAGCCATTGATTTTTCCAACGAGCGTTTTCGCAGGTACAACAAATCATACACCCGCCTGCGCAACTCGGTGCAGCGCCGCATTGACCTTGCATCGCCTGTGAGCGATTTTCTGGGCAACAGTCTGGTAATAGTGATTCTGATTTTCGGGGCATACCTTGTCTTCAACCACGATTCCGGACTCTCGGCCGAACTTTTCATAACATACATCATGCTCTTCGTGCTGATGATAAATCCCGCCAAGGACTTTGCCACAGGCATATCACAATTGAAAAAAGGTGCGGCGTGTTCACAACGCATAAGCGAATTTCTCGAACTGCCCGAAAAAATCAAGGAATGCGACAATCCGCGCGATTTCAACGGGTTGCAAGACCGGATTACATTCAGAAACCTGTCTTTCGAGTACAATGCAGGCACGCCCGTACTTCAAGACATCTGCCTTGAAATACGCAAGGGCGAGACTGTGGCGCTGGTAGGCCCTTCGGGGTCTGGAAAATCCACCTTGGCCGACCTCGTGTCGCGGTTCTACGACAGTACTTCCGGAGAACTGCTCATCGACGGCACCGACATCAGGGAATACTCCATTCCGCAACTCCGCAGCCACATAGGGATAGTGTCGCAGGAAACCATTCTGTTCAACGACACGGTGTACAACAACATTGCCTTCGGCATGCAGAATCCCGACGAGGAACAGGTGACGGCTTCGGCAAAGATTGCCAACGCTCACAATTTCATCATGGAAATGGATGAAGGCTACCAGACAAATATAGGCGACGGCGGCGACCGTCTCTCGGGAGGACAACGCCAGAGAATCTGCATTGCCCGTGCAGTGCTGCGCAATCCCGACATACTGATTCTCGACGAGGCCACCTCGGCTCTTGACACCGAATCGGAACGGTTGGTACAAAGTGCTCTCAATCAGGTGCTTGACGGCAGAACGGCCATCGTCATTGCTCACCGACTGTCCACCATCGTAAATGCCGACAAAATTGTAGTCCTTGATGGCGGAAAAATAGTTGAAACCGGCACCCACCAGCAACTTGTATCTCAAAACGGTCTGTACAAAAAGCTGGTAGACATGCAGTCATTCAAGTAAAATCAGGAATTTCTTTTTGCAAAATGCTGAGAATCGCCGTGAGACTGATAACCGATTTCACAACCGATTGCGTTCAGTGATTTCTCCAGCTGGCTGTGATACGTGAACGCATCGTCGTGGACAACGGTTTTATTCTGATAAAGGAAATACTGTTCGCGGAATTCCTGCGGTGTGACGTTTGGCATGACGATATTGGCACCAACCATGAGGGCTTTCTCGCGCGCCATCGGATCAAGGGTTTGCAAAGCCGTAGTCGCTGCAATATTTATGTCGTTCATCATTATACGCAGAATTGCAACCATTTTAAGGCTCAGTTCCAAACGTGTTTCGGGTGAAGGCAAAAGATTCCTGTACTGGTACAGCGGAGTCTCGTCATGCTCTATGTAAGGTCCCATGCCGACCATGTCCACATCGATGTTTTTCAGGAAAAGCAAATCCTCTGCCAGATTGTCGAGTGTCTGGAACGGCAGTCCGATCATCACTCCGGAGCCGACCTGATAACCTGTCTTACGGAGCAATCTCAGACTTTCGAGGCGGTTTTCATATTTGTGTGTATCATCATTGGGATGCAGTCGGTAATAAAGTTCCCTGTTGGAACTTTCGATACGCAGCAGATAGCGTTTTGCACCGGCATCGAACCAGCGCCGGAAAGTTTCCTCGGTCTGTTCTCCCAATGAAAGCGTAATTCCAATCTGGTGATCAGTGGCTTCGTGAATGCGTTTCAAAATACGCTCTATATCTTCCACAAACTTTTCCGTCATGAGTTCTCCCGACTGGAGAACCATGGAACCGTAACCAAGTTTCCTGATATACACGGCCGACTGCACGACTTCGTCTTCACCGACAGTGTACCGCGACACGTTGGCATTTCCAGAACGGATTCCGCAATAAAAGCAGTTTTTACGGCATTTGTTGGAATATTCCACCAGTCCTCGCAAATATACCTTATTGCCCACATGCCGATTCTTCACGTTTTTTGCGAAGTCAAACAAAGTTTTCAAATCATCACCTTCGGCAGAAAGAAGTTTCACAATATCATCGTGTGAAAATTCAACACGGGTCAATATTTCTGTCACATTACTCATTATCAACTATTTATACCTTCCATCAAAACATTGGTTTCCTTTTCCATAGAAGCATTACCCTGCATGGTGTAAATTTTCTGCAAATCCTGAAGGCATTCGATGTAATCGTTTCTGTAAATTTCGGGATTGTCGTCAAATATAGGTTGCAGCACATTTTTCGCCGCAACGAAGTTTTTCTCGGCCTCCCGGAGGCTGCCCTGTTTCTGTTTCAGCTTAGCTATGTTGCTATAAATCACAAACATGTAATAATTATACACTTTCGGTGTCGATTTCTCCAAACCTGCAAAAATCTGCACTGCCTCAAGGTATGCCGATTCGGCTTTTTTCCATTTTGATTTCACTTCGTAAAGTTTTGCCAGATTATTCAGCGCAATGGCCTGATATGGCAGTGCCGAAGTGTTTTTCTTCGAAACTTTCCGGTAAATTGAAATTGCCTCATCGTACTCTTTTTCGGCACATTGAAGGCTATCCATCATTTCGTGAATCATACCGATATTGTTCAGCGAACGGGCCAGATTCATGGGAAACACATCGGGGTTGTTCCTTGCCAAAGTGCGGTACACCGCAATAGCTTTTGAAAAATATTTTTCCGAAGTTACGTAATCTTTCTGTGCCGAATGCAGCCACCCCAGATTGTTGAGAGACGTGGCCACCGAAGGCAAAAAGGCATCGGGGTTCTGATCTGCCAGCCTTTGCCATATATCCAACGACTTGACATAATTCTCCCCTGCTTCGTCCAAACGGTTCATGTCGGAATAAAGCCCGGCAATGCTGTTGTATGTTTCAGCCAAATATTTCTCGTACTGCAACGGGCACAACTCTGCCCTTTTGGAAAGTATTTCCAGACTTTTCTCGTAGCAAACCTCGGCAGAATCGAATTTTTTCACGTAATTGAAATTCAGAGCCAGTATTCCGAGTGCCTTTGTGTATTCGAGAGCGTATGCCTCAGGATTTTCCGCAAAAAGCCGCTCAAGAATCGTTTCACTCTTCCTTGCCGCCGCAAGTGATTTATCAAAATCATTGACAAGCATGAACATTTCTGCCATGCCTATGTGTTTGAGCGACTGTTCGAAAGCGGAAAGTTCTTCCGAAGGTATATTTCTGGAATATTCAAGGCTCTGAAGGTATGATTTTTCAGCCTCATCGAAATTCTGCAGAGCACAGTACACACTGGCCATATACTTTGAAACAATCGATAATTCCCTTATACACAGCCTATTGTCTTCAGAATACAGTCTTTGCAGGGAAGCCATCGCCGCATCGTAATTTTTCCGTGCCTCAGTCAGCCGGTTCTGCTTGTAACAAAGGTATCCGTATTCCATCCGCACTTTGGCGATTTTAAAATCCGTTTCCACTGAAGTTGGAGACATTCCATAAAAATCCAACGACTGCAAGTAGGACTTTTCCGCTTCATCAAACTGATTTTCAGCATAATAATATTTTGCCCGAGTGAAGAGCAAATCCCCATTCTGCTCCTTTGTCAGATCCGAAATCTTTGACATTTCGTCAAGAACTACTTTCAGATCAGAAAAACGTTTCTGGTCCGACAGAAAGCCGGCCAGATCCATCTGATAGTCAAAACTGCCCTTGTCCAGAGCAGCACGGATTTCCAAATAGTATCCAACTGAATCATAGTCGTTTGTCAACCGGAAACCATCGGCAATGTTGAGAAGCTGCTGAGCCAGGAAGTCGCGGTATTTCCTTTCCTGAGCCAATTTCTCTTCCTGTTTTCTGATATTTTCAGCCACAGAATTGGGATTTTTGCTGATTTGTGAAAGAACCGGCTCGGTAATGACGTTTTTCGACAGGGCAACCATTTCATTTCCAAGACCTTGCTTACGGTAATCCAGCATTCTCGCCTCGTTGGAATCCAAATCTGCATAGTCGGTACGCGAAAGCCGCTCTGCCTCTTCCGAAATCCACGAGGTGTTCTGGTATTTTTCGAGCAGTTCCGAATACTGGCGCTGATAATTTTCAATGGTAATAGTTTGTGATTCCAACTGTGTCTCAAGAGTTTGCAGTTTTTTCTGAAAATCCAACTTCAGAGATTTCCGAATGTTCTGCTCTATCTCGTTCTGTTCGATGATGCGGTCGGAAGTCTTGACCATAACGATATTCAGACTGTTTTTTGGAGACAGATTCCAAGCTCCCTTTTTCAAAAGGTGAGAAGACAGCAGTTCGTATCCGAACTTACTGATTTCCAGCAAAGTAATCGAATCGGCATAATGCTTACCAGAAAATACCAGCGTAAAATTCCCGTTCTCGCCACTTTTTACGGTATTGGCCTTATATGCCGATATCCTAACACCAGCCAACGGGACGCTCTTCTCGCCAGCCCTGCCCACTTTGAGCCGCACAAAACCTCGCTGTTCTACTTGTGCCAAAAGAAGTATCGGCAGCATGAACAGCACTGTTACTAAAATCTTTTTCATATCCGTCATTTTATTGTCAACAAACACTCGCTTATGGGATAGACCTTCTGTTCCGATATCTTTTCGGAATTTCTGAAAACCGAAACCTCGTATTCTTTCCGCTGGTCTTTGAGTGGAATTTCTATCTCAAAGCAGCCACTTTCATCGGTAAAACATTCATAATCAAGAATTTCAATTCTCAAATCCGGTTGGGGCTCTCCTACTGTATTTTCCACCGTTCCCGAAACCACCGCATAGGTTTTGTCCCTGTACACAGGCAACACGCAGCTGCCCGTAAAGTCAAACGCAGTATCCTTTGTCTCGAACCCCTGCATTTCGAAATGCAGGGACACCTTATTGTTTCTGAACTTTCCGGGGATTTCAGTAAAGCAGCAGATTTCATTCAGATCTGAAACAAAAACCGTGTCGGTTTTTCCGCCGTAAGTAAGAGCTATTTTTCCTCCCCCGTCGGGCAAAGGCAGGCAGGTATTTTCTGCCGGCAACTGGCAGAAAGCCACTTCCAACGTAAGCGGCCTTACAAACAGAATGATACACAGGAGACAGAATGCGAGCACAAGCACGAAAAGGGTTCTCAGCAGGTGTTTCCGCAATCTGTAACGTTTGTGGCGTTGCCAGAGTTTGTCGAACGGAAAATCCAAAAGTCCAGCCACAACCTTCACCAGAGCCACTTCCTTTCCCGACTCGCGGACATCAATGCAAAGCAGCTCATTTTCAATATTCTGCAGAATAGGGTGCAGGTAACAGTTTTCAGAATTTTCAGAATCGAATTCACCGTCGACGACAAACGGTATTATCTGCTTGCCGCGTCCCAGAGAAATGAAATGCTCTATCTCGGCACCCACCCACTGCGATTTTGCCGAAGCCGGCGAACAGATGACTATGAGATACTTCGATTTCTGCAGCTCTTTGGCCAGAGATTCCTTCAGTACCCCGACCCCAAGATCGGTCTTATCCCTGAAAATCGGACGCAGATTTTTAGGAGAGCCGTCTTTACGCAAGACAGAAGGCAAGCGGTAGTTTTCCAGTTTTCTCTGGAGCCATTTTGCCCAACGCTCGTCATCGCGTTTGTAACTGATAAAGGCATAGTATGAATAACCGTTTTTTTCCATGTCTCAGATTTTGGAATCCCGACTGTCAGCGGGTTACACGTTTCAGGCCTTCCTGTGCAGGTACAAAAGTTTCGTCTATGGCGAGGGCATCCTCATACCCTTCCCTTGCCTTGGCACGGTTGCCCGAAAGTTCGTAAGCATAGGCTCGGTTGGTATGTGCCTCAAGACTGTAGCCGTCAACCTCTATGGACTTGGTAAAATAGTCTATGGCTTTGTCGTAATTCTCTTTGTAGAGCATTTCGATGTAGCCAAGATTGTGCAACACGTTGGAATTCTGAGGATTGATGCTCAAAATCTTGTTGTAGTATCTCGTTGCCTGATCAATATCGTCATTGTCCTGATAGAAAAGTCCGAGGGCATACAGTGCCACGGTATTGTCCGGATCCAGCGTAACGGCCGTGGTAAGGTAATCCAAGCCCATCTTGTCACCGCGGTTTATGAAAAGCAGCCCCAAAAGTTCGTAGGCCTGAGCGTATTCATTGTCCAGATCTATGGTTTTACGCAGGTTGCGTATAGCCGATGTGGTGTCACCCATTTCCAGATTCAGATAACCCATCATGTAGCAGGCACGGGCATTGTGGTCATCAAGCGAAATGACCTTTTCAATGCTTTCCATGGAGCGGTCATAGTCACGTCCGAAAAGCGAAATTTCCGCAAGTTTCAGGTATGCGTCAACGTTTTCAGGGTCTAAGTTCAGAGCTTCCTGCAGATTTGCATAGCTCGATTTCGTATCACCGTTGCGGAAATACACATCGGCAAGCAGCAGATAGTATTTCTGTTCATTCTCGTTCAGCGAAACAGCCTTTTTCAGACTTGTTATCGCATCATTCAGTTCGTTAAGTTCAAACAGGACTTTTCCTCGCTGGTAGTACAGTTCCGCATCGTCGGGATTCTGTCTGATTTTGGCATCAAGATAAGCCAAACGTTCCTGTGGGTCAGACGGTGCGGCGTCTTCGGTTTTGTTTCCACAGCCACCGAGCATTGCTGCCGTAGCTAAAACAATGATTATAAACAACTTAAATCTCATTATCCGTATTTTTTGTTTCTGCAAAGATAATGAAAATTTTGCTTAGGCCAAAATTTTTTGAAAATTCAGAATATTTTCGTACTTTTGTAAATTGTTTGTAAGACTCTGTAAATTATGATAAACATTGAAAACAAAGCACTTTCGTGCATCGGATACGGACTTTACGTCCTCACTGCCCGCGAAGGCGAGAAAGACAACGGCTGTATCGTGAACGTCGTGGCACAAGTTGCAGACAATCCCTTGCGCATGCTCATTACCGTAAACAAGAAGAACTATACCCACGACATGATAATGAACACACGCAAATTCAACGTGTCGGCCCTTACCGAAGAAACACCGATGAAAGTTTTCAGCCATTTCGGCTTCCAAAGCGGCAGGGACGTAAACAAATTCCAAAACTGCGAAACAGAAAAACGGTCGCAGAACGGCATTCTGTATATTCCCAAGTTCACCAACGCATACTTCAGCGGCGAAGTCATAGACACCATGGACCTCGGATCGCACACCCTCTTCATTGCCGAAATCACCGAAGCCAAGGTACTTGACGACAAACCTTCGCTCACATACAGTTTCTATCACAAAAACATAAAACCTGCTCCGGCAAAAGAAGCAGCGTCCGAAAAAAAGACAACCCGCTGGGTCTGCAAGATTTGCGGATATGTTTACGAAGGAGAAAACATTCCTGCCGATTTCACATGCCCTTGGTGCAAACACGGAGCAAGCGATTTTGAAAAGCAAGAAGGCTGATTTCCAGACTACCGGCAATAAATGACGCCGTATGCACCAGACCAAACTTTAGCAAATAAAAAATTCATACGTAAAAAATAAAAAAACTTGTTTATGAGAAACACAAAATGGATAATCATTGCAGTACTCTTCACTGCGATGTCGGCACATGCCCAAAAAGGCGGTATTTCTACCGAAGCCTTGAGTCAGATTCAAAAATCGTACAAAAACACAGGCGAAGACAGGGCCATACGCAATGCCTTGTACAACAACGACATAAGTAAACTTGCGCTGAATTCCGAAAATGCAACCGCATTCAACGCCTATTTTTCGAACAAAGTTAATTCGCAGGCCATCACCGACCAGAAATCCTCGGGCCGCTGCTGGATGTTCACCGGAATGAACGTGCTCCGCTCAAAAGCCATTCAAAAGCACAATCTTCCAGCAACCTTCCAATTCTCACAGATTTATACCTTTTTCTGGGACCAGCTGGAAAAATCCAACCTCTTCCTCCAATCCATCATCGATACCCGCAAGGCCGAAATGACCGACAAAACCGTGGAATGGCTCTTCAAGAACCCCATCGGTGACGGCGGACAGTTTACCGGTGTCGCCAACCTCATTGCAAAATACGGCATAGTCCCCGCCGACGTCATGCCCGAAACCTACAGCAGCAACAATACGGCACAAATGTCGAAACTCATTTCGCTGAAACTCCGCGAATACGGTCTCGAACTCCGCGAAATGGGTAAACAGAAAGGCATGACCGATGCCAAACTTGAAAAACGCAAGATTGAAATGCTCGAAACCATTTACCGCATGCTCGCACTCAACTTCGGCGTTCCACCGGCAGAATTCACATGGACACGCAAAAACGCCAAAGGCGAACCCGTGGAAACAAAAACCTACACCCCGAAATCGTTCTACGAAGAATTCGTAAACGAAGATTTCAGCAAGTACTACATGATTATGAACGACCCCACACGCGAATACTATAAAGTTTACGAAATAGAATACGACCGCCACGTTTACGACGGCCAGAACTGGCGTTACCTCAACCTCCCGATGGAAGAAATTGCCGAAATGGCCATCGCTTCCATAAAGGACAGCACCATGATGTATTTCTCCTGCGACGTTGCCAAGTTCCTCAACCGCGAAAAAGGATTCATGGACATAAACAACTACGACTACGGCTCGCTCATGGGCACCACGTTCAACATGAACAAGGAACAGCGCGTGAAAACCTTCGCCAGCGGCTCTTCCCACGCCATGACACTCTGCGCCGTTGACCTCGACGCCAACGGAAAACCATTGAAATGGATGGTCGAAAACAGCTGGGGCAGCAAATACGGCTACAACGGATTCCTCATCATGACCAACGAATGGTTCAACGAATACATGTTCCGCCTTGTTGTGGAAGACAAATACATACCCGCAAAAACCAAGGCTCTACTGAACCAGAAACCCATCATGCTGCCGGCTTGGGACCCGATGTTCGCTCCTGAAGAATAGACATTTATCAATAAAAAATTATCGTTTTTCAATAAAACAAATCGTTTATTCAAAAAAAATGCGTATCTTTGCAAAAAATTCAAACGCAAATAAAATAAAGTAAAAACTAATAATTTAAATCAGATGAAAAAAATATTTTTAGCACTTTGCTGCGCAGCAATATGCGGAAGCGTTGTTGCACAAGAACCGGCAAAAGAATCGGAAAAACAAGATTCCGGATATACCTTCACGGTATCGAAAGAATTACCCGTAACTTCGGTGAAAGATCAGCATCAGGCAGGAACCTGCTGGTGCTACAGCGGTCTCGGATTCATTGAAGCAGAACTTCTCCGCATGGGAAAAGGCGAATACGACTTCAGCGAAATGTTCATCGTAAACAATACATACAACGACCGTGCAATGGCTGCAGTACGCACGAGCGGTGACGTAAGCTTCAGCCAAGGCGGTGCCTTCAGCGACGTTATCTACGGCATGAAAACCTACGGTCTCGTTCCCGAAGCAGAAATGCGTCCCGGCGTAATGTACGGCGACACCCTTTCCAGCCATGCAGAACTCAGTGCACTCACCGACGCCATGGTAAAAGCCATCGCCAAAAACGACAAACTGAAAAAACTCCAGAAAAGCCCCGACGGACAAATGATGTGGTACAAAGCCATCAAGGCCGTTCACGAAATTTATCTGGGCAAAGCTCCCGAAGAATTCACATACAACGGAAAAAAATACACCCCGAAATCATTCTACGAAAGCACCGGTCTGAATGCCGACGATTATGTAAGCATAACAAGCTACACTCACCATCCTTTCTACAGCCAATTCGTTCTCGAAATTCAGGACAACTGGCGCTGGAGTCTGAGCTACAACGTAACTCTCGACGAAATGATGGAAATTTTCGACTATGCCATTGACAACGGCTATCCAATTGCATGGGGCAGCGACGTCAGCGAACAGGGTTTCCGCATGGGCATCCGCAAGGGCTTCTGCGTACTCCCTGAAACAAAACCTGCCGAAAGCATGGGCAGCGACATGGCTCACTGGACAGGCATGAGTGCAAAACAGATTCAGGAAGAAGCCGCAAAACACCCGACTCCCCAGCGCTGGGTAAGCCAGGAAGAACGTCAGGAAGCTTACGACAACCGCGAAACTACCGACGACCACGGCATGCTTATCTACGGCAAAGCTACCGACCAGATGGGCAACGAATACTACATGGTTAAAAACAGCTGGGGCGACTACGGCACATACCACGGCATGTTCTACGCAAGCAAGGCTTTCGTTCGCTACAAAACAATGAACATCGTCGTTCACAAAGATGCAATACCCGATGCAATAAAATCCAAACTCGGCATCGAAAGCTCTAAAAACACAAAAAAAGGCAAGAAAAAATAAGTCTCAAAACTTATAGATAAAAAAGGCGGGCCCTATGGTCCGCTTTTTTTTCGTTCTTCCTCCTCTTTTTTCCCAATGGTAGAAAAATATGTGGCGGGTGTTCATCTCATTTTGTGTTTTTCGGTGCAAAGGTACGAAAAAAATCGATTAGTCAAAATATTTTTTACCGCACAAAACAAAAGACGTGCCGGAATATTCCGGCACGTCTTTTACCATATAGAAACAATGTTTTACTTCAACATCTTGATGTATTCGCCGAGCACGGGTTCGAATTTCACACCGTACCAGTGCGATGGGTCGCCGATGGTGTTTTTTATCGTTGCCAGAGTGAAATCGGCAGCGATTTTTGCACTTTCGAACTTGGATTTGCCGTTCATCAATGCACCCACGAAACTTGCCGCATATACGTCGCCTGTACCGTGGCACCCCTTTGCAATGCGTTCATGCTCGTAATACTGTTTTTTGCCGTTTTCGAACACGATTACACCGGTCTTGTCGGGATTGAATCCCACACCTGTCAGAATCACGCATTTGGCACCGGCCTGTGCGAGTTTTCCGAGAAGTCCGTCAATATAAGCCTCATCGTATGTTTCGCGGTATTCATAACCCGTAAGCATGCATGCCTCGGTTATATTCGGGAGTATCATGTCGGCCGAAAAGGCAAGGCTCTTCATGGCGTCAACGAACTCGTCATCGAAACCGGGGTACAGTTTGCCGTTGTCGGCCATTGCCGGATCCACTATGGAAACAGTGCCGGAATTTCTCAGATCACCGAACAGTATATCTTTTACGAATGCAATCTGTTTTGTACTTCCAAGATAGCCGGTATAAAAAGCCTCGAACTTGATTTTTTCGCTCAGCCAGTGGTCCTTGATTGCTGGAATATCGTCGGTCAAATCGCGAAATGTGTAATTCGAAAACCCTGCAGTGTGCGTAGAGAGTACTGCAGATGGCAATATGCATGTCTCGTGTCCGGCTGCTGATAAAATCGGAAGCGCTACTGTCAGCGAACACTGACCAACACACGAAATATCCTGAATTGTTAGTATTTTTTTGTATGACATTTTATATATGTTTATATTAGTTAATTTTCTGTATTTCAAAACGATGATAACGTATCACCACCCGTTTTTATTGTCCGTCACAGGTATACGGTGCGGTCTGTAAACATGCGGATTCCGTTGTAATAATTCTCCCGCAGTGTTACCCGACCCTGTCTGTCATATTTGTATGTATTCTTTGTTGTGAGAGTTTCTTTGGAACCGTCCTCAATATAATTTACTGTAACTCGCCGGGTTTCATTACCCTTTCTGTCGTATTTATACGATGTTTCCGACAAAAGAAAATCATCAGCATCAAAAACTTTGGAAGCCAATATATTCTGATTCTTGTCGAAAAAGGTAAGAATACGCTGGGCAACGCCCTCGCTGTCATAAACATAGTCGATTGTTTCAATGAGTTTCGAATTTTCATCGTAAACATACGAACGGGAAGACTTTATTTCGAAAACAGGCGTTGGTTTACCGTCCTGTTCCGCCGAATATTTCTGGCAATCAGCAATATATGTCGCCGATTTTATCAGGCAGTGGTCAAAATCGTACGTTTTCACGGTTTTTGATTCCGGCTTACCGCCGCGATATTCGTGTATGTATTCCTTGTTTGCAACGGTGTCGAAAGTGTGCGACTCATAACGTGAAGACACCTGTCTGTCTCCAAGAAAACTTTTTCCTGACACCTCGCAGAGTTTCCCGTTCTCGTAACGGAACGTGGCAACCTCTTTTGTAAGCGGTTCCGACTTGGACTGGACAAACACTCTACGTACCAGAAGCGAATCCTCGAAATAAGATGTCTGGTTGAAGTCATCACTTATATACGACACGTTTCCTGAAGTATCCTCAAGAGTGAAACTCGTCACTGTCATGTTGCCGCCTTCCGCATAGTAAGTGCGTTCGGTCTTGCTGCCCCTTTTGACAGCTCCATAATCAACCATCTGGGCAGAGAGGAGACATGCCGACATAGACAGAAGCAGTATTGACAGAACTTTTTTCATATCAGTGCGTTGCATTTTATCACGTAAAGACGCTGTTCAAAAAGGGAAAAAACACCCCAACCTTGCAAGGAGGGGGTGTTTTTTTGCATATATTGCCTGTAAAACTATTCGGCTTTAACTTCTTCGGCCTGAGCTTCAGCAGCAGGAGCGGCTTCAACTTCAGCTGTAGCTTTTTTGCGGCTGCGGCGAGTTGTCTTGGCTTTGGCTGCCTTGGTTTCCTTCAACATGTTTTCGTTGTAGTCAACAAGTTCAATTATAGCCATTTCGGAGTTGTCACCATGACGAATACCTGTTTTGAGGATTCTGGTGTAACCACCGTTACGATTAGCAACTTTTTGCGATACTTCTCTGAACAGTTCGGTAACAGCTTCTTTATCGTGCAGATAGCTGAAAACGATACGGCGAGAATGCGTTGAGTCCTCTTTCGAACGGTTTATGAGTGGCTCAACATAACCCCTTAGAACCTTTGCTTTTGCTAAGGTAGTTTCAACTCGTTTATGCTTGATGAGAGAGCTTGCCATATTCGAAAGCATGGCTACTCTGTGTGCATGAGTTCTCGATAATTTATTTACTTTACAACCGTGTCTCATTGTTTTATTCTTTATCTAATTTATACTTTGCTATATTCATTCCGAAATCCAAGTTTTTCGAAGCCACCAACTGTTCAAGTTCGTTGAGCGACTTTTTACCGAAGTTTCTGAATTTCAACAGGTCGGCTCTATTGAAAGAAACCAATTCGCCTAATGTTTCAACTTCTGCAGCCTTGAGGCAATTCAACGCACGTACAGAGAGATCCATGTCAACAAGTTTTGTCTTCAAAAGCTGACGGATATGCAATGTATTTTCGTCAAATTCTTCGCTACTCTGTTTTACTTCGTCTTCGAGCGATATACGTTCATCGGAGAAGAGCATGAAGTGTTGAATCAATATCTTGGCAGCCTCTTTAAGAGCATCTTTCGGATTGATGGAACCATCTGTCTGTATGTCGATAGTAAGTTTTTCATAGTCCGTCTTCTGTTCAACACGGTAGTTGTCCCATGCATACTGAACATTTTTTATCGGGGTATGAATAGAATCGATAGCTATCACTCCAATAGGATCGCTTGCCTTTTTGTTTTCTTCCGAAGGAACATAACCTCTACCCTTCTCTATCATCAGTTCAATGTTGAGAGTTACATCGGGTTCCATGTGACAGATTTCCAGTTCTGGATTGAGAACTTGGAATCCGTTGAGGAAATTGTTCAGGTCTCCTGCTTTGAAAACAGTCTGACCCGATATTTTGGCTGATGTTTTTTCGTGATCAGTTTCCTCTATCTGACGTTTGAAACGTATCTGTTTCAATTTCAGAATAATATCTGTCATATCCTCCACAACACCGTCAATAGTATCAAATTCGTGGCGTACACCGTCGATACGTACCGAGGTTATTGCGAAGCCCTCAAGAGAATTGAGGAGAATACGACGCAATGCGTTTCCTATTGTAATACCGTAACCAGGTTCCAATGGACGAAATTCAAACACTCCGTGAAAATCATCCGATTCCAACATTATGACTTTGTCTGGTTTTTGAAATGCTAATATTGCCATTTTTTTCCTTTCTCGTTACTTCTTTTAACTTGGTTTGCTTTAAATCTGGAATTTTCTACCCATTATTTAGAGTACAACTCAACGATGAGCTGTTCTTTAATGTTTTCAGGTATATCTGCACGCTGCGGATAGTTTACGAATTTACCCGACATCGTGTCTGCATCCCATTCTAACCAAGGATAACGATTTGCATTTCCTGCCAATGAATCAGTAATGACTTCCAGTGATTTGGAGCGTTCGCGAACTGATACCACGTCTCCTTCTTTCAGTGAATATGAAGGAATGTTCACTACCTTGCCATTAACAGTTATATGAGCATGGGAAACAAGCTGACGAGCCTGTGCACGGCTTCTTGCTATTCCCAAACGGTAAACCACGTTGTCTAAACGTGCTTCTATGAGCTGCAACAAAACCTCGCCCGTTACACCACCTCTGCGTGAAGCTTCTGCAAACAGGTTTCTGAACTGTTTTTCCAATATACCGTATGTATATTTTGCCTTTTGTTTTTCCTGCAACTGAACACCGTATTCGGATACTTTTGCTCCGCGGTGCTTGTTCTGACCGTGCATTCCCGGAGGATAATTTTTCTTTTCATAAGATTTATCTGTTCCGAAAATCGGTTCTCTGAATTTTCTTGCTATTCTTGTTTTTGGTCCTGTATATCTTGCCATTTTTACTTAAGATATAAATTTAACATTCTGTTTATTTTCCTCTTTATCTGTCACATCATTATACACGACGACGTTTCGGAGGACGACAACCGTTGTGGGGAAGCGGAGTGATATCTATGATTTCTGTAACTTCTATGCCACAACCATCGATTGCGCGTATTGCAGACTCTCTTCCCGAACCAGGACCCTTTACGAAAGCTTTAACTTTGCGTAAGCCCAAATCGTAGGCTACCTTACCGCAATCTTCCGCAGCCATCTGTGCAGCATACGGAGTGTTTTTCTTCGATCCTCTGAAGCCCATTTTTCCAGCAGAAGACCAAGAAATCACTTGACCGGCATTATTTGTCAACGAAATAATCACGTTGTTGAAAGATGCAAAAATGCATGCTCTTCCCATTGGTTCAACTTTAACAACTCTTTTCTTTGTTGGTTTTGAAGTTTTTGCCATTTCTTTAAACTTTCTTGTTTTGTTTATTAAACCTTTGATTCTAACTCCCGGCTCCAAATCCGAATTCTAATCCACCGAAAGCCGCACCTCTTTTTCTAATCGTTATGCTTTAGGTGCTTTCTTCTTGTTAGCAATTGTTTTCTTTTTACCCTTACGAGTACGGGCATTGTTCTTGGTGCTCTGTCCACGCAAAGGCAATCCCAAACGGTGACGGATACCTCTGTAACAACCAATATCCATCAGTCGCTTGATATTCATCTGAACTTCCGAACGCAATTCTCCTTCTACTTTGTACTTCTCTCCAATGATAGTACGGATGGCATTTTGTTCATCGTCTGTCCAGTCTTGCACTTTTTTGTTTACATCAATTCCTGCTTCGTTCAAAATCTTTTGAGCAGTACTTCTTCCAATGCCGAAAACATAGGTCAAACCTATTTCTCCTCTTTTGTTTTTGGGTAAATCAATACCTGCAATTCTTGCCATAAACTAATTTCTGTTCTTTTTGTTTTAATTATTTTTATCCTTGTCTTTGTTTAAGCTTAGGATTTTTTTTGTTAATTACATAAACGACCCCTTTTCTGCGAACAACCTTGCATTCAGGAGATCTTTTCTTTACAGATGCACTTACTTTCATTGTTTATTTTTTTTATCTGTTTTTATTTTTTTCTTCTATTTATGACGATAAGTTATTCTACCTTTTGTCAAGTCGTACGGGGACATCTCTATCTGAACCTTGTCTCCGGGAAGTATCTTTATATAGTGCATGCGCATTTTTCCCGAAATGTGTGCTATGATTACATGTCCGTTTTCCAACTCAACGCGGAACATCGCGTTTCCCAACGATTCTACTACCGTTCCGTCCAATTGTATAGAAGCTTGTTTTGCCATATTCTTTATATTAGTTAAATAACTTTTCTATCGGTTCGAAACTCGAAAGGATATCGGGTTTTTCAACCCCGACTGCCACGTCGTGCTCAAAATGTGCCGACGGTTTTCCGTCTTTTGTACGTACCGTCCAACCGTCTTCCTGCGAGAACTTCACGTTCTTGGATCCCATGTTTATCATAGGTTCTACGGCTATCACCATGCCTTCTTTCAGAAGCACTCCAGTACCTTTTGTGCCGAAATTCGACACGCTCGGATCTTCGTGCAGACGGATTCCAACGCCGTGTCCGCAAAGTTCACGAACTACCGTGTAGCCGTTCTTCTCACAATGTGTCTGGATGGCATGTCCGATATCACCTACACGGTTCCCTACCACACATTTTTCCAGACCGAGATAAAGAGCTTCCTTCGTCACCTTGAGTAAACGCTGAACTTCCGGCTTCACTTCACCGACAACGAACGTGTAGGCTGAATCACCGATATATCCGTTCAGATTTGTTCCGCAATCAATAGAAACAATGTCACCTTCCTTAATGTAAAAATCATCTGAGGGTATGCCATGCACGACCACATCGTTTACCGAAATGCAAAGTGCTGCAGGAAAACCTTCGTAACCTTTAAATACGGGTGTTGCACCGTTGTCCCGGATAAACTGTTCACCAATTCTGTCCAAGTAAGCGGTAGTAACACCCGGTTTTACGAATTTTCCCACCTCTGCCAGCGTTTCGCCCACCAGCAGAGAACTCTTGCGTATCAGTTCGATTTCTTCCTTTGTCTTAAGCCGTATCATAACTTGCCTCCGTAAATCTCTACATCAATTACATTGACATTGAACTGCGTCCTTTTATACGTCCGGTTTTGGTCAGACCATCATAGTGGCGCATAAGCAAATGGCTTTCAATCTGCTGCAATGTATCAAGGATAACGCCGACCATAATCAGCAGCGATGTACCACCGTAGAACTGTGCGAACTGGGAATTTACTCCGAACAGGCTTACCAGTGCCGGCAATACAGCAACTATTGCCAGAAATATGGAACCGGGGAGAGTAATTCTCGAAAGTATCGTTTCAAGATATTCAGCCGTTTTCTTGCCCGGTTTTATGCCGGGGATGAAACCGCCGTTTTTCTTCATGTCTTCAGCCATCTGGTTGGGATTTATAGCGATGGCTGTGTAGAAGAACGTGAACAATACTACCAATATTCCGAATACCAGATTGTACCAAAATCCGTTGAAGTCGGCAAATGCTGCCAAAAATCCTGACTCGGAACTTGAGAATCCCAACAATGTTATCGGGATAAACATGATAGCCTGAGCAAAAATGATTGGCATTACACCTGCTGCATTGACTTTCAGAGGTATGTACTGGCGGACGCCACCGTACTGCTTGTTTCCTACAATGCGTTTTGCGTATTGTACGGGTATTTTTCTCGTACCTTGAACCAAAAGGATGCACAACAAGATAACAACGAGCAATACAAAGATTTCAACAACAAACATTACCAAACCGCCGCCTTGGTCTTCCATGCGTGAAGCGAATTCACCGAACAGTGCGAACGGCAGACGGGCAATGATGCCGACCATAATCAGCAGTGAAATACCGTTTCCTATACCCTTATCGGTAATACGCTCGCCGAGCCACATTACGAACAATGTACCCGAGGTGAGGATTACGATACTTGATATCCAGAAGAATACTCCGGGAGCACTTCCGTCAAAAGGATATATGGCTGTTGAAGTTGCGCCGAGCTGGTATATCATATTCTTGATATAAGCCGGAGCCTGTACTGCTGTAATCAGGACAGTGAGGACTCTGGTAATCTGGTTCATTTTCCTGCGGCCGCTTTCGCCTTCACGCTGCATCTTCTGGAAATAAGGTATTACCATCATGAACAATTGTATCACGATAGATGCCGTGATGTACGGCATGATACCCAAAGCGAAGATGGATGCGTGTGAAAATGCACCACCCGAGAACATATTCAACAAACCCAATATACCGTCCTTGGTCTGATTCTGCAAACCAGTAAGTTGGTTGGGGTCAACACCTGGAAGTACAACGTACGACCCGATTCTGTATACCAATACCAAACCGAGGGTATATAGTATTCTCTTTCTCAGGTCTTCAATTGCCCAAATATTCTTCAGTGTTGTGATTAATTTCTTCATAAAATGTTAGATTATGGTTACTACTCCACCTTTATCTTCGATAGCTTTTTTTGCTGAAGCTGAAAAAGCGTGTGCTGTCACGTTGATTTTTGCGTTCAATTCGCCGCGACCGAGAACTTTCACTCTGTCCTTACCGGAAATCAAACCATTCTGCTTCAGTACATCGATGTCAAAATTTTCAATTTGTTTTGCTTCGCTCAACGCATTCAAAGTATCGATATTGATAGCAACGTATTCTACTCTGTTGATATTTTTAAAACCAAATTTTGGAACTCTTCTATAGAGAGGCATCTGACCGCCTTCGAATCCTACTTTGCGAGAATAACCAGAGCGGGCTTTTGCACCCTTGTGTCCGCGTGTAGAAGTGCCGCCCTTACCGGAACCCTGACCTCTACCGACTCTTTTGGAATGCTTTACAGAACCTACTGCTGGTTTCAAATTACTTAAATTCATATCTCTTCTTTTAAAAAATTACCGTATTATTTAAATTTCTTCTACTGTGATCAAGTGTTGTACTTTTTCAATCATGCCAAGTATCTCGGGAGTAGCCTGTACTTCACGTTCTTGGTTGATTTTTCTCAATCCCAGTGCTTCTAAAGTTCTTTTTTGGCGTGCTGGACGACCAATTTTACTTCTTACTTGTTTTATCTTTAATGTTTTCATCGTGTTTTGTGTAATTAGTCGTTATTATCCATTGAAAACTTTATCGAGGTTGATACCGCGCAACTGTGCGACAGTGTAAGGATCTTTCATCTGCAGCAAAGCATTGATGGTGGCTTTCACTACACTATGCGGGTTTGACGAACCTTTTGATTTTGCAAGCACGTCCTTAACTCCGACACTTTCCAATACTGCACGCATGGCACCGCCGGCGATAACGCCCGTACCGGGAGCTGCCGGTTTCAAAAATACTTTTGCACCGCTGTATTTTCCTACTTGTTCGTGAGGAATGGTTCCTTTAAGAACGGGGACTTTCACCAGATTCTTCTTTGCTTCACCAATACCTTTGGATATAGCAGCAGTAACTTCTTTTGCTTTTCCTAAGCCGTATCCGACAACGCCTTTTTCGTCGCCTATCACTACGATAGCCGAGAAACTAAAAGTTCTACCACCTTTGGTAACTTTTGTCACTCTATTGACTGCAACAAGACGATCCTTAAATTCGATTTCGCTTGATTTTACTCTTTTAACATTTACTTCTGCCATAACTTTTAGAATTTTAATCCACCTTCTCTGGCTGCATCAGCCAACGATTTAACACGACCGTGATATAAATAACCATTACGGTCAAATACTACGGTATTAATTCCTGCGGCTATTGCTCTTTCGGCTACTAACTTACCTACTTTAGCTGCCATTTCTATTTTTGTGCCACTCTTTTCAACGCCTTTTTCCAATGATGAGGCGGCTGTCAGTGTTACACCCTTTACATCGTCAATAACCTGTGCATATATTTCCTTGTTGCTTCTGAACACGGTCAATCTGGGAGCTTCTGTGGTTCCGCTGATTTTATGACGAATTCTATATTTTATTTTTGTTCTTCTTATATCTTTTTTCGTTGCCATTAGTATGTGTTTTTTATGGTTCTTATACTACTTAGCAGCAGCCTTGCCAGCTTTCTTACGTACGACTTCACCTTGGAAGCGGATACCTTTGCCTTTGTAAGGTTCAGGTTTACGCAACGAGCGTATTTTTGCTGCAACCTGACCGAGCAGTTGTTTGTCTGCCGATGTCATTATTATTAACGGATTCTTACCTTTTTCAGAAACTGTTTCCACTTTTATTTCCTGCGGTAATTCGAAGAATATTGTGTGGGAATAACCAAGCGACATTTCCAAAACCTGGCCGTTTGCCTGTACTTTATATCCTACACCTATAACTTCCTGAGTTACCTTGAAACCAGTAGTCACACCTGTTACCATGTTTGCAATCAAAGCTCTGTACAAACCGTGCATTGCCTTGTGCTCCTTGGAATCGGATGCTCTGTTGAGGTTCAGTTGTCCGTTGTCTTTGTCAATTGTAACAGTTACACACGGGTCAACCTTCTGTGTCATCTGACCATTGGGACCTTTTACTGTCACCACATTTTCGGGGGATACGGATATTTCCACACCCTGTGCTAATTTTATTGGTCTGTTTCCTATTCTTGACATTCTTATTTCTCCTCTGTTAAATTAGCTTATATAACATAAAACTTCACCGCCAACGTTCAAGCTGCGAGCTTCCTTATCTGTCATCAAACCTTTTGATGTAGAGATGATTGCTATTCCCAAGCCGTTCAATACTCTCGGCATTTGGTCTACTCCCACGTATTTTCTCAATCCCGGGCTACTAACGCGTGTAAGGTTAGATATTGCCGAAATCTTCGTTACGGGGTGGTATTTCAAAGCAATCTTTATCATTTGAGGTTTTGCATCTTCTTCAAATTTGTAGTTCAGAATATAACCTTTTTCGAAAAGGATTTTGGTCATTTCTTTCTTCAAATTCGATGCCGGTATTTCTACGACTCTATGTTTTGCCATTATAGCATTTCTCATACGAGTCAAATAATCTGCAATTGGATCTGTTACCATTTTCGTTATTTTTTAATGTTTAACGCTTATTTTAATTTATTACCAGCTTGCTTTCTTTACGCCGGGGATCAGGCCCGATATTGCCATTTCACGGAAATTGATACGTGAAATACCGAACTGACGCATATATCCTTTGGGACGTCCGGTAAGTTTGCAACGATTGTGCAGACGTACTGGGAGTGCGTTTTTCGGTAATTTCTGCAATGCTATAACAGCTGCTTCTACTTCTTCCGGGCTGCCTTTACGTACCTGTTCCTTCAATGCGGCTCTTTTTGCTGCATAATGGGCAACCATTCTTTCTCTTTTGCGTTCTCTCGCTTTTATTGATTCTTTTGCCATTATTTCTTATTTTTGATTTTTAAATGGTAAACCAAATTCTTTTAACAACGACATTGCTTCCTTGTCGGTTCTGGCTGATGTTACAAATGTAATATCCATACCTTGGATGCGTGCTATCTTGTCAATGTCGATTTCAGGGAATATAATCTGTTCGGAAATACCGAATGTATAGTTTCCTCTTCCGTCGAAACCCTTATCATTGATACCTCTGAAGTCTCTGATACGGGGAATTGAAGCTGTGATAAGACGTTCCAAGAATTCGTACATTCTTTCGCCGCGCAATGTTACTCTGACTCCGATAGGCATTCCTCTTCTCAACTTGAAGTTCGAAATATCCTTTTTGGATTTCGTTGCAACTGCTTTCTGACCGGCTATCAAGGTCATTTCCTCAACACCCTGGTCTATCACTTTCTTGTCAGCGATGGCTGCCTTGCCCAGACCTTGGTTCAAGGTTATCTTAAGCAGACGCGGTACCTGCATGATAGTTTTGTAGCTATACTCTTTCATCAAAGAAGGAACGATTTCTTCCTTGTACTTTGTTTTTAATGTTGCTTGATATTCCATTATTTAATTACCTCCCCTGATTTTTTAGAATAGCGAACTAATTTACCTGTTTTTTCATCAATTTTTCTACCTGTTCTTGTCGGCACATTGTTTTCAACAAGCATGAGGTTTGAAATATGAATAGGAGCTTCTTTTTCCACTATACCTCCCTGAGTGTTCTTGGCATTGGGTTTGGTATGTTTCTTTACCATATTTACTCCTTCTACGATGGCGCGATTCTTTTCGGGATACATTTTCAGCACTTTAGCGACAGCACCTTTGTCCTCGCCAGCTATCACCTTTACGGTATCCCCTTTCTTTACGTGCAATTTCATATCTTTTTACGTGTTTTTTTGCGTTTATAAAACTTCAGGAGCTAATGACACTATTTTCATAAATTGTTTTTCACGCAGCTCACGTGCTACCGGTCCGAAAATACGTGTTCCTCGCAATTCGTCGGCTGCAGTCAACAATACGCAAGCATTGTCGTCAAAGCGGATGTAAGAACCGTCCTGGCGTCTTACTTCCTTTTTCGTGCGAACTACAACAGCTTTTGAAACAGCTCCTTTCTTAATATTACCTGATGGTATGGCATCTTTTATTGCCACCACTATTTTGTCGCCTAAAGAAGCATATCTTCTTTTAGTTCCGCCAAGTACTCTGATGCACAAAGCACTTTTTGCTCCACTATTATCGGCAACTACCAATCTTGTTTCTTGTTGTATCATAACTATTTAGCTCTTTCTATTATTTCAACTAATCTCCAACATTTGTTTTTGCTCAATGGTCTTGTCTCCATTATTCTTACAGAATCACCAATGTTGCATTCATTTTTTTCATCGTGAGCCATGAATTTGGTACTTTTCTTTACAAACTTCCCGTATTTCGGGTGTTTTACTTTTCGTTCTACCAAAACAACAATGGATTTATCCATTTTATTGCTCACAACAAGACCGATTCTTTCTTTTCTTAAATTTCTTTCCATCTCTTTGATTTGGATTAATCAGCCCGCTGCTTATTTGTTTTCTGCAAGTTCGCGTCGGCGAAGTTCAGTCAAACAACGTGCGATAATTTTTCTACTTTCTTTAATTTTATTTGGGTTTTCGATGGGAGATATTGCATGATTTATTTTCATTTTCTGCAACAGATCTCTTTCTACATCCAACCGTTCTTGAACTTCAGCAGTCGAAAGCTCTTTCAATACTAATTTATTTTTCATCTTTTTCTCTGTTTTAAGCTTCTTCTACATAATCCCTTTTAACAACAAATTTGGTCGTTATAGGCAATTTCTGTGCTGCCAGACGGAGAGCTTCCTTTGCAACTTCCATTGGAACGCCTTCTGCTTCGAACAGAATTGTTCCCGGCATTACTCTTGCAACGAAATATTCCGGAGCACCCTTACCCTTACCCATACGTACTTCGTTAGGCTTTTTGGTTATGGGTTTGTCCGGGAATATACGGATCCATATTTGTCCTTCACGTTTCATATGACGTGTTACCGCTTGACGTGCAGCCTCTATTTGTCTTCCCGTGATGAAACACGTTTCAAGGGACTTGATACCGAAAGTACCGAAGGAAAGTTCGTAACCTCTGTGGGCGTTTCCTTTGATTTTCCCTTTTTGCTGCTTTCTATATTTTGTTTTTTTCGGCTGTAACATTGTTACTTTTCTTTAAATGAAATTTTTAACCTTTATTATTTCTTGTTCTTCTTGTACGGGCTGGAGCCGCTGTGCGCGGGCCGGCACTTCTTTTTTCTTTGGCCTGTATGCCGCCGACTGTTGAGGGAACGAGTTCACGTTTTCCGTATACGATACCTCTGCAGATCCAAACTTTAACGCCTATTCTACCGTATGTAGTGTGGGCTTCTGCCTGCGAGTAGTCGATATCTGCACGAAGGGTATGAAGCGGAGTTCTACCTTCCTTGTAGTGTTCGGTACGTGCCATTTCGGCGCCTCCTATACGGCCCGATACAGAAACCTTTATACCTTCTGCACCGATACGCATTGTCGAAGCGATGGCCATTTTTATTGCTCTTCTGTATTGTACACGGCCTTCAATCTGGCGTGCTATGTTTTGAGCAACCAAAACGGCATCCATTTCCGGACGTTTTACTTCTGATACATTGATTTGGACTTCTTTTCCCGTCAGTTTCTTCAATTCTTCTTTCAAAGTATCGACATCGCTGCCGTTCTTGCCTATTACAAGACCCGGTTTTGCCGTACTGATGGTAACTGTCAGGAGCTTCAAAGTTCTTTCAATGTATATTTTTGATATACTGGCTTTTGCAAGGCGAACGTTGAGATAACGGCGTATTTTGTCGTCTTCTACTATTTTCTGTTCGAATTTGCGGCCACCATACCAATTGGAATCCCATCCTCTTATGATTCCCAGTCTGTTTCCTATTGGGTTAGTTTTCTGTCCCATTCTTTTTTCTCTTTGAATTTACTAATTTTGTTCTTGTACTTCCTGAGGAGTTTCAGTTTGAACGTTTTCTTCAGTTCTGTTGCCAAGTACCATAGTGATATGGTTTGAGCGTTTTCTGATTCTGTATCCTCTTCCTTGTGGTGCTGTGCGCAAACGTTTCATTTGGCGGCCACCGTCAACCATTACGGTTTTAACGTAAAGTTTGTTGTCTTCCAATCTTTGGCCTTCATTTTTGGATTGCCAGTTAGCTATAGCTGACAATAAGAGTTTACGCATTTTCGGAGCAGATTCTCTTGGACTGTATTGCAATACACCAAGGGCTTTATCTACATCTAAACCACGTATTAAATCGGCAACCAGACGAGTTTTTCTCGGCGAAGTAGGATTGTTCATCAACTTTGCCATGTAAACTGTTTTCTGGGCTTCTTTGCGTGCTTCGGCACTATTATGTTTTCTACGTCCCATTTCTGCGAATTGTTTTATTTGTTACCTTTATCTTTTTGTCCGGCGTGTCCGCGGAAAATTCTTGTGGGGGCAAATTCTCCCAATTTGTGTCCAACCATGTTTTCTGTCACATAAACCGGAATAAATTTATTTCCGTTATGAACTGCTATTGTTTGTCCTACAAAGTCGGGAGAGATCATAGATGCTCTTGACCATGTTTTGATGGTTGCTTTCTTGTTTGATTGAGCTGCCTCTATCACTCTTTTTTCCAATTTATGGAAAATGTACGGACCTTTTTTTAATGAACGACTCATCTCTTTTCTTTTAATTTAATCGTTATTATTTCTTTCTTCTTTCAATGATGTATTTAGTCGAAGCTTTCTTAGGAGCACGAGTCTTGTAACCCTTGGCTGGGATACCCTTGCGTGAACGCGGGTGTCCTCCGGCCTGACGGCCTTCACCACCACCCATCGGGTGATCTACTGGGTTCATTACTACGCCACGGGTACGTGGACGGCGACCTAACCATCTGCTGCGACCAGCTTTTCCTGATACTTCCAAATTGTGTTCGGCATTGGAAACGATTCCAACGGTTGCACGGCAAGACTGGAGGATAAGACGCATTTCACCCGAAGGCATTTTTATCGCTGCGTATTTTCCGTCTCTTGACATGAGCTGTGCGTATGCACCGGCACTGCGGACCATTTTCGCACCCTGACCGGGACGCAATTCGATGTTATGTATCAATGTTCCAAAAGGTATTTCACCTAATGGCAATGTGTTGCCGATTTCCGGGGCAACTCCGCTACCTGACATAACTGTCTGACCGACTTTCAATCCTTGGGGAGCCAAGATGTAGCGTTTTTCACCGTCGGCATAGAATACCAATGCTATGCGTGAAGTTCTGTTGGGGTCGTATTCAATGGTTTTTACAACTGCGGGTATTGAATCTTTTTCTCTCTTGAAGTCGATAAAACGATACAATTTCTTATGACCGCCGCCAATGTAGCGCATGGTCATTTTACCCTGATTGTTTCTACCACCTGATTTACCATGACCCATAACCAGAGTCTTTTCTGGTTTGGACGCTGTGATATCGTCGAAAGTAACGACTACTTTATGACGCTGTCCCGGTGTTGTCGGTTTGAATTTTTTTAAAGCCATCTCTCTTTTTAAATATTGCTAAAAAAGTCTATTGTATTTCCTTCTGCTAATGTTACTATCGCTTTCTTATAAGCGGCAGTCTTGCCGGTTATGAAGCCAGCTTTGGTGTAACGAGATTTTACCTTTCCGCTATAGTTGATGGTGTTTACGTCAACAACCTTAACGTTGTAAAATTTCTCTACAGCATTTTTTATTTGAATTTTGTTCGCCCGTTTATCAACGACAAAACCGCAACGGTTTGACATCTTATCCGTTACTTTTGTCATTTTTTCACTTATCAGCGGTTTTACTATAATATTCATCGTGTTTCTTTTCTTTTATTTGTTCACAATTTAGTTATTTTACTGCCAAAATACGGGCAATTTCCGAAATTGCGCTTTCCGAAAGTACTAAACTTGATGCTGCCATAATGCCATAAGTATTTAACTCAGAAGCTTTTACAACATTTACATTTTGTAAGTTCCGGGCTGACAAAGATACGAAATTATTTGGTTCTGCAAAAACAAAAAGTGATTTTTTTTCTGCAATTTTCAAATTATTAACGATTTCGATCATTTTTTTGGTTTTCGGTGCTTCCATCGAGAAGTCTTCAACAACCATGAGTGCATTTTCGATTGCTTTGTAAGTCAGTGCCGAACGACGTGCCAGACGTTTCAGTTTCAGGTTCAGTTTGAAACGGTAATCTCTGGGTTTGGGTCCGAACACTCTCGCACCGCCGACCAATACCGGCGAGTTGATATCACCACGACGGGCTCCGCCACCACCTTTCTGGCGACCGAGTTTGCGTGTAGATCCGCTTATTTCGCTTCTTTCTTTCGATTTGTGTGTACCCTGACGCTGGTTTGCCATGTATTGCTTGCAATCCAGATATATTGCGTGGTCGTTGGGTTTTATTGCGAAGATAGAATCGTCCAAAGTAACTGTTCTACCTGTTTCGCTGCCGTTGATATTATATACTTTTAACTCCATCTTTCTAATTTTAAAATTGAACCTTTTGGTCCTGGTACGGATCCTTTTACTAATATCAAATTCTTTTCGGGGATAATCTTCACGATCTGAAGGTTTTGTACCTTGACGCGTTTTCCACCGGTACGTCCTGCCATGCGCAGACCTTTGAACAGGCGTGACGGGTAGGATGATGCTCCCACCGAACCCGGAGCTCTCAGACGGTCGTGCTGGCCGTGTGTAAGGTCACCTACACCGCTGAATCCGTGTCTTTTTACTACACCTTGGAAACCTTTACCTTTCGAGTTTCCTACTACATCGAGGAATTCGCCTTCTTCGAATACTGTTACGTCCAATATTTCACCGAATTTTTTCTTGTGACCTTCCTCGAAACGGGAGAATTCGGCCAAATAACGTTTTGGGGTAGTGTTTGCTTTTGCAAAATGCCCTTTCATTGGTTTTGTAGTGTGGCTTTCCTTCTTTTCTTCAAAAGCCAGCTGGATAGCTTCGTATCCGTCTTTTTCCAATGTCTTCACTTGTGTTACAACACAAGGACCAGCTTCTATAACTGTGCACGGAAGTTGTTTTCCGTTGGCATCGAACAAACTGGTCATTCCAATTTTCTTTCCTAATAATCCTGACATTTTTTGTTTTTTTTACTTGTTTTTTCCTTGTCAGCTTGCTTGTCGTACATTGGCTGACGTTTCTTTACTTTCTTTTGCCGTAATATCAGACTTTGATTTCTACTTCTACGCCGCTCGGCAACTCGAGTTTCATCAGAGCATCAATAGTCTTCGATGAAGAGCTGTAGATGTCCATCAAGCGTTTGTAAGAACTGAGTTCAAACTGTTCTCTTGATTTCTTGTTGACGAAAGTCGAACGGTTTACTGTAAAAATCTTTTTGTTGGTTGGCAGTGGTATGGGACCATTGACAACTGCACCCGTCATTCTTACGGTTTTTACGATTTTTTCGGCTGATTTGTCAACCAAATTGTGATCGTAAGATTTCAATTTAATTCTAATTCTTTGACTCACGGTTTTGTTTATTTATAAATCGTTTATTTAATTTATTTCTTCAATATATTTTCAACCATATCCTTCGGAAGTTCGGCATAGTGCGAGAACTCCATTGTAGAATTTGCGCGGCCTGAGGTTATCGTCCTCAAAGCGGTAACGTAGCCGAACATATGTTGCAGCGGCACTTTGGCATGGACTGCCTGTGCGCCGACTTTCGCAACCACGTTTTCCAAAGTTCCTCTTCTCCGGTTCAGGTCTCCGGTAACGTCGCCGAGGTAGGCGTCGGGAGTTATGACTTCCAGTTTCATCACGGGTTCCAGAAGTATCGGTTCTGCTTTGCGGCAGGCTTCTCTGAAGCCTATTCTTGCACAAAGTTCGAACGACAGAGCGTCGGAATCTACCGGGTGATAGGATCCGTCGATTATCCGTACTTTCATGCTTTCCACCGGATATCCGCCCAAAACGCCGTTCTGCATTGCAGTCTTGAAACCTTTTTCGATGGCAGGCATGTATTCTTTCGGTATGTCGCCGCCTCTTACGTCGTTTACGAACTGCAGACCTTTGAAGCCTTCATCGGCCGGACCAATTTCGAACAGTATGTCGGCGAATTTGCCTTTACCGCCTGTCTGTTTCTTGTAGATTTCGTGGTGCTGGCATGTTCTGGTGATGGCTTCCTTGTATGCTACCTGCGGAGTACCCTGATTTACTTCGACGCCGAATTCCCTTCTCATGCGGTCGAGGATTATATCCAGATGAAGTTCACCCATTCCGTTGAGAATAGTCTGACCGGACATTTCATCGCTTTTCACGACGAGTGTCGGATCTTCTTCGACCAGTTTCATGAGGGCGTTGTTCATCTTGTCGATGTCGGCCTGTGTTTTTGGTTCGATGGCTATTCCGATGACGGGTTCGGGGAATTTCATTGATTCCAGTATAATCGGGTGTTTTTCGTCACAGAGAGTATTTCCCGTTTTTATTTCCTTGAATCCTACAGCTGCTCCGATGTCGCCGGCTTCTATCTTGTCCAACGGATTCTGTTTGTTGGCGTGCATCTGGAGTATGCGTGATATGCGTTCTTTCTTGCCTGTAGAGGCATTGTAAACGTAGGATCCGGATTCCAGTGTACCGGAATACACTCTGAAGAAGCAAATGCGTCCCACATAGGGGTCGGTGGCAATCTTGAATGCGAGAGCCGAGAACGGGGCTTTTGCATCGACTGCGCGGCTTTCTTCTGCGTCGGTTTTCGGGTTTATTCCGTCTATTTCCTTTACGTCGAGAGGGCTTGGCAAGAATGCGACTACAGCATCGAGGAGTGCCTGAATGCCTTTGTTCTTGAACGATGCGCCACAAAGCACGGGCGTAATCTTCATCGACAGGGTTGCCTTGCGTATTTCGGCCAGAATTTCGTCTTCGGTTATGGAATCGGGGTTGTCGAAGAACTTGTTCATGAGTTCTTCGTTTTCTTCTGCCACGCCTTCGATGAGTTTCTGACGATATTCGGCAACCACGTCTTTCAGGTCTTCCGGCATTTCAACCTCATAGAACTTGGAACCGTTGGATTCTTCGTCCCAGATGAGTGCCTTGTTGGAAATGAGGTCAACAACTCCTTTGAAGAGGTCTTCCTGTCCGATAGGTATCTGCAGGGGGATAGGTGTCGTACCGAGTTTTTCCTTTATCTGGCTTACTACCGAGAAGAAGTCGGCACCAGCTCTGTCCATCTTGTTCACGAAAGCTATACGGGGCACGTTGTATTTGTCGGCCTGACGCCATACCGTTTCGGACTGAGGTTCCACACCGCCGACGGCACAGAATATTGCTATTGCGCCATCGAGTACGCGGAGCGAACGTTCGACTTCGACGGTGAAATCGACGTGACCCGGGGTGTCGATTATATTGAATTTATAGTTTTCGTTGCGGTATTTCCAGAATACTGTCGTTGCGGCCGAAGTGATGGTAATGCCACGTTCCTGTTCCTGTTCCATCCAGTCCATGGTGGCGGAGCCGTCGTGGGTTTCGCCGAGTTTGTAGTTTTTGCCTGTATAGAACAAGATACGCTCGGTAGTTGTTGTTTTACCTGCGTCGATGTGTGCCATTATGCCAATGTTCCTCGTATATTTCAGATCGGCCATTGTCGTGTTCTTGCTTTATATAAGTGTATTAGAATTTGAAGTGAGAGAATGCCTTGTTGGCTTCTGCCATTCTGTGGATGTCCTCTTTACGTTTGAAAGCTGCACCTTCTTCCTTGTAAGCGGCCTGTATTTCGCCTGCAAGTTTCTGAGCCATTGTCTTTTCGCTTCTTTTACGTGCAAAACCGATAAGGTTTTTCATTCCGATAGACTGTTTTCTTTCGGGGCGTATTTCAGAAGGAATCTGGAAAGTTGCACCACCGATACGACGGCTGCGTACTTCTACAGAAGGAGTTACGTTGTTGAGTGCTTTTTTCCAAACTTCCAAGCCGTCTTCGCTTGTGCGTTCCGATACAACGTCTATTGCTTCGTAAAATATCTTGTAAGCTATGGTTTTTTTACCGCCCATCATGAGGTTGTTGACGAACTTAGTCACCAACACGTCGTTAAACTTCGGGTCCGGCAATATTATTCTCTTTCTTGGTCTTGCTTTTCTCATCTCTTTTATTGAAAGCTAAATGTTACTTAATTTATTTTGCTTGTTTCGGACGTTTTGCACCGTATTTGGAACGACGTTGTCTTCTGCCGTCAACTCCAGATGTATCCAATGCTCCGCGAATGATGTGGTATCTTACACCCGGAAGGTCTTTCACACGACCTCCTCTGATCATAACGATGGAGTGTTCCTGCAGGTTGTGGCCTTCGCCCGGTATGTAAGCATTTACTTCCTTTTGGTTTGTTAAACGTACTCTGGCTACTTTACGCATTGCCGAGTTAGGTTTCTTGGGGGTTGTAGTGTAAACACGTGTACAAACTCCTCTTCGTTGCGGACAGGAATCTAATGCAGGAGATTTACTCTTGTACTCCAGTTTCTGACGTCCTTTGCGAACTAATTGTTGAATTGTTGGCATTTTACTTTTTTATTATATCTTTACTGTTTAAAACTTTATATTTTTCGCCCATTTTTGGGACTGCAAAAATACATCTTTTTTTTGAACTGGCAAAACTTTTTCAACACTTTTACTAAAAAAAAAGTTAAAACCCTTGCAACATATTGTTTTACAATATATTATAAAATACATTTTTTTGTAACTCATTGATATTTTTTCTCTTTCCCGAAGGTTTTTCCGTAAGTTTTTCACCGTTTTTTCCAAAAAAACACACCCTTCACACACTTTTTTCCGACTTATTTATCAACAGATTTTTGTTGAGAAATGTCTCACGAAAAAAACTCCTGTCAAACACTAAGGTTTTTCAGCGGTTTTTATTTGGCCATGTCATGAAAATATCATATCTTTGCAAAAATTTGAAGTTATGACTAAAGAAGAAAAATTAAAAAAGTGTAAATTTCTCAATCTTACCTTACGCGCGGTGAAATTAATGCAATCCACAAAAAACTCAAAAATGGACATGCTTTAGTCTGTCAAACAGGCGAGTATTTATGGGTCAAGGGCGGGAGTAATGATAGTCTTCTGCCTTTTTGTGAAAAAAGCCACGCCGCCTTCTTCAATGCCGATTGAACTGTGTTTGGCCTTGGCCGACGCCGATATGCATTATTACTGTTACGCTGACGCCGTGCCTGATGATTCGGTGTTCATCTCTGGGTTGTCAGAGTTGTTCTCTTTTTATTCTCAATTTGAAGGCTCGCACACTACTCTATAAGTAGGAATATATCCGCTCGTTGGCGGCTCTGCAATAAATGCGTCGAGAAGTCCGTTTTTCAGTCCTGTTGCCTGTGTCGCGTATCTGTCGTTGAACAGGTATTGTTTCACGGTTGCCATCGCTTTGCTTCTGTCGAGTCCCATTTTATCAATTATGTAGTCGCAGTTCGTAACCATACATTCTGCCGTATCGATGGCTTGGTGGCGTGCCTTGATTCGCCACTCTACATACCCGCTGTTTTTGCATCGTTTTTTTAAGCAATGTCAGTTTTTACAACAAATTGAACTTCAATAGTTTACACGGTAAAACAAAATAAAATTTCCGTATTACGAAAAAAAATCGTATCTTTGCATTTTTCATATACAGACAAAAAATAACATGCAGACAATAATAATTTTGGATTTCGGTTCGCAGTACACACAGCTTATTGCGAGAAAAATCAGGGAACTGAACGTTTACTGCGAGATACACGCATACAATAAAATTCCGGAACTCACCGCCGAGGTGAAAGGTGTAGTGCTTTCGGGCAGCCCGTATTCATGCAACGATGCCGATGCTCCCCAGCCCGACCTTTCGGCAATCAAGGGCAAACTCCCCCTGTTGGCAGTCTGCTACGGTGCACAATATCTTGCAAAGACAGGCGGTGGCAACGTGCTGCCTTCGAAAATACGGGAATACGGCCGTGCCAACCTGCAGTATATCGACACCCAAAATCCCCTGCTGAAAGGCATTTCGCCCAACAGCCAAGTATGGATGTCGCACGGCGACACCATAGAAAGGGTTCCCGAAAACTACCGGCTCATCTGCAGTACCGACTCGGTAAAATATGCTGGCTATCAGATTGAAAACGAACAAACTTACGCCATACAGTTCCACCCCGAAGTGAGCCATTCGCTCGAAGGTCTGAAAATGCTCCGCAATTTCGTAGTGGACATCTGCCGCTGTGACCAGTCGTGGACACCGGCCTCGTTCGTGGAGACAACGGTGCGGGAACTGAAAGCAAAAATCGGCGACGACGAAGTGGTACTCGGCCTTTCAGGCGGAGTGGATTCCTCGGTAGCTGCCGTTCTGCTCCACAAGGCAATAGGCAAAAACCTGCACTGTATTTTCGTGGACAACGGACTTCTCCGCAAAAACGAATTCAGAAACGTGCTCGAATCGTATCAGGACATGGGGCTCAACGTTACCGGCGTTGATGCCAAACAAAGGTTCTACGATGTACTGAAAGGAGTTACCGACCCTGAAAAGAAACGCAAAGCCATAGGCAAGACCTTCATAGACGTGTTCGACGAAGAATCGAAGAAGTTTACTCAGGTAAAATGGCTCGGACAAGGCACGATATACCCCGACGTGATAGAATCCTCGTCGGTCAAAGGTCCGTCGGTAACCATAAAATCGCACCACAATGTAGGCGGTCTGCCTGATTACATGAAACTACAACTTGTAGAGCCGCTTCGTTCGCTGTTCAAAGACGAAGTACGCCGCGTAGGACGCGAAATAGGCCTGAAACGTGACCTTCTCGGACGCCACCCCTTCCCGGGTCCGGGACTTGCCATAAGGATTCTCGGCGACATAACTCCGGAGAAAGTGGAAATACTACAGAATGTTGATGACGTATTCATAAGCGGTCTGCGTGAATACGACCTCTATGACAAGGTATGGCAAGCCGGAGCCATACTGCTCCCGATACAGTCGGTAGGAGTAATGGGCGACGAACGCACATACGAAAACGTGGTGGCACTGCGTGCAGTGGAATCCATCGACGGCATGACCGCAGACTGGAGCCACCTGCCCTACGATTTTCTCGCCAAGATATCGAACAAAATCATCAACGAGGTGAAAGGCGTAAACCGCGTTGTGTACGACATCAGTTCCAAACCACCGGCAACAATAGAATGGGAATAAAATTTCTGCTAAACGAAAAAAATCATTCAAACCATGAACATAAAAAAATTCGTATTATCCTTCATGATGTTTTGCACCGTAGCTTTTGCTGCGGCACAGAACACAATAACCGTGAGCAAGGAAACAACCAGCATCAAAGGCAAGAAATATTACGTACACGTTGTGGAAAAAGGTCAGACACTCTTTTCCATATCGCGTGCTTACCATGTAAAATATCAAGATGCCGTGTATGACGGAGACATTGACAAGATTTCCATTGGAGACAAAGTGTATCTCCCTGTAAATGAAACACTTCCTCCTCCAGAATACAAATATTACGTAATAAAAAAAGGCAACACTCTCTACAGCCTTTCCAAAGAATACGACGTTTCTGTTGAAGAGATAATGAAACTGAATCCTCGTCTGCAGGAAAACACCCTGAAAATCGGAGAAGTCATAAAAATGCCGGTTGCCAAGAACAAAAACACCGAACAGTCAAAGGCAGAGCCCGTAAAAGCTTCGGAACCGGACAACACAAAAAACAGCCCGAAAGTCGCTGAAACCCCGGAACAGAAAACAGCACCAGTAGCAGGTGTAAAGAAAAACGAGAAAAAAAAAACTGATGGCGATGTCTCGCAAAACACCGTAAAAGACAAAAAGATATACGAGCCGATAAAACACCAGAAAGCAAACAAAAGCACACCCAACGAACAATCCAGCAACGCGCTTGCCTGTACGGAAAAACCTAAAACCGAGACACAGCCAGCCCACCAAACCTCAGGACGCAATTCGGCCGCTCCAGCAGCCAAGGAACCTGCCAGCCCGAAAACCGGTGAAAAACCGAAGATTTATCCGGAACCGCAAGCCAACCTTGTTCCCGTAAACTCAAACACCGAAAACGCTTCGGCAGCAAAACCGAAAAACACTTCCGGCAAAACCATAAAGGTATCCCTCCTGATACCGCTGTATCTGGATCAGATAGATGAAATATCCACATCAAAATTCGACCTTGAACAAAGAAGAAAAAGGAACTACAAGTCGTTTGAATTCATTCAGTTCTACGAAGGTATCCTGCTGGGGCTGAAATCATTGGAATCTTGCGGCATAAACGTCAACCTCACCGTTGCCGACGTTCCCGGAGACCTGCCGGAAAAGGTAACGCACGCATTCAGCGAATACAACATGGCAGAATCCGATTTCATCATCGCACTTCTCGAAAAGAAAGCTTTTGAAACGGCAGCATCACTTGCAAAACAGAACAACATATTTATCGTAAACCCGCTTTCGACACGTTCCGAAATAGTAAACGGCAACCCCTATGTCATAAAAATAAGTCCGTCGCAGGAAAGCATAGTCCGCAACATGCTGACAATGATAGTCAAAAACTACAAGAATCCCAACGTTTTCGTAGTTCACTCAAACTCCAAGAACGAAAAACCATGGCTTGATGCCTTCCAAACCCAGCTCCAAGGACAAAGTTCCATAAAATATACCATTTTCGACTGGAGCGCAAACTCAAAACTCGCCGGCATGCTCAAAAATGACGAAAACAACATTGTCATAAACATCTACGATCAGGACAAAAACAAAAACAAAACCCAGTCGAGCCTCATCATGAACAAACTGTTCTCCGTGAAGAAAAATCCGCCAGTACTGATTTCAACATCCAACTGGATGAACAAGTACGAGGATGTGGACTATTCCCAACTCCAACGCCTAAACTATCACGTTTTCACACAATCATACCTCGACTATGCCAACCCCAAACACAAGGTTTTCATAGACAAGTTCAAAGAAGAATACAAAACAGAACCTCTTAACAACTACGCTGCCCTCGGCAACGACATAATAGTGTACTTCGTGACTGGAGTGAATTTGAACGGAAAGGAATTCTGGAAAAAACCGAACCTTCCGAATCAGACAGCAATGCTGTACCAATATTCTTTCAGCCGTTCCAGTGAAAATTCAGGTCTCGAAAACCAAGTTATCAACTTCTACAGAATCAACTCAAACTATAAGCTGGTACCCGTAAAACAGTAGTACACTATAAATCAACAACTTGATTTTTTTTTGGGGAAAAATCAAAAAAAAATCGTACTTTTGCAACAACTTATGGAATATCAAACTACACTAAAAAAAGAAATACAAATCACCGGCAAAGGACTCCATACCGGCAAAGTAGTATCGGTAACAATAAAACCGACTACCCAATGCAATGGAGTGATTTTCAAACGTATAGACAAAAATCCGGCAGTAGAGATTCCCGCAAATGTCGATTATGTTTCCGACACCTCACGCGGAACCACACTCACGGTAGACAATGTGCGCATAGCCACTATCGAGCACCTGCTTTCTGCCCTCAGAGGCATGAAAGTGGACAACGTCATCGTTGAAACCGACGGTGAAGAAATACCGATACTTGACGGAAGTTCCAAGATATGGGTGGAAGAAATCACGAAAGCAGGCATCACGGAACTGCCCAACGAACGCAAATACGAAAAAATAACCGAGAACATTTCCTATACCATTCCCGATGAAGGCATAGAAATGATTGCGATTCCTGCCAATGATTTCAAAGTAACCACCATAATAGACTACAAGACCACAGTCCTCGGCGAACAGATTGCACAGTTCGACAACAGTCAGGACTACACAAAGGAAATAGCACCTTGCCGCACGTTCGTATTCATACACGAACTAGAGTTCCTGCAGCAGAACAACCTCATCAAAGGCGGAGACGTGGACAACGCTCTCGTTTTCGTAAACAAAGAACTCTCCGAAGAAGAGCTCGAACACCTCGCAAAACTCTTCAACAAAGACATATCGAAACTTGAAGTACACGAAGGCACGCTGAACAACGTTCAGAAATATTTCGACAACGAGCCTGCACGCCACAAACTGCTCGATTTCATCGGAGACCTCTCGCTCGTAGGCAAAAACATCAAAGGCCATTTCATGATAAAATGCCCCGGCCACAAAGCTAACGTGGCTTTTGCCAAACTCATAAAACAGCATCTCGAAACCAACAAAAAGAAAACCATCACCCATTACGACCCCACCCTGCCGCCGGTGTTCAACATTGACGACATACGCAAAATACTCCCGCACAAATACCCGTTCCTGATGGTGGACAGAATCGTGGACATGGGCAAGGACTATATCGTAGGAGTAAAAAACGTAACGACCAACGAGCCGTTCTTCCAAGGCCATTTCCCCGACCAGCAGGTAATGCCGGGCGTTCTGCAAATCGAAGCCATGGCACAGGTCGGTGGCATACTTGTACTGAAAGACGTTCCCGACCCCGAACTCTACTCCACTTATTTCATGAAAATAGACGAAGTGAAATTCCGCAGGGTAGTCATACCGGGAGACACCATGGTCATGAAGTTGAAATTAACCGAACCCATGCGCCGCGGCATTGTAAAAATGAAGGGGCAGGTATATGTCGGCAGCAATCTTGTCTGCGAGGCAATGATGATGGCAAAGATAATAAAGGATAAAAACAAAAAATAAAAAAGCGACCTATGCAGAATATTTTGAAAGACATCAATCCCAATGCAAAAATCGGTAAAAATGTTGAAATAGGCAATTTTACCACTATTTACGATGATGTTGAGATAGGCGACAATACTTGGATTGGACCGAATGTGACAATATTTCCGGGAGCACGCATCGGCAAAAACTGCCGTATATTTCCGGGGGCTGTAATCTCGGCAATTCCACAAGACCTGAAATTCGAAGGGGAGAAAACCCTTGCCATAATAGGCGACAACAATACTATCCGAGAATACGTAACCATAAACCGCGGAACCAAGGCTTCGGGTGAAACCCGCATCGGGGACAACAACCTGCTGATGGCTTATGTGCACGTTGCCCACGACTGTGTGGTGGGGAACAACTGCGTTTTTGCCAACAACACCACACTCGCCGGACACATCGTCATGGGCGACTATGCCATAATGGGCGGCAAGACTGCCATACTGCAATTCGTACATATCGGAGCACACGTAATAACTGCCGGAGGTTCGCTTGTCGACAAAGACATTCCTCCCTACGTGAAGGCTGCCCGCTACCCCATCTCATACGCAGGTATAAACTCTCTCGGTCTGCACCGCCGCGGATTTTCGCAGGAGTCCATTGATACAATACAGAACATCTACCGCCTGATTTTCCAGTCGGGTATGAATGTCAGCCACGCCAAAGAACAGGTAACGGAACTTTACGGCAATACCGAAGAGGGAAAAACCGTACTCGAATTCCTCGACAATGCCAATGTCGGTCTGATGAAAGGTTACGACTCCTCAAGAAGGAAATAGGCATTCTCACCAGAATAAAAAAAGCGGACCCGAAAGTCCGCTTTTTTACTGTGAACAGTTTCGTCGCTATTCCATTTTATGACCGCATTCGGGGCAGAATTTACCCGTAACTTCGGCTCCGCATTCGGGACATTTCTTCGGGCCGTCGGCCGGTGCCGGAGTTCCGCATTCCGGACAGAATTTGCCAGTGAATTCAGTTCCACATTTGGCACATTTTTTCTGAACCTGCATGGCTGGTGCAGGAGTTCCGCATTCGGGGCAGAACTTGCCGGTGAACACGATACCGCATTTGGCGCATTTAATACCGCCCTGTGAAGCACCTTGCTGACCGTACGGGTCATACTGAACCTGCTGTCCCTGACCGTTGAAGGCATTCTGCATGACACCACCTGACATGCCGCCGGTTGTCATATTCATCATACCCAAACCCATGAAGCCTGCTGCAGCACCGCCGGCATTACCGGCTGCCGTTTCCATGACATCAAGTATGCGTCCCTGCTGCATCATTGAGTTGGAGTTGTTTTCGTACTGTTCGATACGTTTGTTGCTTTCTTCGGTAAGGGTAACCGATTCCACAGCAAAGCTGATAAGTTTGAGACCGCGACGGCGGATAGGTTCGTCGAAGACGCGTTCGTCCATCACCTGTTTTATTTCGTTTGTGTAGCTGGGAAGTTCGAGAACCGGAACACGGTGTTTGCTGTTGCCCATTTCGTTGAGGACATTCTGGAAAGCAGCCATGACTTCGGCACGCATCTGTTCGAGAATTTCAGATTTCGTGACTTTGTCGGCCGTGCCCGCATAGGTGCGCATGAACACGCAGGGGTCGAAAATCTGGAAAGTGTATTGTCCGAAGCAGCGTACGTCAACCTTCATTGGGTTGAGCGAACCCGTCATCTGGTTCGGAATGGCGTGAGACCAGTCCTGAAACATTATCGGAGCTGCCGTGCCGAATTTATTGTTAATTATTTCCTTTACGTTGAAATAGAACACCGACTGTTCCTTGGCAGGTGTGCCATTGTACTTGAAACGCTGCCACATTTCCTTGAACACGTCACCGAACTGGCCTGCGAAAAACGATGGCGACGAACTTGCATCGAATGTATATACGCCTTCTTCCGCAGTAGCGTCGAGTATGTTACCCGAATCGAAGATGACAGCCACCTGACCCGGCGAAACCATGATTCGGCTGCCTTTTGTTATCTGACCTGTCTTGTTTCTTCCGCCTGCGGTAGCATTTCGCTTTTCCATCAGGGTGTCGTTGTCCATATTCTCGCATTTTATGAACTCCTGCCATTGATCGCCCAGAGTGCTGTCAACAGCGTTGAATGCAGCTTTTATTAATCCCATTTTATCTCCTTTTTTATTGTTTGAAAATGTTTTTTTAATCTGCAGAATGAATGTCGGTCAATACCCAGTCGTGGGCACCTGTAGTAATGATGCTTCCGCAATACTCACACTGCCCTGCCGAGGTAATGCTGGTCGGTGCACCGCAGTTGGGGCAGTTGGTGGTGGACATATTGCTGTGTCCGGCCGCGGTTTTCACGCCAGCCTTACGGATGAACACCATTTCATAAGCCATGTCCCAATCGCGGTTTGGGTCGCTCTCAAGCACCTTACGCGTTGTGGCATCGATTACATAGTCACGCATTACGGCACGCAGGTAAACCGAAACCACTTCCTTGTCGCCGTCAATTCGGAAGTCCGTTATGGAACAACTCCTGATGGCAATTTTTTCCACCACGTTGATTTTGTTGTTGCGAATGTACTCTTCGAGCTGTGTATTGTGCTGGGAGAAAAGTTCTTCGCTTTCAAACGGGCGTATTGTTTTCCAGTTGCGGAAAGTCCACGCCTCCTGTATTTTCATGAACACTTCCCGTGCCCATGCACAGAACTTGTCGGCAGAAAAATCCGGATCAATCTGCTGTATGACGGCGACATGACTTGCCGACTGTGCCGCATGAAGTCTGTCGAGAGCATCGTGCTGCTGCTGGAGTGCCGGATTTGCAGTATTCTGTGCACTACCGGATTCTCCTTTCTTACGTGCCGAAACGACTACAACAACTATGAGAATGATGATCGCCAAAAGCGGGTGGTCTCTGAAAAGCATCAGGAATGCCAGTATCCAGCCGGTATCCCCATCACCTCCAACACTGCCGCCAACATCAGAATAGCGGTTCATGTTTCCGACATCGGCAAAAGCATAACTACTTATCAACGTGAGTGATACTAAAAATATCACAGGCATGTACTTCCGTATTTTTTCCCCAAAAACTTCCTTCATAATCTTATTATAATTCCACTGCTGAAACAAATTGCAAAAATACGCTTTTTTTCCCATTCCGACAAGATTATACAAAAAAAATTTCCAGAAATCACATAATAGGAAAAATATTTTTCCATACCGGAATGTCCCCCCGATACCACACTGTTTCAACGGGATTGTTGCAGCACACGTTGGCCGTGCACACCTATTCATTCCGCATTACAAATCCTCAATCACGAAATTTTCAGGCAGATTCTAAAAAAACAAATCGACATTTAAATTGAAATTTATTTTGCCGAATGGATTAAATTTCGTACTTTTGCGTGTGTTATAGTTGTATAAAAATTCAAGGCAGCCATGAAAAGATTATGTGCACTAACAATCACATTAACAGTAATTTGCACCATATTGTCATCTTGCGGCAAGTCTGGTGCGGACACTGGTAATGTTGCAATAAAAAGGTACGAAAAGCTTTTGTTTGAGACACCTGCCGGTCAATTGCCGGAAGTTTTGAAGAAAAACGAATACGAGTACCGATACCTTTTGAACGAAAGTCTGGACAATCCGATGTATGTCCGCCAGATTGTGGATTTTGCTTCCGACCCGATGATGAGAAAGGTTTTCGAGACCTCGTGGAAAAGATATTCCGACCTTTCGTGGCTCGAAAAAGATCTGCGAAAGCCCATGAAGAAGACCTGCGAACTTTTTCCGAACCTCGGCATAAAATACTTCTACACCCTTATCACAGGCAATTTCGACTACAATATGCGTGTCATCAGCGTGGATTCGTTTCTGGCAATCGACATCTGCCAGTATGCGATAGACGACATGTCATTCGCCGGCTGTTTCCAGTATCCGCAATACCTCATAAACATGCTTGACAGTTCGTTCATCCTGCCCGACTGCATGTACGCCGTCGGCATGAATGCCTTATTGTCAGGGAATCAGAATCCCGAACTCAACACACTGCTCGACCACATGATTTTCCGCGGCAAACTTCTTTGCTTCATGAACGCAGTGCTGCCCGACATGCCGCTTGAAAAGAAAATACGCTACACTTCCGACCAGCTGGGGTGGGCCGAAGAAAACGAAGGCAATGTATGGGGGTATCTGGTTCAGAACCAGCTGCTTTACAGTGCCGACAACGACAGAATCCGCGACTTTACCGGCGATGCCCCGAAAACACGTCAGTTTACAGGCTCAGCACCACGCATGGCCGACTTTCTCGGAATGAAGATTACCGAAAAATATATGAAAAAAACCGGTTGCTCGATGCAGGAACTCTTTGCACAAGGCAATTCTCAGAAAATCCTCGCGGCTTCCGGATACAAACCCGCACGAAAATAAACATTTATGGAAAAATTCACGATATTCAAGACCGACAAGATTTTTTCGTTTGTCATCGCCAAATACGTATTGGCACTCCTGATGCTGTTCATTACACAGCTGGTGTTCTACATGTTCAACAGCACGCTTTTCGAGCCCGTAACTTTTGGCGGCTGCATGAAAATAATATGGGGGAACATCGTATTCGGAATTTCCACCGTAGCAATGGTGTCGGTTCCATATTTCATTCTTAACGTAATACCGCTGAACCTCCGCTGGAACGGCATTTACAAAAAAATCTGCAACTTCATTTATTGCCTTTCGGTTATTGTGATGATTGCTGCAAACCTCATCGACGGAGCCTATTACCAGTTCACTTTCCGTAGAATGACTTCCGAAATTTTCGGTTTTCTTGGAGTAGGCGGCGACTTCGGCAACCTGATACCGCAGTTCTTGCACGATTATTGGCCGTTTGTACTCATTTTCACAGCAATGCTTTTCGTCTTCTTCTGGTGCAACAACCGTATCGTCCTCACGAAACGTTCTGCCCATCCCTACGGCAACCAGCTGCTTACCGACTCTATCCTTTCGGTGATTTTCATAGGAGCCGTGGTCATTGCCATACGCGGCGGGTTCGGCTACAAACCCATACGCCCCATCGATGCCAGCAAATACGCCACCTGCAACAACACTTCTCTCGTCGTAAACACGCCTTTTTCCATCATCAAAACCTTCAACAAGTCCAGCAACTTGGAAGACGTGAAATATTTTGCTTCTGAAAAAGAATTGAACTCGATTTTCAATCCGATAAACACTCCTCTCGCCGAAATCCGTACCGCCGACACCAATTACATGGCAACGGCCGCCGACACTTCACTCAAGCAGAAAAACGTCTGCATCATAATACTTGAAAGTTTCTCGGAGGAATACATCGGATTCCTCAATCCCGCGTTCCAGAGCTTCACACCGTTTTTGGACTCACTGTCGCACCACTGCACCATTTACCGTGGCATGGCCAACGGCAAACGCTCCATCGAAGCAATACCGACGATACTTTCATCAATGCCCTCGCTGATGCTGGAGCCATACATCACCTCCCCCTACGCAATGAACAAAATTGAAGGCTTGCCCGATGTACTCAAGCGCAACGGATACTACACTTCGTTTTTCCACGGTGCCTACAACGGTTCCATGAATTTCGACGCCTTCGTCAAGACAATCGGAGTTGACCACTATTACGGCAAAAACGAATATGTGGCTGACTGCGGCGACATCAACTTCGATGGCAACTGGGGTATATTCGACGAACCCTTCCTCCAATTCATGGCGGAGAAAATCTCAAAGTTCCCGCAACCTTTCTTCACTTCGGTATTCACCATATCGTCACACCACCCGTACACGATGCCCGAAGAACACAAAGGCGAATTCAAAAAAGGCAAGCACCCTATTCTCGAAGTTGTCATGTATGCCGATTATGCTCTGAAACGCTTCTTTGCGACTGCTTCAAAAACCGACTGGTACAAAAACACCGTATTTGTAATCACTGCCGACCACGCTTCCATACCCATCACCGACGACTATGCCAACGGCTACGACGTTTACAAAATCCCGATGATGATTTTCGACCCGTCCAACGACACTCACATCTTTACGAACCGGATAATGCAGCAGTCCGACATATTCCCGACCATTGTGGATTACCTCGGCATCAACGAAAAGACACTGACTTTCGGCAAAAGCGTCCTGAACCCGCGTAATCCCGAATTCTACATATCCTACGGAAGCAGTGCCTATCAATTCATAAAAGACAAGTATTACATGCGTTACGACGGTGAAAAACTTGAAGTCTTCGACCGCTACGGTGACCCGCAACTGACGGACAACATCGCCAAAACCGACCCTGAATCAATAAAGCCTCACCTCGACTATCTCAAAGCCATCATCCAGCAGTACAACAGCAGAATGAAGGCCAACAAACTCTGTCCCGAACGAAAAAAGTGAACCATGGAAAAAAAAACAAGACTTTTGGTGATAATAAATCCCATTTCGGGCGTCGGAAAGCAGAAAACCATTGAAAAAGTTTTCGCAGAACGGCTGAATCACGAAAAATTCGACTACGATATACGCTACACAGAGTATGCCCATCACGCCACTCTCATAGCAAGTGATGCCGCCTCTCAGAATTATGATGCCGTCATTGCCGTAGGCGGCGACGGTTCCATAAACGACGCCGCTGTCGGACTTATCGGCACCGGTACCGTCCTCGGCATAATACCATGTGGCTCCGGCAACGGCCTTGCCCGACACATGAAGCTGCCACTGCAACCCGAAAAAGCATTGGATGTCATCAACGACTTCCACGTGGAAGAAATTGACACAATCAATGTAAACGGACATAACTACGTCAGCATTGCCGGCGTAGGATTCGATGCATTCGTCGCCGAAAAATTCAGCCATGCCAAAAACCGTGGCTTCATGGGTTATGCCGAAATAATGTTCAGAGAATACCCTCTGTACAAACCTCACGAATACCAGCTTATCATCGACGGGAAGGAATACAGACGCAGATCTCTGTTCATAAGTTTCGCCAACTCGAGCCAGTTCGGCTTCAACGCAGCCATAGCTCCGGCTGCAAGCCTGCAGGACGGGCGTATCGACGTGTGCATGGTGGAAAAAGTTCCGCCACTGCATCTCCCGCTCACAGTGGAACTGCTTTACGCAAAACATTTTGAAAAATCACAGCATGTAGAAATCATTCAGGCAAAGGAAGTTACGGTACTAAACAACCAGCTGCGCTGGATAAATTTCGATGGAGAAGCTCTTGAACTGGAACCTGAACTGCATTTCAAAGTGAACGAAAAATCCCTTAAAGTTGTCTGCCATGGGTAAGAAAAACAACAAAATCGGCATTGTTTACTCCACCAACCCTGATTTCCAGTATCAGTTCGATGGAGAGGAGGATATAATTGAGACACTGCCACCACAACAGCAGAACCTCCGTGTCATGCTCGACCGCAAGCAGCGGGGAGGCAAGCAGGTAACACTCGTTACAGGTTTTGTCGGCACCGATGATGATTTGTCGGCACTTGCAAAGGAACTGAAAACGAAATGCGGTGTTGGTGGAAGCTCCAAAGACGGCGAAATCCTGATACAAGGCGACTTTCGTGACAAAATCATGGATCTGCTCATCAAAATGGGTTACAAAGCAAAAAAATCTGGTGCATAATTCTGCAAAAAATGACAACTATCAAAATATATCTCGTTGCAATAAATATACTCGCACTGACACTCTTCGGCATCGACAAAAGCCGTGCACGGCATAAGGCATGGCGTATCCCCGAACGGGTACTGATTCTCTCGGCCATTCTCGGTGGCAGTGCTGGTGCCTTGTCCGGAATGATTCTTTTCCGACACAAAACCAGACACGCAAAGTTTACAATTGTAATACCACTGGCACTGATTTTACATGTGTCAATACTTGTCCTGCTGGCAAACGGCTCGCTCAACACGCAACAGCTATTCTGACAGTCAGCGTCATAAAAAAGAATCTTTACGTAAGATTTTGATTTTTTTTCGACAAATCATACAATATAATGCAAAACATGCTGTTTTTAATCTTATTTATCCGAACATGAAAAAGTTTATCGTCATAATAACCGCACTTTTTACGGGAATTCTGTTTCTGACACCGGCCGCAGAGGTCGAAGCACAGGAATTCACCTGTCTCGCCGTCGTTCTTGAAAACGGAGATACTGTCCCGATGTTCAACCTGAACACCATCGTTGTAAGAAGACAGTACTTTACCGACAAGGAAAAACGCAAAAACAAGAAACTCATACGCAACGTGAAAAAGACACTTCCGTATGCCAAAAAAGCAAAAAACAAACTGCTGCACTACGACCAGGTAATGCTGAACATGTCCGAGCGCCAGAGAAAAGACTACATGAAGAAAGCCGAAAAGGAAATAGAAAACGAATTCGGTGCCGAACTCAAGAAACTGACTTTCTCGCAAGGCCATGTGCTCATAAAACTCATCGACAGGGAAACCGGAAGCACATCGTTTGAACTTGTACAGGAACTGCGTGGAAAATTCCGGGCATTTTTCTACCAGACTTTCGCGAAAATATTCGGCTACGACCTCAAAGCGAAATTCGACCCCGTTCACAACTCCAAAGACCGCATGATAGACCGTGTAGCCCGTGGAGTTGAAACCGGAAGACTGTAAAACCACCCAAATTCCGAAAATCCATGCCAACATACGGATTCTGCCATCTTCCCGCCGCACCTCTGCGCAAAGAGCCCTCCGATGCATCTGAAATGGTATCCCAGCTGCTCTTCGGCGAATGTTTCCGGATTCTTGAAAACAACGGGAAATGGATCTGCATCGAAAATCTGAGCGACGCTTACCGCGGCTACCTCGGCAGCAAACAATATATCGAAATCGGCAAAGACGAAGCAGAATGCTTTTCAGACAGCTCTTTCGTCTCCGACTCCGTTCTTGACAGTATCATGCTGAACGGGAACCGAATGCTTGTCCCGATGGGTAGCCACATCCCTCTGCAAAAAACACTGAATTTCAACAAATTGGAAATCAGCCATAACATAAATAAACATCATGCATCTCTGCTCGAAACAGCCCGAAAGCTCCTCAATTCACCCTACCTGTGGGGAGGAAAGACCTGCATGGGAATCGACTGTTCCGGCTTCACCCAAACGGTTTTCTCCACGCAAGGAATAAAACTCAAACGCGACGCTTCGCAGCAGGTGACGCAAGGAGCGGAAATAGCTTCGCTGAAACTCGCGTGTCCCGGCGACCTGTGTTTCTTCGACAATGCAGAAGGGAAAATAATACATGTTGGAATCCTGTGCGGCAACGGTGAAATCATCCACGCTTCCGGCTGCGTACGCATCGACACGATTGACGGAAACGGCATTCTCAACCGCAACACCTTGAATTATACCCACCATTTGGCAAAAATATGCCGCATTCAGCCGTTTTTTCGATAAAAAAACGTATCTTTGCACTCCGAAAAAACGGTGACATTATTTTCAAATCACAATCTAAACACATGGAAATCAAAAACATAATATTTGACCTCGGCGGAGTTATTTACGACATCCGCTACGAAAACATAGCAGATAAATTCCGCGAATACGGCCTCAACGACTTTGAACGCTACTACACACAAGCCGCACAGTCCAACGCCATCGACCTATTCGAAGAGGGCAAAATGTCAATACCTGAATTCAGGAGCTACATACGCAGCATTTCGGATATAGAACTCACCGATGAACAGATTGACAACGCATGGAACGCAATACTTATCGGCGTACCGAAAACCCGTTGGAACTTGCTCGGAAAGCTCCGCGTGAAATACAACACCTTCCTGTTCAGCAATACCAACCAGCTCAACTACGAATGCTTCATTTCCGAAACAGAAAAAAAATACGGGTTCAACCTGTTCGATGTTTCTTTCAAGAAAGCATACTTCTCGCAGCTCATGGGTACAAGAAAACCCAAAATCGACGGATTTCTGACTATAGTGTCCGAAAACAGCCTCAACCCTGAAGAGACGCTTTTCATTGACGACAATCCCATCAACGCAGAAGCTGCACGCAAAGCAGGCCTGCACGCCTATCACCTTGCAAAGCCCAAGCGTATGGAAGACTTGTTCACATCGCGTCTGACGCTTGCCCCTGAAGTGTTGAATTCGCTGTAACGGTTTAAAAACACACAATTTGGAACTCACTTCGGCAAAATACAGGTACCATCGTTTCGGCAACGGCATACGTCTGGTGTACAGACAGAACTGCTCACCCGTCACCCATTGCGGTGTCTTCATAAACGTGGGCTCCCGCGACGAAGACAAAGACGAAGAAGGCATGGCCCACTTCATCGAACACTGTATTTTCAAGGGAACCGAACACCGCAAGTCATATCATATACTGAGCCGCATCGACGGAGTTGGCGGAGAACTCAACGCCTACACCACAAAAGAAGAGACCTGCGTATATGCCTCGGCTCTGAACCAGCATCTGGAACGCTGTCTGGAATTGTTTGCCGACATACTTTTCTGCTCAACATTCCCAATCAGGGAACTCAACAAAGAACGTGAGGTAATAGTAGATGAAATAAATTCATACAAAGACACCCCTTCGGAACTGATTTTCGACGACTTCGAAGAACTGTGCTTCGCTTCGCACCAGCTTTCGCACAACATTCTCGGATCTCCGAAAAACGTACGGAAATTTACTCCCGAAAACGTGCGGAAGTTCATGGAAAAACACTATACTACCGACAAAATGGTGATTTCCGTGGTGGGCAATGCCGATTTCGAAAAAGTCGTGCGTCTCTGCGAAAAACATTTCGGTTCACAGCCGGCTACGGTATCGGCACCGAAACGAGGCACACACCCCGACTTCCATGTGTTCAACCAAACCAAAAACAAGCACATACATCAGGTACACGGACTTATCGGCTGCCAAGCATACAGTTCTTTCGATGACAAAAGGACCGTATTCACCCTCATAAACAACATACTCGGCGGCCCTGCCATGAATTCGAGACTCAACATAGCCATACGCGAGAAATTCGGGCTTTGCTACAACATCGAATCTCAATACTCCGTATTCAGCGACACCGGACTCTTTTACGTATATGTCGCAACCGAGCCCAATTTCAAAGACAAAATCATTGAACTGATTTTCAAGGAACTTTCTCTTTTTAAGGAAAACGTAATAAGCGACACCAAGCTGCGCATGGCCAAACAGCAGCTCATTGCACAAATGGCCATAAACAACGAGCAACCGCTGAACGAAATGCAATCGGTAGGCAAGAGTCTCATGATTTACGACAGAGTAGATTCCATGGAGGAAATCATCGATGATTTGGAAAAAATAACGCCTCAGCACATCGCTGACGTTGCAGGCGAAATTTTCGACGAGAACAGATTCAGCCAGCTTTTCTACCTATAAAACATTAAGCACCACATGGTTAGAGGTTTAGTTACAAAAACAACGGGAAAATGGTACAAGGTACTTGCAGACGACGGCACCCTTTTTGACTGCCGTCTGCGGGGCAACTTCAGAATGCACGGTAGCAAAAGCACTAACCCCATTGCCGTAGGTGACCATGTGGAACTGGAAGTACAATCCACCGACGGTACAGGCCTGATAACCGCTGTCGAAGACCGGTGCAACTGTATCATACGCCGTGCCACGAAACTCTCGAAACAGACCCACATCATCGCCGCCAACCTCGATCAGGTATGCCTTGTCGTAACATTAGGCTTTCCACGCACGTCAACGGGTTTCATCGACCGCTTTCTGGTAACTGCCGAAGCCTACCGCATTCCCGCCATTCTGGTTTTCAACAAAACCGACCTCTACAACGATGAACTCTGGGAATACCAGAAAGAATTCGCCTCAATCTACGAAAAGGCAGGATACACTTGCGTGGAAGTTTCGGCCACAAAAAAACACAACTTGGAACAGCTGGAAAAACTCATAGTCGGCAAAACCACTCTTTTTTCCGGACATTCAGGTGTCGGCAAATCGGCTTTGCTCAACGCCATCTCACCCGGATTGGGACTGAAAGTGAGCGATGTCTCCATGTCAAGCCTCAAAGGCAAGCACACAACGACTTTCGCCGAACTTTTCCCCTTCGGAGAAAACGGCCATATCATCGACACTCCGGGAATAAAGGAGTTTGGAATGGTGGATTTCTCGAAGGAAGAAGTATCACATTTCTTTCCTGAAATGCGGCAGGTTCTGCATGCCTGCAAATTTTCCAACTGCACCCACGAACACGAACCCGGCTGTGCCGTGAAAAAAGCCGTGAACGACGGACTCATCGCCGACTCGCGATACAGCAACTACCTGAACATAATCCACGGCGAGGAAATGGAACTCGAAGACTGGCAGACACGATGAAAACAACGACACCACAATAACATTGCAAACAGACCCTTGATTTATGGAAACATTCAAGCACATACTTCCGTTGCAGATACGGTTCAACGACATTGACATGATGGGACATGTGAACAATGCCGTTCTCATGGAATTTTTCGACTACGGCAAGATGAAATATTTCGACACAGTGGGAATAGACGTAGAAAAAACAAACAGCACCCTCGTCATTGTTCACTACGAAGTCGATTTCCGCGGACAGGTAACATTGCATTCAAACGCCCAAGTATGCACCAAAGCAGTGCATTTCGGCGAAAAAAGCATTCACATACTTCAGCACATAGTCTGCGACGGTGAAGTAAAAGTCGTATGCCGCACCGTGATGTCTGGCTACAACAAAACCACTCGTGAATCGGAAATCATTTCCGAAAAAATTAAAAATGAACTGCTGAAATACGAAGAAAATTAAAAAAATACGTATATTTGCATTTCGTCCTGATTGGACACTTTATTTATAACAAATTGAATTTTAACACATTAAAAAAATATCATTATGATTAAAAGAGTCTTATCACTGGCCATTGCAACACTTGTGTGTGTAGGCCTGAAAGCACAGTCCGTTGAAACCGTGCAAATAAAAATCGGCGATGGTGCCGAACGTGCATATCAGGTTGCCATCAACCACAACAGCGAGCTTACTCAGAATGCACTTAAACACCGTCTGGAAAAAGAAGGAAAGCTGAAAAGCAAGAAAAAAGACGGCTTTATCGCTTACCTCGACCAAACTTACAACACTCTTTGCTCTTCGGCAATAAACCTTTACACCAAGGTTGAAGAACAGGGCAAAAAAGGCGACAAGGCAGCCATCGTTACGATGTGTGCCAAACCTATGGACCTCACCGTTGACGTAAACGTCGTAAATTCTGCAGTAATACAGTTCCTTGAAGGTTTCTCTCTCTATGTTGACAAATACGAAGCTCTCGAGAAAATGGAAGTGGAACAGGAAAACCTGAAAAAAGCTCAAAAAGTTCAGGAAAAAGCCCTTTCTGAAAAGGAAAAAATAGAAAAGAACATAAAGAAAGACCAAGATAAAATCAACGACAAGAAAAAAGACATCGAAAAATACAAGGAAAAAATAAAAGACTGCGAGAAAGACATCAAGGACTTGGAAAACGAAATCAAGAAAAACACCGATAAGAAAGCCGAAGCCGAAAAATCGCTTCAGGAAGCCAACGACAATGTAAAAGCCGTTGAAACAGAAGTTAAGAAATACGAAGCTCTTTCGAAATAAGGCTCCGGTTCTTGAACTTGCAAAAAAAAATCCTCCGCAAAACGGAGGATTTTTTTTGCAGTTGCCCAAGTGAAAAATCAATTTCCAAAGTCGTCAAACATGATGTTTTCCTTCGGCACGCCGAGACTGTCGAGCATTTTCACCACAGCTGCTGTCATGGGGCCGGGACCGCAGAGATAGTATTCCACCTCTTCGGGTGCTGGATGATTTTTCAGATAGTTGTCGAAAATAACCTGATGTATAAATCCTGTATGTCCGTTCCAATTGTCGTCGGGCAAGGGTTCCGAAAGAGCCACGTTGAACGAGAAGTTATCGTTTTCCCGGGCTATCTCTTCAAAATCGGACATGTAAAAAAGTTCTTTCAGCGAGCGTCCGCCATACCAGAAAGTGGTTTTGCGTGCAGTGTGCTTTGTCTTGAACAGGTCGAATATGTGAGAACGCATCGGAGCCATGCCGGCACCGCCGCCGATGAACATGATTTCGCTGTCGGTATCCTTGATGTGGAATTCTCCGTAAGGACCGGAAAGCATCACCTTGTCGCCGGGTTTCAGCGACCAGATGTATGAAGAGCAGATGCCGGGATTTACCTTCCTGAAACCGCCTTTCTGGCGGTCCAACGGTGGTGTGGCTATACGCACGTTGAGCATCACCACATTGCCTTCGGCCGGATGGTTGGCCATGGAATAGGCACGCACACACGGTTCGGGATTTTTCATTACAAGGTCCCACATTCCGAATCTGTCCCAATCGCCACGGTATTTCTCGTCAACAACGATGTCCCTGTATGCCACTTCGGTTTTAGGCACGTCAATTTGTATGTATCCTCCCGACTGGAAATCAAGATATTCCCCCTCGGGAAGCTTCACTACGAATTCACGTATGAAAGTGGCCACATTCCGTGTGGAAACGACCTCGCACTCCCATTTCTTTATACTAAGAATGGCCTGAGGAACGGCAATTTTCATGTTTTCCTTCACTTTCACCTGACATCCCAGTCGCCAGTGTTCCTGAATCTGTTTGCGGGTAAAAAAAACGACTTCGGTAGGCAGGATGTTTCCTCCGCCCTCCAGAACCTGACATTTGCATTGGCCACACGAACCTTTGCCGCCACATGCCGACGGCAGATATATGCCCTGTTCCGAAAGGGTCGAAATAAGCGAATTTCCGGTAGGAACAGTCAGTTCACGGTCACCGTTGACCGTTATCGTCACATCGCCTTGCGGTATGAGTCTAGCTCTGAGCCACAGCAGCAGAGCCACCAGAAGCAATATGATTGCCAAAAACACTGTCAGAGATACGAGTATTGTCCTTAACATATTGTATATCAGTTGGTGAATTTTTCCAATACTTTGTCGGCATAAGTTTTGGAGACAGGCAAATCGGGCACGTCCTTGCTGTCGAGCTCAACGAACAAGCTGTCTTTTTCCTTCTTAAGCACCTTTACTTTCTTGAAATTTATGATGTACGACCTGTGGCATCTTACGAGGTCGGAGTCGATGTCCATGGTTTCTATGTTCTTCAGCGTGTTGCGTATGCAGAACTTAGTTATTTTCTCCTTGTTTTCATAGCAAATGTTCACGTAGTTGTCGGCGGCTTCGATGTAGAAAAGGCTGTCTATTTTTATTGAAAGTTTCAGGTTGCCTTTTTCATCGGTAAAGAGCAGTTGCCGGTGTTCGTCTTTTTCGGCAACGATGCCGCTTCGGCTTTTTATACGCTCTATGGCTTTTTCACGGTCTTTCAGTTCGAAATAGAGCGTGGTTATGATGTATGGGAACAGCAGAATGAGCGCCGAATAGATGAAGGTGTCGCCCAAAATCTCGAAATACCCCTGCGTGCGGGTTCCGACAAGGTAGGCAAAAAGGTTGCAGAACATTGAAATGGCTGCGATTTCGCACAGAATCCAGAACATGTACGATGTGTAGGTGAGCAGGTTGTTCCGTTTGCAGTAAAGCCACATCAGGAAGCGGCTTATGGCCAGCACCACCAGACCTATGGAGCAGATGATGGCGGCATAGGCGGCAAACCGGTCGCGGGAAATGGCCAGAAATGTCGGCGACTCGAAAGGTTTGAACAACAGAATGAACGCAAATGCGAATATTGCCGTGAAAAGAATCAGCAGCGCACCGTTCGCCAGTTTCACCAAATTGTTCGGTATTTTTTTCGTCATTTTTCTCAAATTTTGAAATGCAAAAATACGATTTTTTTTTCAAACGACCCCAAAAAAACAGCGTGGGGTGAAATTTCAGGTATGTATTTTTTACGAATTTCACCCCTACAGGCGATTTTTCACCCCGCATTTTGCGTTTTTATCACATATACATTGCTCAAACACCATTTTTCCCGTCCAGAATAAAAACTTTGTACTTTTGCAACGTCGGAATTTGTTTCCGACGGCAAAAAAAACAGAAAAATCAAAGATAATGGAAAAAATCAAGGAAATTGAACGCCTGTTCGATATTTTGGATTACAGAAAATCAGTATATCCCGATTATCCCAACGTCCTCGCAAGCAAAAACGACGGCAAATGGAATTTCGTAACCATAGATGACTATATTGAAACGACAGACAGTATAAGTCTGGCACTTCTGGACATGGGCATAAATCCGGGAGACAGAGTTGCCATAATATCCTCCAGCCGACCGGAATGGAACATGCTCGACATGGCCATAATGCAAATAGGAGCCATCACTGTCCCTATATATCCCACCATCACCGAACAGGATTACAGATACATACTCGGCCACTGCGAAGCGAAAGTGGCTTTCGTGGAAGGTCTGTCCGTAATGAACAAAATAGAAGCCATTCTTCCCGACATACCTGCATTGGAACACGTGTACACTTTCGTAAACCGTGACCGATTCCCTTACCTTGGACAGCTCATCAAAACCGGCATGAAAAAAAAGAACGCCGTGTTGCTAAAGGAAAGGAAAGACAGTGTAAGCCCCGACAGCTGCTGCACCCTGATATACACTTCCGGAACTACGGGAGAGCCGAAAGGCGTCATGCTTTCCCACAAAAACATTGTAAACCAAATACTTGCACTAAAGGTAACTCCCGCCACATGGTCGAAAAGAGCATTGAGTTTCCTGCCCATGTGCCATGCCTACGAACACACACTCGTGCTAATGTACCAGTATCTCGGAATGACGGTTTTCTATGCACAGAATCTGGGTACCATAGCCGAAAACATAAGGGAAGTATGCCCCACAATGATGTCGGCAGTGCCACGGGTGCTCGAACGCTTCTATGATGCCGTTTACAACAAAGGCAAGAACTTGAAAGGACTAAAAAAGAAAATTTTCTACTGGGCTCTGAAAGTAGGCCGCGAATATAAAATTGAAGCCGAAGACCGGTCGCTGTGCTATAACTTGAAGCACCGACTTGCGAAAAAACTTGTTTTGGACAAGATATACAAAGGCATCGGCGGCCATTTCGACATAATAGTCTCGGGAGCAGCGAGCCTGCAACCGCGGCTGGCAGCCTTTTTCTCGGCCATAGGAATGCCCGTTTACGAAGGCTACGGAATGACGGAAGCTTCGCCTGTAATAGCCACAAGCAGCAAAACAAAGCACGGACGTGCCGTGGGGACCGTAGGTCCTGCCCTGCCGGGCGTGGAAGTGAAGATTACCGGCGACGGCGAGGTTGTATGCCGCGGGCACAACGTGATGATGGGCTACTACAAGGCTCCGGAACTCACCGCTCAGACTATCGACTCCGAAGGCTGGCTGCACACCGGCGACCTCGGACATTTCAACAGTCTCAACCAGCTGATAATTACCGGAAGGAAGAAAAACCTTTTCAAGACTTCGGGCGGCAAATACATAAACCCGCAGCTTATAGAAGAAAGATTCTCCGAATCGCCATTCATAGAAAACATAATGGTCGTTGGAGAAAACCGGAAATTCGCAGCTGCCCTCATTGTCCCTGACTTCAAATTCCTTAAAGTATGGTGCAGCCGGCACGGTGTGAATTTCACCAATCCTGCCGACATGGTGAAAAACAGCACCATTCTTGAACGCTTCATGCGTGAGGTGACCAAATACAACGTTTTTTTCGGCGATACCGAAAAGGTGAAAAGATTCGAACTCATTGCCGACGAGTGGTCGATAGACAACGGCCTCCTGTCTCCGACCCTGAAAATGAAACGTGCTGTGGTGGCGAGCCACTACGCCTCTACGATAGAAAAACTATTCTCATAGCCATCCGCGTGTTTCTCCAACTTGCAGAAAGCCATTCGTTTGAACCTTTGCACCGCCCGGGAACCCTGTTTTATCAGCAGAAAAGCAGAAAAAAATCCTTCGCAAATGGCAAAAATCAAAAATTCTTTGTCAGAAAAGTAAATTTTTCGTATCTTTGCAGTTTGAAAAGTTGCATAAAATTATAAGTTTTTCATATGAAAAAAAGTCTGTTTTTCATGGCATTGTGCTTTATGGCAATGGTTTCGCAAGCACAGTATTACTACATAAAACCAACGATGTGGGACAACATAAAGTCCACACAGATAGAGTTTTCGCTCGGCGGCGGCGGCTTTTTCGGCCTGCCCACGTGTTCGAGTCTGGCCGTACCTGACAAATCTCCCATGAAACCATGGGATCCGATACGCAAGATGGAATACGCCAACATATTCACACCGGCGTTCAAGTTCAGTTTCGAGCTGGAAACGTCACATACCGGATGGTACTTCGGAACTTTCACCGATTTGGAATTCAACATGGACTCGTATGAAGCCCATCTTTACGGCGAAAACATCTGCGATGACCAAAACGCTCATTACGAAGCAGAATTCGAAGGGAAGAGATTCTTCTACAAGAACAGTTATCTGAATGCAGCCTTTGCCCACGGCTTCAAGGTAGGCTGTTTCTTCAACGAAACGGTGGAAGCTTATTTCGGAGCCGGTGCCCAGATAAGATATTCCATCATGGAATGGGAAACCACGGAAGTATCGCGGGTGAACACTGCCATTTCGGAATCAAAAGAGAGCTACGCCACACCGGGACGTCTGCAACTCGGAATCATCGGCCGTGTCGGCGTGAATTACCGTGTAACCGAAAATTTCTATGTCGGGCTGTCGGTGATAGGCGACATCTACCCCATCGATCTGGACAATATCGTTGACCGCTTCGGCTGTGCACCCGTAAACGGGAGTTCTTTGGGAAAACCTTCAAAGAAAGAGCAGTTGCAGGAAGAAACGATTGCCGCACTCACGCCGAACGTGAAAGTCGTTCACGAAAACCGGAGAAGCATATTCACCTTCCTTTCGGTGGGCTGGTACTGGAACAAGAAATACAGAGACCGTACTTTCGACGGATATTGATACCGTCTTGATTCATACAAAAGAAGGATTGCAGACTTGCAATCCTTCTTTCATATTTCCCCATTGAGGTATTTCCGACGTATTTCCGGAGGGAACTTCTCGATAGCATAACGCAGTTCGGTTCGTGGCATAGTTTTGTAATACTCTGAAAGAAAGTCTTTCAGGCGTTCTTCGTCACGTTTGCCGACTTCGCGAAGGAGCCAGCCCACAGCCTTCTGTATGAGGTCGTGCGGATGGTTGTGCAGAATTTCCGCCATGGCCAGACAGTCGTCGAACTGGGAGTGACGCACAAACTGCATGCAGGAAACCATGGCTATACGCTGTTCCCAGAGGTTTTTGCTTTCTGCCAGCCGGTAAAGTATTCCGCGGTCTTTGTCGAGGAGCCAGTTGCCGAGAATCTCGTAACAACTCAGGTCCACAAGGTCCCAATTGTTGATATAACGGGTGTGGGAGAGGTAGAAATCCACGAACTCCCGTTTTTCATCTTCGTTTTTCGAACGGATAAATTTCTGCACGAGAGCAAGCAGTGCAAAGAGTCTCACTTCGTGGTACGGCGATGCTATGAGCTGCCGCAGGTCGGGAAGCGCTACCTTTTCATGGTATTTTTTTACCAGAAGCCTCGTCTGTGGAACTTTCACTCCGAGAAAAAGATCACCTTCGCCGTACTGTCCCCTGCCGGTTTTGAAAAAACGGGACAGGTTGGCTTTCTGTTCCTCGTTTTCGAGCAGCCTGTACTCCTGCAAAATCACATCTGCCGCATTCATTTGTTTCTCAGTATTACGAACGGTATCAGATTTTCTTCCATCGATATGCCGCCGTGCTGGAAAGTATTCATGTAATACGACACATACTGGTTGTAGTTGTTCGGGTAGGCGAAGAAGTCGTTGCGGTGGCAGAAGATATACGGCGATGTGACATAAAGTTTTGGAAGGAAAATTCTTGAAGCGTCCTTCACTTCGTATACCTGTTTCGGGTTGTAGTCGAGCAGGCGTCCGACCTTGTAGCGGAGGTTTACCGAAATGTCCTTGTCGCCTTTCACGCGTACAGGATTGTTTATTTTCACCGAACCGTGGTCGGTGGTGATAACGAGATTGACGTCGTGTTCGGCAATTTTTTTCAAAAATTCGATGAGCGGTGAATGTTCGAGCCATGAAAGCGTAAGCGAGCGGTAGGCCTTTTCGTTTTCGGCGAGTTCGCGTATTATGTCGAGTTCGGTACGTGCGTGCGAAAGCATGTCGATGAAATTGTAGATAACCACGGTAAGGTCGTTCTGCAGCATTTTGGGTATGCTGTCGGTGAGTTTCTTGCCGAACTGGGCATTGAGTACCTTATGGTACGAATGTCTTATGTGCAGGCCGTAGCGCTTGAGGTTTTCATCGAGGAGTTCGTGTTCGTACTGGTTTTTGTTGCCTTCTTCGCCTTCGTTGACCCAGTATGCCGGGTATTTGCGTTCTATTTCGGAAGGCATGAGGCCGGAAAAGAGTGCGTTGCGGGCAAACTGCGTCGTGGTGGGCAAGATACTGTAGTAAACGCATTCTTCTTCGGTATGGAAAAGATTTTCAATAACCGGCTGTATGAATTTCCACTGGTCGAAACGCAGGTTGTCGATGACGATGAGGAACGTCGGACGGTCTTTTTTGAGAAGCGGAAAAAGCTTTTCCTTCAGCACCGTGGGTGAGATGAGGGGTTTTTCCTTTTTGCCGCTGAGCCAGTCCTCGTAATTGCTTTCGTAGAACTTGCAGAAAAGCTGGTTGGCTTCGTTTTTCTGCGATGAAAATATCTCGTGGATGTTTTCATCCTCCGTATCGGAAAGTTCGATGTCCCAAACGGTGAGTTTCTTGAATATTTCCACCCATTCACCGGCAGAGAGCGGATTCATCAGCTGCATGCTTATGTTGCGGAAATTCTGCTGGTACGACTGTATGGATTTTTCGCTTACGAGACGTTTCCCTTGGGTGTGTTTCTTTACGGTAAGCAGTATCTGGTTCGGCTTGACCGGCTTTATGAGATAATCGGATATCTTGCTGCCGAGGGCTTCTTCCATGATGTGTTCTTCCTCGCTCTTCGTAATCATGACTACCGGAATCTGGGGATATTTCGTCTTGATGATGTTCAATGTATCCAAACCGCTGAGGCCGGGCATGTTCTCGTCGAGGAAAACAATATCTGCTGCAGAAGATGCAAGTTCGTCAAGTGCTTCGTCGCCACTGGTGACGGAAATCACCTCGCAGCCTTTTTCTTCAAGAAAAAGTACATGAGGTTTCAGGAGGTCTATTTCGTCGTCGGCCCAAATAATGCGTGTTTTTTCCATAAAATCGGGTATTTTTTAACAAAAATCCCGAAATAAACGGGGAAACAGTGTTTTTGTTGTCTCACGGATTCAAAATAGGTCTTTCAGTTGCGGAAATCCATGCCCCACATAAATTTTTCGCGCAGGGCGGTGAAGAAATTCTGTCCGGCCATACGCACGAGATTTACCGGAAAATTCTCCTTTGTGATGAATATTTCGGTACCGACAGGCAGTTCCACGGAATTGGAATCGAGGCCGATGGCCATTGTGTCGGCCCGGCTTCGGGTTACAAGGCGTATGTGCGAAGTGTCGGGTATGATAATTGGACGGAAAGTAAGGTTATGAACAGCCATAGGAGTGAGTACCAGACAGTTGGAGTTGGGTGTAAGTATGGGGCCGCCGCAGCTCAGCGAATATGCCGTGGATCCCGTGGGGGTGGCGACAATGAGCCCGTCGCCGGAATAGGTAGTCAGAAATTCGCCATCGATGAAGACATCGGTCGAGAGCAGGGTGAGCGATGTGTTGCGGTGTACCGAGATTTCGTTGAGAACCGAGGCTTCGATTCCGCTGTACCTCACGTGCAGTAGCGAACGCTGTTCGAGATGGTAGTTCCCCGAAAGCAGATCCGAAAGAAAGGATTCGAAATCGTGCCGCGAGAGTGTGGTGAGAAACCCCAAATGCCCCATGTTGAGCCCCACTACGGGGACGGTGCTGTCTTTCAGGAATGCGACGGAATTCAGCAGAGTGCCGTCGCCGCCGATGGAAAAAAGAAAATCTACCGATGCGGGAAAATCGGCCGCCTCCCTGAAAACCTGCGGTGGAGTGCTGAATTCTATCTGATCCCTGATGAGCTCGAAGAAGGTTCCGTAAATGCTTATTTCAATGCCTTTCTGTTCCAGCATGGAAACCAGATGCCGGATTTCCTCACGATATTCGGGATTGTATTTTTTTGCGAACAGTGCTATTTTCATGGGACTTTTTGTAAAGATTCTGTAATGAAACGAATTGCAAAGATACGATTTTTTCTGCAAAACGGGTCTTTTTCTCCAAAAATGTTTTCCTGCAAAAAAAAAGGAAGCCGCATTTCTGCGGCCCCCGAATCATGAAATTACGTTATATCCTGTTAATTTGCATCACGCACCAAACGCACCGAAAAACCATCGGAACGGTCGCATCCCATAGCCATGAACACGCTATTCGAAACAATCACCAAGCCGCCTGCCGCATAGTAGTAATTTGATATAGCTCCATTACCGGCTGTCTGTCCATCATGCGTTGTTGTCCAATACCATCCCCAATTGTTCACTTCACCAACAGTCCCAATAGTCGTATTGGCATCAATGCTGCCAGCTGCCGGCAAAAAGACTGCACCTGCCGATTCCATGATTGCCCATTGCTCCATGGTATAAGAATTTACATCATACGAAAATGCACCTGCAACGAATGACACTCCAGCAGGAAGAACCCATTGGTCAGGAAGAAGTATGGCTCCTTTTACACCATTGATGTTGCCTGTGGATTTCAAGAGAGCCGCGTTTGTGCGGGAATTCAGCAGATAATCCCACTCTGCATACTTCAAGGTTCTCCAGTCAGCAGTGCCGTTGAAGGTCCTTCCATGACCCCAGTCGGCCGAACCATCTCCTTGATCCAAATCCTTATTAATGTCACCGTATGCCATATAATTGGTATTAGAAAGTCCGTCCATAACCCAAGGCTGATAGGTTACCGCACCATGCACATAGTTGGATGTTCCCCATGCAAACAGGTCAATCCACGAGGTTCCAGTTGTGCTGTATGCGTTTACATCAAAGTGGTGATTGGTTGTGTTGTTGTCAAATCTGTCCCACTGGTTAGGTGCGAAGCGCCATTGGTCGAGCGACGGGTTGTACTGCAGATTACCCGACGAGAAATAGACTTGTTTAACAGCTGATACACTGAATGCGGAATTGGTAATATCCAGATTGACAGTCGAGGTCGTATAGATTGTGTTTCTCTGGAGTGTTGTGCCGTTCAGTTTCATTGTTTTCTTCATAAAAAGACCTCTGCCATCGTAAAATTTCACGGCAAAATGGTAGTTTTCTCTGGCAGGAAGCATTATGGAGAATGACTTCTCCGTGCTCACGTCGGTGAGGCCGCAATCCAAAGCCACACTGTAGCTGCCGCCGCTAGGGAAGCTCAGTGTCGGGTCTCCGCCATTCCACGACACCCTTGCGCTGCCCGAAAGGTAACGCGATTCTCCGGTATTGGTAACTTCAATTTCTATTCTGGAAAGTTTCTTCGCATCATTATCTGTTATGCTGGCGGCTGCCTGTACTGGAATTTTTATTATGCAGCACATGTTCTTGAACTGCAAGTCAAGTTTGTCTCCATCGGCTGTGCTGAATGCCGCCATGTAATTCGGAATATTGTCACCGCTGTAGGTCTGGATGGCAGGCAACGTTACGTCAACACTGCTTGCAGTGTAGTCCGATGCGTTGAGCGAGGTGGGATAGGTTGCCCAATAACCGCTTCCGTAGGTAGTGGTTATGGAACCTACACTTCCTTCAAACACCGCACAAGTCTCCGAAAGGATTGCACTTATTCCCAGTTCGGTGCCGTTTACTGTAATTGTATCATCGGATTCCCAACACACCTTTCCGTCGGAGCTGAGGGTTGTCTTGTCCAAACTTGCGGATTTCGGCAAAGTGGCGTTCACCGTGATGGGTTTCGGGTCGCCGATGAGGTTCAACTTGCTGTAGTCGAGTTCTTCCTTGGCACATGAGAAAAATATGCCCGAAATTGCCGCAAAGGCAATCGTGCAAAGGGTTACAGAAAGTGATTTTTCACTTTTGAAAAAAGGTACGTTTTTTTTGACCCCGAAAACGAAAATTTGGTAAAATATAAATAATTGATATACAAAAAAATGCAAAAACAAAAAAAA
>JAZRZP010000021.1:0-27514 GCA_045601425.1 Bacteroidales bacterium
AAAAATTCTGCCGTATATCAATGATGATTCAACCAAGGGGCAGGACATTCTTTCTTATTTCTTCACTACTTTTAGTAAATATGTAAATCGTGGCGACAAGAACCAAGCCTTTACCCCTAATCATATTGCGCATTTTATGTGCAAGGTTGGTGGAATCAATAAGAATTTAAGAGTTTTAGACCCCACTTGTGGCTCAGGGACTTTTCTTGTTCAAGCAATGACGCAAATTTTGGACGAATGCGATACTGAAGCAGAGAAAAACAATGTAAAACAAAATCAAATTTACGGCATTGAGTACGACCGTGACGTGTATGGCTTGGCAACTACCAATATGCTGATTCACAGCGATGGTAATTCGAACATTATTCAGGCATCATGCTTTGACAAGGCAAACTGGATAAAAGGGAAAAACATTGGTTTGGTGTTGATGAATCCACCTTACAATGCACAAAAGACTGTCGTGCCTCGTGATTTTGCCAATACGTGGGGAAGTTCAAAAGAAGACCCGAGCAAAGGTCTTTATTTTGTTCGTTATGTGGCTGATTCTGTCGGACAAGGCCGTTTGCTAACGCTTCTGCCGATGCAATGTGCGATAAAAACCAATACAATCATTGCCGACATAAAAACTGATATGTTGCGCCGTCATACACTTGACGCTGTCTTCTCGTTCCCAGCAGAAATGTTTTATCCTGGTGCAAGCGCAGTGGCTTGTTGCATGGTATTTAAGTTAGGACAACCTCATCCACGCAATTATGAAACCTTTTTCGGCTATTTCAAAGATGATGGATTTGAAAAACGCAAAGGTGTTGGCCGCACCGATGTAAAAGGCCGTTGGGCTGACATTGAAAAGGAATGGCTCTATTTGTACGAACATCGATTGACTGAACCCGGTCTTTCGGTTATGCAACGCATTGACAGTGGCAATCAAGAATGGTGCGCCGAAGCCTATATGGAAACGGATTACAGCACATTGACGGATGCTGACTTTATCCGTAAAATGCAAGATTATGCTGCGTTTTTAATTAGTAGTGAGGAGGGACAGCGATGAATACTGAAAATTGGAAGTGGTTTCGTTATGATGAAATTTTTGAAATAAAAAAAGGTAAACGCCTTACAACAGCAGATATGGAAGTCGGTAACATACGTTATATTGGAGCTATTGATTCCCATAATGGAGTGTCGAATTATATTTCTAATGATGAGCATATTCACGAAAGTAATACAATTACGGTAAGTTATAATGGTTCTGTGGGTTTTGCTTATTATCAAGATAAACCATTTTGGGCTACCGATGACGTTAATGTTCTTTATCCAAAGTTTTCATTAAATGTAAATATTGCTTTGTTTCTCTGCACGATGTTTGAGAAAGAACAATACCGTTATAATTATGGGAGAAAGTGGACTAAAGATATAATGGAAAAATCCATGATAAAACTTCCAACAACAGAAAATGAACAACCCGACTGGCAATGGATGGAGGATTATGCAAAAAATACTTTGTTGCCACAATTACCTGAAAAAGCACGCCAAGTTTGGGAAAAACGATATAATAATCAGCCGCTTTCTTCTCAAAAATTAGAGTTGAAAACAGATGAATGGAAGTGGTTTAAAATTGGTGATTTATTTCAAGAAATTTACAAGGCAAAAGCGCATGTCAAACAAGAAGTCAATATTACAAACGATTTAGCCAATGGCTTGATTTTTATTTCAAGAACGGAAACGAATAATGGATGTGATGTGTTTGTTGAAAGAGATGACAGTATAGTAGTTGAAGCAGGGAATGCAATTATTATTGGAGATACAACAGCAACTTGTTTTTATCAAGAAAAGGAATTCACAACAGGAGATCACATTATTGTTTGTCGTTCCAATTGGTTAAATAAAAGCACTGCATTATTTTTCAAAACCATAATGGATAATGAAAAATATCGATTCAATTATGGCAGAGCTTTCAAAATGGAATTAGTAAGAGAACACAGAATTAAACTACCTGCTACCACAAATAAAAATGGCGAATACGAACCCGATTGGCAATGGATGGAAGATTACATAAAAGGATTGCCGTACAGTGGTGCAATATAATCTTCAAGAAAATTTAAAAAGGCCACCCGTAAAACCTCCCCCTGTCCGACAACTCATTCCGAAAACGCCAAAACAAGGTATACCCCCAAAGGGCACACCTTATGTTTTCCCTGTACGGCAAACCCAGATATGACAGAAAATGACATATTCGCCATGCCGGAAGGCCTTTTTTTCAGATTCCGACCACTTTTCTGCACAAAACTTTGCCCGAACGGTATTTTTTTCGTATATTTGCACTACATTTTTCACCACTGCAATGAGTTCAAACGACCGAGAATCAGACATATACATAAAAGGTGCGAGGGTAAACAATCTGAAGAACATCGACATCTCGATACCTCGCAACAAACTTGTCGTAATAACCGGTCTGTCGGGTTCCGGCAAGTCGTCGCTTGCATTCGACACGCTGTATGCCGAAGGCCAACGCCGCTACGTGGAAAGCCTGAGCTCTTACGCCCGCCAATTCATGGGCCGCATGAACAAACCCGATGTGGACTACATAAAGGGCATTTCGCCGGCAGTAGCCATCGAACAGAAGGTGAAGACCAACAATCCGCGTTCCACCGTCGGCACCTCGACCGAAATATACGAATACCTCAAACTGCTGTTCGCTCGCATAGGCAAGACCTTCTCCCCCATTTCGGGAAAGGAAGTGAAACGCCATTCCGTAAGCGACGTGCTGGACTTCATTCTCGAACAGCCCGAAGGAAGCAGGCTCATGCTGCTCGCACCCATCGGAAGCAAGGACAAGAACCAGCTTGCCGCACTGCTGGAAATACTTCTGCAGGAAGGATTTGCCAGAGTCGTTGCCGACGGCAGGGTGCTCCGCATCGAGGATTTCATGGAAGAAAAGACTTTTTTCAGAAAATGCAAGGAGGTGAACCTTCTCGTGGACAGGATTGCACTGCACCTGCAGGACGGGAACCGCGACGAAATTTCGGCACGAATCGCCGACTCCGTCGAGACGGCTTTTTACGAAGGCCACGGAATATGCCTCGTTGAGGTGGCCGAAGAAAGCGGCAACATGCGTTTCGAGTTTTCGAACCGCTTCGAAGCCGACGGCATGACATTCGAAAAACCCAACCCCAACTTCTTCAGTTTCAACAACCCCTACGGTGCCTGCCCCACATGTCAGGGCTTCGGACACATCATGGGCATCGACGAGGACATCGTCGTTCCCAACAAAAAACTTTCGGTTTTCGAAGACGCCGTTGTCTGCTGGCGCGGTGAAAAAATGTGCGAATGGAAAGCGTTTCTGATAAAACAGTCGGGAAAAATCGGATTTCCCATACACCGCCCGTATCTGAAACTTACCGATAAGGAAAAGGACATACTGTGGAACGGCGCCGGAGAATTTCCGGGCATCAACGGCTTTTTCAGCTGGGTAGAGAGCCAGACATACAAGATACAGTACCGCGTGATGCTTGCCCGCTACCGCGGCAAAGCCCTGTGCCCCGACTGCAAGGGCACCCGTCTGCGCAAAGATGCCGGATATGTGAAGATAGCCGGAAAATCCATCACTGACCTCGTGCTCATGCCGGTTGACGAGCTTTTCGGATTCATCACGGCACTGCAACTGACGCCACACGAACAGGAAATTTCGCAACGCATAATGACCGAATTGCGTAACCGTCTGAAATACCTGCTCGACGTGGGATTGGGATACCTTACCCTGAACCGTCTGTCGAACACTCTTTCGGGAGGAGAATCACAGAGAATAAACCTCGCCACGAGTCTGGGCAGCTCGCTTGTCGGGTCAACATACATTCTGGACGAGCCGAGCATAGGCCTGCACCCGCGCGACACCCACCAGCTGATAGAAGTCCTGAAAGAGCTCCGCGACTTGGGCAACACGGTAGTCGTGGTGGAACACGACGAAGAAATAATAAAATCCGCCGATTATATAATAGACATAGGTCCGTACGCCGGACGGCTGGGCGGCGAAGTGGTATTTGCCGGCGATTATCGGCAACTTATAAGCGGCAAAAGCAAATCGCTGACGGCAGCATACCTAAAAAACGAAATGCAGATAGCGGTTCCGGCATTACGCAGGCCAGCACGTGATTTCATCTGCATCGAAGGGGCTTGGGCCAACAATCTGAAAGACGTGAGCGTAAAAATCCCGCTGCACAACATGGTAGTTGTGACTGGCGTGAGCGGTTCCGGCAAGACCACTCTCGTGAAACACGTTCTGTACGACATTCTGCAGAAACGGTTCAACGGTGCGGCGGAATATACGGGAAAATGTTCCGAAATTTCGGGCGACCTCAATGCCATTGCGGGAGTGGAACTCATCGACCAGAATCCCATAGGGCGTTCGTCGCGTTCGAATCCGGCAAGTTACATAAAGGCATACGACGAAATACGCCAGCTTTACGCATCACAGCCTCTTGCACAGCGACGGGGCTACAAACCTGGGTATTTCTCGTTCAACGTGGAAGGCGGCCGCTGCGAAACCTGTCAGGGCGAAGGCACCGTGAGCATCGGAATGCAGTTCATGGCCGACGTGCACCTCGTATGCGAGGAATGCCACGGTCACCGTTTCAAGGAAGAGACTCTGGAGATACTTTACAGAGAAAAAAACATCTCCGAAATTCTGGACATGACTGTAAATCAAGCCGTTGAATTTTTCCAAGAAGACAACTCCCCTTCCCCGAAACGCATTGTAGAGCGTCTGAAGCCTTTGCAGGACGTTGGGCTCGGATACCTGAAACTCGGGCAGTCGTCGAGTTCGCTGAGCGGCGGAGAGGCACAACGCATCAAACTGGCCTCATTCCTTGTAAAAGGCAGTTCTTCGGAACACCTGCTCTTCATCTTCGACGAACCTTCGACTGGACTGCATCTTCACGACATTCAGAAACTCATAACGTCGTTCAACACGCTGATAGAAAACGGACACTCCATAATAGTGATAGAACACCATCAGGACATCATAAAGGTGGCCGACCATGTGATAGACATGGGGCCGGAAGGCGGCGTGGGAGGTGGCAATGTGGTTTTTTCGGGAACACCGGAGAAACTCGTAAAGTGCACAAAATCCCATACAGCCAAATATCTGAAAGACAAACTTTTATAATAAAAAAAAACAGAACATTATGACCAAGATACTAGTTACCGGCGGAACCGGATTCATCGGTTCCCACACTTCGGTGGAATTGATAAACAAGGGTTACACGGTAGTCATTGCCGACAATCTGAGCAACTCGAACGCCGACGTCGTCGATGCCATTGAAAAAATCACCGGCACCCGTCCGATTTTCGAGAAAGCCGACCTTTCGGTACGCTCTCAGGCCGAAGAAGTGTTCGAGAAACACTGCGACATTGCCGCAGTGATAAACTTTGCGGCATACAAGGCCGTGGGAGAATCGGTAAAGGAACCACTGAAATACTATTCCAACAATCTCTGCATAGTGTTCAACCTGCTATCGGAAATGGAAAGACACGGTATCAGGAATTTCGTCCAGTCGTCGTCGTGCACCGTTTACGGAGAGCCCGACACGCTGCCGATTTCGGAAAGTTCCCCGCTCAAGCCTGCCACATCGCCGTACGGCAACACGAAGAAGATGGTGGAAGACATTCTCGCCGACGTTGCCAAGCAAGACAAGATCTGCGCCATCGCCTTGCGGTACTTCAACCCAATAGGTGCCCACCCCACGGGACTCATTGGTGAACTGCCCCGCGGAGTGCCCAACAACCTCATGCCGTTCATCACACAGACAGCAATCGGCATACGCCAGCAGCTCAGCGTTTTCGGCAATGACTACGACACCCCCGACGGCACATGCATACGCGACTACATTCACGTCGTGGATCTGGCCAAATCGCACGTCTCTGCCGTGGAACGGCTTGTAAACCGCCGCAACAAGGCCGGCATCGAATTCTTCAACATCGGCACAGGCAACGGATTTTCGGTAATGGAGGTGATAAAGAGTTTTGAAAAGACTTCCGGCGTGAAGCTGAACTACAAAATAGCAGACCGCAGAGAAGGCGACATCGTAAAGATCTGGGCCGACACTTCCCTTTCGAACCGCGAACTTGGCTGGAAGGCCGAATATTCTCTCGACGACATGACCCGCGACGCATGGAATTGGGAAAAGAAACTGCAAAACGCAAAAAAATAAGTCACCATGAAAAAATTCATTGCGATATTCCTGATTTCGTTCATCGCATTTTCCGCCACCGCCCAGAATGGCCTTAACATGCGCCCTGCCACTGCAAAGCTGATGCAGAAAAACAAAAAAGCGAAGCCCGCAGTTTATGAAGGCGACATAATTTCAAATCCCGACATCGCACCGGAATTTCCCGGCGGTTTTGTGGAACTCAACCGTTACGTGCGCGACAGCATACTCTATCCTGAAGAGGCACGGACACTGCGTGTTACCGGAAAGGTGTATGCAACTTTCGTGGTGGAACGCGACGGTGTCATCAGCGACATTGTCATAAAGAAGGACATCGGGCATGGCTGTGGCGAAGAGGTGAAACGTCTGATTGGAACTATGCCGAAATGGAAGCCCGGAATGCACAAGAACGTGCCGCAACGCTGCCTTGCTGTGCTGTGCATATATTTCGGCAACGGCATGGCCGAAGTTGACACCTATTGACTTTTGCGACAAATAACCGAAGCAGGCGGAAATCCTTCGGATTTCCGCCTGCTTCGTCTTTTCCAATGCTCACGCATTCCTCAAGGCAGTACCGCGGGTCGTACATAAAAAAAACACAGCATTTTCATGCTGTGTTTTTTTCAAAGAAAAGCATTTTCTGCTATTCAATGGTAAATACGTAGTCGTACTTGTCTCCGCCGTAAGAGAGTTTCTCGTTCTTGGTTTCAAACAAGTCCATCGGCCATTTGTCCACAATGAGTTTGAAATTACAGTTTCTATCTTCTCTGAGGTTCTCGCCGTCAGCAGCATCCTTGTTTACCACCAGCGGCACGGATACGCGTACGTGGTATCTGCCTTTAGTTGCGACTTCCCAGCTGACATGTTCTACAATGAGAGTGTCGCCGTCGGCTGTCGGTTCCTTGTAATATTCGTACACACCGCCGTCTCTTGTCTGTTTAGAATTGGAGTTTGCGGAAAGCCACGATTTCTCGTAACCCATGCTGTCGTTGGTCACTTCCATGCTGCACATTCTATTTCTAGACAAGTAGATACTATTGTTGTAGTATGATTCACAGGATATATCCTTCATACTTTGCTTCATCCAAATATCAAGACGTTGCGGAACAGGCAATACAACAGTTTCGTCATCATCTTTCAGGCATGAAGTTGACATGCAGATGCCAGCCAGCACCAAAACTGCCATTATTATTTTATTGTATTTTTTCATAATGTATTCTGTTTTAAAAGTTCATGTTATTTTTCCTTTCTGAATTCTATTTCTACACGGCGGTTTCTTGCGCGCCCGTTTTCAGTAGCGTTGGTATCGATAGGATACTGTTCGCCATAGCCTGTACAGGAGATTCTGTAGCGGCTTATACCCTTGTTTATAAGGTAGTTGGCAGCAGATCTGGAACGGCGTTCCGAAAGATCCTGATTGTATTTGTCGGTACCGATGCTGTCGGTGTGTCCATTGATTTGGATACGCAAAGAATTATCGGTCTGAAGCATTCTGTAAACCTTATCCAGAATAGGTTTGGATTCATTTTTGAGTTTATCGGAATCGAATTCGAATTTCATGTCGAAAATGCAGGCACGCTTGTTGCTGATGTTTTCACCATTGCGGAGCATTTCGTCGAGTTCATCGAGGGTGTAGCATTCTTTATGAACGTATTTCACTACGGTGTCGGTTTTTTCTACCGTATCGGTTTTTTCAATGATGACAGGCTGTACTTGTTTGGGTTTGCTGGTACCGGTGTAGAACGGAAGTCCCACGCGGAGGCTGACTTCGATGCCGCGGTTGTAGCGTTCACCGCAGTTGTGGCGTGGAGCATTATCGAGAACGTTGGTGTAAATCATGTTCGATTGTGCCACGGAACCGTCAAGTTCCTTGTCGCTGAACGTGTTTACAAATCCCCAGTTGTAACCGCCTTCGAGTGCGAGGAGCATTTTACGGCCGTTTTCGAGTTTTACCGGGAAGCTTACGCCTGCACCTAAATAAAGGCTGAAATCAAGTGGTTTGAAGTTGTTCTTGTTGAGTTTTATTTCAACAGGGCCTTCCAATGCGCCTTCAGCCGTTCGGGCATTTGCCGAGGAATATTTTATTTTTCCTCCCATGGCAATACCCAGAGTCGGTGCTGCGATGATGTAGGGGCTTATCTTTTCGCGGTTAAAATTGTACACGAAAGGAATGCGTACATCCATGTAATGAGCGTCCACTCTGTATTCCACGTCTCCGTAGTTAGGATCGACGTAGCCGGTCTCTTTTGTGCCGCGTCCGTAGTAGTCGAGTTCCAAGCCCATGGAGAAACCCTTGTATATAGGCAAGTCGGCAAAGATTCCTGCCTGAGGTTTCACAAGCATTGTCCGGTCATAACCATCATAATCGTCGCAAGTTAATTTCATGCTAGCGATATTGATACCGCCCTTCAAGCCTATACTCCACTTGTATTTCGGCGTATTGACCGTTTGCTCTTCTTCCTGAGCAACAGCCATGCCTGCAGTGAGTATAGCCAACGCTAAAACAATAATCCTTTTTTTCATTTTTTTAAAGTTTAGTTTAACATCTGTTATTTTTTTGCAAATATACGTATTTTTTCTGACACAGCGAAAAAAAAAAAAACGTTGCAATCTGTAAGCCGGGTTCTGTCGTTTCCGAAAAAACGTTCCATCATTTATCTAGGGCGGCAGTTGCCTGCCGTCTCAATCAACCTACCCCCCGGCAACGAGCGAGCCAGCTCTTGACTGCCGGTATATTTGGTCTTTCAACCCATAAGGTTTTCCCTCGGAGCACATCACTGTGCTCCGGCGTGAGCTCTTGCCTCGCGTTTTCACCCTTACCTGCTCCGGAATGAAACCGTATTACCGCAGGCGGTATCTTTTCTGTGGCACTGTCTGTTGCCCCTCGCGGAGCACCTTCCTGTTGGGAAGTATGGCGGCTCTGTGTTGCCCGGACTTTCCTCCCGCTGACAAGCAGCCGGCGATGGAACAACTGCAACGTTTCTGGTTTGCAAAGATACGTTTTTTTTCAGACATATAATATTTTTTTTGCCAAACTAAAAAAAATCGTAATTTTGCAGATGAGTTCAAACGCTGTATAATTTAAACATAAGTCAATGGGATACGGAGCATAAACATTATTTCTACACATCATAGAATAGAAAAAAGGCGAAGTTGCCTGCACTGAATTTTATGAAATCTTTGGCAATTTCAAGAAAAATCTCTCAAAGTGAAACGACAACACTTACGCCATTCAGCTGTAATGGGGAGAATTCGGTTGTTGAAGGCCATTGAGAACTTTTGAAAACATAAAAATGCCAGACTTTTTTCATGTGTATATTCCACCTACCACAGTAATTGACAAGTAAAAATCAAAAACAAATTAAAAACCGACGTGCCGATGGGATATAACCGGCGAAAAATCAAGATGAAGAAAAAAAAATGTCTATCTCTTTTACTTATCGGCATTTTCTACTTATCCGCAGTATCGTTTGGTATAACACAACAAACATTTGTTGAAAACAATGACTCCCGAACTAGTTTTTCATTAAGTGGAACCATTTGGCGTGTTTTTGGACGCGATGATTGTCATTTTACAATTGTTTTCACATCGGAAAACTCATTAGAACAAGAAGGATACTATATAGGGGAAGACGGACAAGGGGTTGGAGCATGGATAGCAAAATTCAGTTATAATTTTGATGGGAACATAGGGGAGATTCGATTAAAAGATGGTGGCAGAAAAGTTGCCAACTTCTATATGACTAAGGACCACAATGGAAATTATAGGACTATGAAGTTAAAAACCTTTGATATGGAACCAGGGGATGCTGAAGAGGTTTTCACACTAGTTAAACAGCAATAATAATACAAAAAAAATAGGCAACCTCTATAAAAACCTGAATTCTTCAGATAAAACGCAACACTTTCTGTAAAAACAGAAGGAGTGCGTAAGCCAATAAAACTTTTAAGGAGAAGAATCAATGAATAGCGATTTTTCATAGATCACGACGCATATAAAACCAACCTGCTCGTAATTTTCGCCAACAGCACCGATGACATTACTCAGCCTTGGAACGGGACTTATCAGGGGCAGGACTGCTTCGAAGCCTCGTACGTGTATCTCATCAAGTACGGTTTCCAGTACAATCCGTCGAGAAAGCTCGAAAAAGTCGGCAGCATTCTCCTTCTCTGGTAATTCTGGGAGACCGTGAAACAAAAATGCCGCCGGAAAACAATTCCAGCGGCAACGGACTTCAGATGAAATCAGGGAACTGTCATTTGGCATTCAGAAAATTGCGAACGAAAGCGACTTGATCTCCGAAAACGAATACCGGTTCCGAAACAGGACTGAAGCTGCACATCGAGTACAAATTCAGCTGCAGCACGGCAGCCTGATCATCCTTGGAAATAAGAATTTCCAGCATGAGCATTGTGCTGACTTCCTTCTTTATCTGCTGAAGTCCGGCAAAATTTCCCGAAGCGAGCATTTCCTCGAGATGCTGTCTGTCTGAAAGATTGACGTAAACTTTCTTCGATTTCATTTTGCTCTTTGTGGGGGCATAAATCAGCCTTCCTGAATTCTTGTCCATCGCCACAAGCAAACAGGTCAAGCCTATGATGGCAACGACAAATCCCAGAACCAGAATGGTCATGTTCAAGACATCGCCGAGGTTGGTTTTTATTCCCAATATTATGGCACAAATGCCTGCGAACAGTACGACAAGCGCCGCAAACGGCGAATATCTCTTTCTTATTATTTTCTTCTCGGGCATTGTTTTTACATAATCTGCTATTTTTACAAAATTTTCCATTGTCTTAAAGTTTTAAATTAAACGAAAAAAATCATTATCTCTCTACTTTCACGATTTCGGATACGGGGACATTCTTGCCGTCTTCGTTTTTGAGAATCTGCATGTAGAATATCTTTTCATCTTTGTCAGAATAACGTACCAGAGTATAATCGGGGGCTGCACTCCGCTTTACTTTGTCCATCGCGTCGATATCCTTGTTTTCAAAAGTCTTCATAAGCTCATCGCGTTCATTTTCAGCATAAAAGAAGCTCTCCCTTTCAAGCAGTTTGCGTACCGGTCTGCAATACGGCGTACAGCAGTCGCCGACAAGATAGTACATCACCATCGTAAGCAGTCCGAATACACCTATTACCAACATCCCCGTGAAAAGCGAGGATATCCCGGCACCTGCATCGGGAAACGTCCTGCTCAGAAAGAAACCGCCAGCTCCGATTGGAACACATATCCATGCCCACAGAATAGATTTCGGACGTTTGCTTATTTCGGGTAATTCATATATTGCATTGTCTATGTTTTTTGTCTGTTTTGTATTTTTTTCCATTTTCAGTGTTTGTTATATAAAATTCAACATATTGATTTCCAAAAGGTTACTCTTTTTTTTTGAGACCTGCAGAAATTCAAAAAAGACCATCGGGACTTTTCAAAGCCCGACACTGCAAGATTCTTGCAACCGTAAAAAATGGAAAAAAATCAGAGGCGGAGCCTGTACAAAAAATACAGGTAGTAGTCTATGGCCCGTTCCGGAAGAGGTACTTTCTGGAAAAACCGGCAGCAACAGGCCTTGCTTCCGAAGCCTCCGGCACACGTCAATGTCGAATTCTGCTGGGGATGGGAGTTCCACGAATTTCCCGAATAGCTTCTTCCTGCAATTCTTCCCGAAGAAGACGGTGCCGCAATGCTGACTTCGACCGGAACGATGAAGAGATGTTGTATTTCTACGCTTTCTGGCGAGGTGTCACCGATAAGCGTATCGGCATTTTTTTCGACGAAAGCAGGCGACACGCCGGCCACGGCTTGGAATTTCAGCGAAAATCCCAAGACGAAAATCACCGTCAGAAGCAATGCTTTCAACCTCATATTATTATGAATCAATTACTTATATCTACAACACATATATACCGTATCTTGCAAAGTTACTGTTTTTTTTCATAATGCAAGAAAAAAAATACAATTTCTTGTTTTTTTTACGTTATTTCCTTTCAAAAAACATGAGACAATCACCGGGACAACATAGCGGCATTTTCCTTGCCATGACAATGCTAATCATTGTTTGTGCGGCTTTGCCGCCATGGCCGGACGCCGCATGCCAGAACCTGCGAAAAAGCCCTCCGAAAGCTGTCGTCGGTGAATATATTCCGCGGCAGGACATTCCTGTAGAACGAACAATGGCTTTTGCCGAAAGCGACAGAATATACAGACAATTCCGCAGCAAATACCGCTTCCAGTACCAGACAATTGCGTCAAAATCCTTCGCCGACAGCAGCCGCATGCTCATCATTTCCGAGCCGGCTCCGTTTTTCAGAACCGACACCATAGGAAAAATTTTCCGCAACCTGAACCATTGCATGAAAATAATGAGGCACAAAGTAGGATACGACGGGCACATCACCGACATTATAGTTACTTTTGCCAACGTTACCGACGACAATATCGCCAAACGCTTGCCGGTGCTCGCCAAAGCACTTTACCTTTCCGACTACAAGCCCTTCACCGAAAATCTGGACAATTTGCAGGAACGGAAATATTTTTCCGAAAAGAACATCGATTACCGCATAAGTCTGGAAGAATTCAACGACTGGTTTCTGGTTGAAAAGGAAACTTTCATAAGCAACCGCAACCCCGACAGAAGCCTCACTGTCAGGAATCTGCTTTCACAGAAAGCGAGAGGTGTTTTTTTCAGCAAGGAACCCGGTTTCGTGGCATGGGCACTGCCCAAAAACGCTGACATAAGGAACTCCATTTCAAATATCCGGCGCTTTGCCCTCGATGCAGACCTCATCCTTGGAGCCTTTGCCGACAAATCGACACTGGTAATCATAGGCCGTGAACGGGAATCAGCACTGAACACTCTTCCTCCTCTTCAGGTGGAAACCGTAATGCTTCTCGCTTCAATCTCAAAGAAAGAACTTGCCCAAAGTCTCGACATCAACGACTTCTTGGCCGGGAAACTGCCCGACGGGACAGACTGGTGTCCGACATATCTGAGCAAGGAACTTGAAAACACCGAATTCGGGCACCTTATGACAATAACCGACATATTGCTGAAAAACTGGTCGGAAAACGGCACTGTAAAAGAATTCGACTACCGCTATCCTACTCCCGGACACTACCCGTTCGACCGGCCGCTATTCCGAAAGCTCGGGCTTGACGAACTTGTATATAACTGGAACACCGCCGACGTGATGTACGCCATCGACACCAAGGGTCTTACCATCTACACCCTCAACCGTACAGGTTCCCTTCCCGTTTCTTATTTCCTTTCTCAGGAAAAAAGTACCTCGGCAGGTCGGCAGTACGAAGAGCAGGCCTACCAGTATTTCTCGACCCTGGGAAACACCGACCTCGCAAGAGTTGTACAATATGTTGCATTGTACCAATTGTTCATGGACAACGGCATACGCTGCCAGAGTTACAGATATTCCGCATTCCCGAAAAACAAGCCCTATCTGCTACTAAAACCAACGAGAGAAGCCCTTTCGATTTTCAAAAATCTTACAGCCGGAGAGACCGATTACCTTGCAGATTCCGTTTCCAAAAAAGTATTCCGCGAATTTCACAGACCCAAAATCGACGAACAGATTCAAAGGGAAGAAGCCGTCCGCCACCAGAAAATTGACGGCGACCAGCGCTCAAGGATATACATGCAGGTTAAAAACAACATTGCACAAAACCTGAGAAACAGATTCGTCGAGAGTCAGAACATGCTGAAAAAACTTTCGCCGAAAGACTTCGAAAAACTGTGCAAAGCCCTCGCCTACCCTCGCGGCGGTGGCATGGACAAGCCGACATACGACCGTCTGCACAACATCAACGACCTTGTACGCAACATAGGCAAGAACAACCTTTCCCTGATAGGAATAGACCTTAAAAGAGTCCGCGACTACTTCTCGCAAAGCCTGAGCAACTCCGGAGCCCGATATCTCAAGACCCCGTCCCTGATAATGACTTACAACAACATGTACACCACCGGAGGACACAACATTTCGTCCAAGATAAGCCGTGTGAACCGTATGTCGGGATATAAGGACGACCGCACAGCTGACTCCCCTTCCACTCGCAAAAGTGCGACAGTACCGGATTCCGGACCGGCAAAAGGCAAGGCGAAAAATCCGACAGTCCCCGACAGAAAGTCTCCCGCCAGAAACAGGGTTCACGATATTGGAAACAAACCTGCCGGCAACGACAGTAATGCCGAATGCAAATCGGCCGAAAACGGCGATAATGCCACGACCCTCCGCAAACGCTCCGAAGTCGTTTCCAGCGACGTCCGCACTCAGCGCGGATTCCAGTATTTTTAAACCTTTGTTTTTCAGCAATTTGTTTTCTTTGTTGATTTCTATTTGGCAAAATCCCCTTAAAACCGAAAAAAAATCGTATCTTTGCAGGCTTAAAAACGAACAAATAATGTCAGACATAATACAACTTCTGCCCGATTCCATAGCCAACCAAATAGCTGCCGGCGAGGTAGTCCAGCGTCCTGCTTCGGCTGTGAAAGAGCTCCTTGAGAATGCTCTCGATGCCGGTGCCACCAATGTGCAGCTGATCATAAAAGACGGCGGACGCACACTGATACAGGTAACCGACAACGGTTGCGGAATGTCCGACACCGATGCCAGACTTTGCTTCGAACGTCATGCCACCTCGAAAATACGCAAAGCCGACGACCTTTTTGCCATACGCACAATGGGATTCAGGGGCGAAGCACTCGCCTCGATAGCCGCCGTGGCCCGCGTGGAACTGAAAACGAAAATGCACGACAGCGAACTCGGCACATCTATACTCATCGAAGGGTCCGACGTAAAAGTGCAAGAACCTTGCCAGACTGCCAACGGCACCTCGATATCCGTCAAAGACCTGTTCTTCAACATACCGGCACGACGGAATTTCCTGAAAGGCGACAATGTGGAACTCAGCCATATCGAAGAGGAGTTTCGCCGCGTGGCCCTCGTGAACATACACTCGGGATTCAGTTTCTACAACAACGGGAAACTCCTTTACAAAATGGAGCCCTCAACCTTTCACCAGCGCATAGTTTCAATATTCGGCAACAACTACCGCCAGAGGCTCTGCCCTGTGGAAGAGAATACCGATATCGTGAAGATAAAGGGCTATGTATGCAAGGCCGAATTTGCGAAAAAAACACGCGGCGAACAGTATCTGTTTGTAAACAAGCGTTTTATAAAAAACTATTATCTCGGCAATGCCGTAGAAAAAGCCTTTGCACAACTGCTCCCCGAAAAAAATTATCCCTCGTATTTCATTGAACTTGACGTGGAGCCGTCGCGAATTGACGTAAACATTCATCCTACGAAAACCGAGGTCAAGTTTCTCGACGAACGCTATCTCTACCCTATCCTGCAATCGGCCGTAAAACGGGCATTGGGACAGTTTTCTGTCGGGAACGAACTCGAATTCAACCACATAGAAGGTCTTGATTTCGCTCCGAAACCAGCCAATTACGTTCCAAAAATGCCCGAAATCTCGATAGTTCCCGGCTACAACCCATTTGATGAAAGTTCCGGCAACAAACCGGCAAACTTTCACGGCAATGCATCGGGAAGATTTTCGGGACCGTACGGAAAACCGTCCCATAAACCTTCCGAATGGGAAAAATTCTACGAGACAGCCAATGGAAACGACACGAAATTTCCGGCAACGGATAACGGCAGCGATACCACTACGACTGACAATCTGCTTTTTCGTGACGGAGACGATTCCGACGAAACAGGTTCGGAACAGGTGTACGCATTCCAAGTCAACAGGCACTTCATCGTGAGCGAGTTACGGTCAGGATTACTGATTATTGACCAGCAGCGTGCCACCGAACGCATATTGTACGAACGCTATCTCAACAAAACGGGGGCCAACACCAGTTCCCAACTGCTGATGTTCCCGCACAACTGCAGCTTTTCGGCAGCCGATTCCGAAATACTTTCCGAACTCATTCCCGAAATGAAAAACATCGGGTTCGAAATCAACGCGTTGGGCAAGAACAGTTTTGTCGTCTCTGCCATACCTGCGGATATGCAGGAAAGCGAAACCGAACCGACGGTGGAACAGATGATAGCCGATTACAAATGCAATCTGATGCAGAAGAACGCCACCAAAAACGAGACCGTCGCACTCGCCATGGCACGGCGTCTGTCGACAAAAAACGGCAAAAGTCTTCAGCAGGAAGAGATGCAGCACATTATAGCTGAACTGTTTACATGTTCAGTACCCGACATTTCGCCTTCGGGCAAAAAAATCATGACCATAATGAACGAGAACGATTTAACCGAAAAATTACGTTAGCCCATGGACAGCCAGTATTCACCGCAGGGATTCAAAGTGTTACCTACAGTTGTCAAAAACCTGCTCATCATCAACGTTTTAGTATTTCTGGCAACCATAGTGCTGGAAAGGAAAGGTATATTTCTTGAAGAATATCTTTCTCTCTATTTCTTCAAAAGCGAAAAATTTCACGTGTACCAGTACTTTACGTACATGTTCATGCATGCCAACGTCAGCCATCTGTTTTTCAACATGTTCGCCCTGTGGATGTTCGGCTACATACTCGAAAACTACTGGGGGAGCAGGCGGTTCTTCATGTTTTACATGATATGCGGACTCGGTGCCGCCTTCGTACATACTCTGGTAACGGGATTCAGCTATTACGGCTCGCTTTCGGCAATAAATGTCTATGCCCAGAATCCGGATCCCGACGCTTTCGTGAATCTCCTGCAGCAGAAATTCAGCGGATTCTACCGGGTTGATGTGCTCCACAGTTTCACCGAAACGTGGAGGGCTGCCGATGCAATGTCCGCCCGCGACTTCGCTGCGCAATCGGTAAACATGGCACAGGATGTCCTGCAGACCAAAACCAACATTCCGACCGTCGGTGCTTCGGGAGCCATTTACGGAGTCCTTCTCGCTTTCGGAATGATGTTCCCGAACCAGCGCATATATCTCTATTTTCTTGTGCCCATAAAAGCCAGATGGTTCGTCATACTGTATATAGCACTGGAACTGTTCGAAGGCATTTTCGCAACCGGCGACGGCGTGGCACACTTCGCTCATCTCGGGGGCATGATTTTCGGCTATTTTCTCATACGCTACTGGCGCAAAAAAGAATTCTCCCGCTGGGACTGACACAATCGCAACTTATCCAATCAGAAGACTATGATTTCGCAACGGCAAAAAATGAAACTACAGCAGCGGCTTCTGCCTCAGCAGATACTGCTGATGCGTCTGTTGCAGATACCTTCCGAAGATTTGGAAAACACAATCAAGGAAGAGATTGAAAAAAATCCCCTTCTCGAAGACGACTCTCACGAAAACGGTCAGACAGAAAACGATGAGACCCGTGAAAACGATAATGACAGCGATTTTGACGCAAGTTTCGAAGAGATTTACGACGACTACGACGATTACTACCTTACGTGCCAGCCGCAACACCGCAGCGACGACTATGACGACAGTTACCGGGAAAACAACATCAGTTCCGGAACGTCTTTCCACGCTCAGCTTCAGGAACAGCTGTCGGTGAAACCGCTTACCGAACGCCAGCAGTTCATCGGCAACGAACTTATAGGATACATCGACGAATCGGGATACATGACGAGAGACCTTGGTTCTCTGGTCGACGATTTTGCTTTCAACCGCAATTTCGAAACCACGGAAGAAGAAGTCGGTCAAGTCCTGAAAATCATACAAAGTCTTGAGCCTGCCGGAGTCGCAGCCCGAAACCTGCAGGAATGCCTTTCCCTTCAGCTCCGCCGCATGCCCGGAACAGAAAAAGTTGTGAAAGATGCCGTAAATGTCATCGACAGACACTTCGACTCTTTTGCAAAAAAACACTACGAAAAAATTTGCAAATCACTGAACCTCAGCAAAAAAGAACTCTCCAATGCCGTCGAAGTCATAATAAGACTCAATCCGAAACCCGGTATGGGATTTGCCGAATCGGAACACGAAATAACTCTGGTACCCGACTTCATCGTCAGCCGCGACGGCGACGAACTTTCCTTCTCGCTGAACGGCAAGAACGTACCCAGCCTGCACCTGAGCAAATACTACATGGACATCCTTCGAGACATATCACAATCGCAAAAAATCAGCCGCGAACAACGCGAAACCATGAATTTCATAAAAGCCAACGCTGATTCCGCAAACGCATTCATCGAGGCCATACAGCTGAGGTACAACACGCTCGAATCCACAATGGCTGCCATTCTCAACTACCAGAAAGACTATTTCATGAGTGGCAACATAAACCTGCTGCGGCCAATGCTGCTCAAAGACATTGCCTCAATCACGGGATTCGACATATCCACCGTTTCTCGTGTAGTAACAAAAAAATACGTGCAGGCCCCTTTCGGAACCTTTCTGCTTAAAGAGCTGTTTTCCAATGCCATGAGCAGCGATGACGGCGAAGACGTTGCCACCATAACCATCAAGCAGATTTTGAAAGATGTTGTGGAAAGGGAAGACAAGACCTCACCTCTCACCGATGACGAACTTCGTGTACTCCTGCAGGAAAAAGGGTTCAACATTGCCCGCCGCACGGTTGCGAAGTACAGAGAATCAATGGACATACCAGTCGGACGTCTGCGTAAAAAACTGAAAAACAATGATTAAAGACATTTTCCACACCATATTGTCAGTTTTCCTGCACCCGATAGCCATTCTGGTATACTTCACATATATCATGCTTACCCGGACAAGCTTGGCTTTCTTCATGATAAACCCCGATTTCGGCCGGAGCTTTTTCATGTACATCATTCTCATGTCGGTCGTATTGCCCGTCGTTCTGATGTTTGTGGAACGCTTCCGCAAAAAAGGCACACTGCTCGTTTTCAGCAATGAAAGCTCTCGCACCATACTCATTTTTGCAGTATATTTCGTACTGATAGCCATTTTCGCTCACACGCAGATACCGATGCTGTCCATTTTGCAGCAACTCCCGGCCTCGATTGCGATTAGTCTTCTGATATTCAACGAGTTGACAAACATCAACACTCACATTTCATCCATAACCGCATTCTCAACCGCATTCATAATATTTTCAATAGCACTGAACACAAACTACCTTACAATAATATTGGCATCGATACTGCTTTTGGGAATCCTGCTGTTTCTGATGTTTGAAAAAGAAACCGTTACGGTAAAGGCCACACTCGCAAGCGTTGCCGCAGGAGTGGTGCCCACCGGCCTGTACTTCCTGATTCTGTATCTTTTGTAATAAAAAAACGAACATGTCCGCAAGAACCGCAATAAACATCGAACACAAAACACTGACAGTCACCCTGTTACTTGCAGCGTGCCTGTCAAACGGCGGACACATCCTCGCACAGGGGAAACACGACAGGAACAAATCAAAATCGGGCACCGAACAGACAAGCGACAAGAAAGACACGGCGAACCAGCATTCCTACCTCGATTCGTTAGTGCAGGCGAAGTTTCCGAACGCCGCCAAAGGCGTAACCAAAAACGACGCGAATAGCAACGACAACAATTCGGGCAAAATCACCGAAGTGGTGATGTGCGACAAGAAAGACCTGCCTGCCAAACTTTGGTACGGAACCAGATTCTCATCGTCAAACGTACGGCTCTGCAACAACACCCTCGATTCGATACCCGACGAAGTCAAGATGACGCTTGTAAAGAACAAGAATACCGAATTCTGTTTCCCTGTCAAGAACGTGCTCACCTCGCCCTACGGCTGGCGCGAACGCTGGAACCGTCCGCACCGCGGAGTGGACATCGCTCTGAAAGTGGGAGACCCTGTACGCTGTGCTTTCGACGGAGTTGTACGCATTGCCGCTTTCCACGGCGGATACGGCAACCTCGTCGTGGTTCGACACTACAACGGATTGGAAACCGTTTACGGACACATGTCCAAAATAAAGGTGAAAACATACCAGAAAGTGAAAGCCGGCGACATTATAGGCCTCGGCGGCAGCACGGGACACTCCACCGGACCTCACCTGCATTTTGAAACCCGCTTCTTCTACGAAGCCTTCGACCCTGAATGGCTGCTCGACTTCAAGACATACACCCTGCGTACTCAACGGCTTTACCTCGACAAAACGTATTTCGGCATCACGAGACCTCGCAATAAAAAGCAGAAAATGTCATACAAAGCCGATATAAGCATAGTTCCGGAACGCATATACCACGACCGTAGCCGGAAACCTGCCAAAGAAAAAAAATACCACTACACCAAAAAAGGCGACACTTGGAAAAAACTTGCGATAAAATACAAAATCTCCGAATCGCAACTTCACCACCTGAATCCCGAAATAAACGGAAATTTAAACCCAGATATAGAAATAAGAGTAAAATAAAACATAATGCAATGGAAACAAAAAAAGTAAATCTTTCCGACTACGATCCTAAAACTGTCCCTTCGGGCAAAAACATGAAAATAGGCATTGTAACTGCCGAATGGAATCCTCAAATAACCAGCGCTCTGGCACAAGGCGCCTACGACACTCTGCTGAAAAACGGTGTTAATGAGTCCGACATTTCTCTGATACGTGTCCCGGGCAGTTTCGAACTCCCGACTGGTGCCAGCACAATGCTCAACTCAAGACTCGACCTTGATGCTGTCATCTGTCTCGGGTGCGTGATTCAAGGCGAAACACGCCACTTCGACTTCATCTGCGAAGCCGTTGCCAACGGACTCACGAAACTCGCCCTCGAAGACGGAAGACCGGTAATCTTCGGCCTCCTCACCACCAACAACATACAGCAGGCTGTCGAACGCTCTGGCGGAAAACACGGCAACAAGGGAGTAGAAGCTGCTATAACTGCCATCAAAATGGTGGACATGCAGAGACGCGTTCTCGGATAAGACATCCTTTCGAAAATTTTCGACCTCACCTTTGGCAAAACACAGGAACGTTCATCACACAACATAAAAAAACAAGTACTTATGGCAAATTTTTTCATTTCATTGTATCGTTTTTTTGAAAAGAAAAAGTGGCTCATGTGGGTCATACTGCTGGGTTCGGCTGCGATATTCGTATTTTTCGGACTTCAGGTAACCTACGAAGAAGACATATCCAAACTCCTGCCGCAGACCGAAGCGGCGAAAAACAGCGGCATCGTGTTCGGTAACCTCAAGGTGAAGGACAAGATTTTCATGCAGTTCATTTCCAAAGACGGCAAGATTTCTCAAGAAGACATGACCGTCATATGCGACGAATTCATGGAACGACTCTTCATGAAAGACTCTTCAACAGGCTATCTTGCCAACGCCCTGTACAAACTCGACGACGACCTGCTCGTCAATGCCCTCGACTATGCTTTGGAATACCTGCCGACTTTCGTTGACGAAAACAACTACCCTGCTTTCGACAGCCTGCTCACCCCGCTCTCCATCGACGGACGGATGGCTCAAAACGACGAAATGATAATGAACGACGAATCCGGCAACATCACAAGCATGGTGACCCAAGACCCTGCCGGACTACGCTATGCCATGCTCGGCGACGGCAAACAGCTACTCAACGACCTCGGCAACTACGCCATGATAAACAACCACTTCTTCTGCCCCGACAGCAGCGTCGAAATAGCATTCCTCTCCCCTAACATCAAGGCCTTCGACTCCAAGTCCTGCAACAAAATGGTCTCCGTCATCGAAGAGAACATCGAATATTTCAAGCAAAAGAATTCCGACCTCGACATAATAATGCACGGAGCCACACTGCAAAGCATATCCAACTCCCGTCAGGTAAAACGCGACCTCGTCTTCACCATCGGCATCTCGCTCATCATCATCATTATTGTAATATGCCTATGTTTCCGCAACAGAAGCACCATTCCGTTTCTCCTGCTGCCTGTCGCATACGGTACGTTTTTCGCATTGGCCTGCATGTTTTGGATAAAGGGAACCATGTCGCTCATGGCCATAGGCATAGGTGCCGTGGTGCTCGGAGTAGCCCTGAGCTATTGCCTGCACGTGCTTACACACTACAAATATGTCGACGACCCCGAAACCGTCATCCGCGAACAGGCCAAACCCGTCTGTCTGGGTTGCCTTACCACGATAGGAGCTTTTGCAGGACTTCTCTTTACCGAAAGCGAGCTGCTGAGCGACTTCGGAATTTTCGCCTCGCTGGCACTCATCGGAACCACACTCTCGGCCCTGATATTCTTGCCGCATTTCTTCGCCGGTCGCAAAAACACCCGCAGCGACAGGGCTTTCAGCTTCCTCAACAGAATCAACGACTACCCGCTGTACCAGAAATACTGGCTGCTCGGACTTATTGTTGTCATATCGGCCGTGTGCTTCTTCACTTCGCGCAACATACGGTTCGACAGCAACCTGCAGAACATCGGATACACCGCCCCTTCGGTAGAAAAGTCCAAAGCTCTGTATGCCGAAAAGAACGACCCAGGATTCATCTCACAGTACTATGCCGTACACGCTCCCAATTTCGACGAAGCACTCGTCAACAACAAGGCCGTAAACCAGCTTCTCGACTCACTCAAAAACGAAGGCATCATAAGAAAATACTCCAAAATCACATCGCTTTTCCTTTCGGAAGAAGAACAGGAAAAACGCATAGAAAACTGGGAAGAATACTGGACAGAAAGCCGTATCGACGCGGCACGCAAGGCCATCACGGCATCTGCCCGCAAATACAAACTCGACCCGACCATCTTCCAACCTTTCTTCGACATGCTCGAAACCGAATACGAATCAGGTTCTCTCCTCGATGCCGAAGTATTCCCCGAAGAACTCCTGTGCAACTATATGGAATTTGCCGAAGACAGTTCCGTGATACTTCTTACTTCAACCACCATGCTACCTGAAAACAAAAGTTCAGTAAACGGGCAGGTTGCACGACTCCACAACGCCGTCGTCATCGACCCGTTCTTCTACACCAGCGACATGGTGAAAATCATCAACAACGACTTCAACATCGTACTTCTCATATCGTCGATATTCGTCCTGCTGGTACTTCTGCTTTCGCTCAGAAGCGTCGTTTCGAGCCTGATAGCATTTCTGCCCATGTTCCTGAGCTGGTACATCGTGCAGGGAATCATGGCCATATTCGGCATCGAATTCAATCTCGTGAACATCATCATCTCGTCGTTCATATTCGGTATCGGAGTCGACTACAGCATATTCATCATGGACGGGCTTCTGGCGAAAGAACGCGGACAGTCGCAGCAGCTGCTCACCTATCACAAGGCCGCAATTCTGTTCTCGGCATTCACGCTCATCGTAGTAGTCTGCTCGCTGCTCTTTGCCCAGCATCCTGCCATAAAATCGGTCGGCATCAGCACCATAATAGGCATGACTGCCACAGTGCTGATAAGCTACAGCCTGCAGCCCGCACTCTTTTACTGGGCTTGCAGAAGCAGCAAACTTCGAGAAGAAATGAAAATCTCATAACAGAAAAAAAATGACATTTTGTCACTACAAAAGATAACCTCATGCCGTTCATGCCCGCACACTGACACATTGGCACCGAAACGACTGACATTCGCGTCTGGCATGGAATTTGCCCCTTGGTCAGGTAGCCGGCACGGAAACGGCACACTGAAAAGTAAATTATAAAAGTTTAATACATAAAAAACACAAAAATATGGCAACATTAAACATCAGACCTTTGGCTGACAGAGTTTTGGTAGAACCGGCCGAAGCAGAACAGAAAACAGCATCGGGCATCATCATTCCCGACACAGCAAAAGAAAAACCACAGAAAGGCATCGTCGTAGCCGTTGGAAACGGAACGAAAGACCAGCCCATGACCGTAAAAGTCGGAGACAACGTGCTTTACGGAAAATATTCCGGAACGGAAATTAACTATGAAGGAAAAAGCTACTTGATCATGCGTGAAAACGACATTTACGCAATTATTTAAATTTCAACAACTTAAAAAACAGTAAAAAAAATGGCAAAAGATATAGTTTTCAACAACGACGCACGCGAACAGCTCCGCAAAGGCGTTGACGCACTGGCAAATGCAGTAAAAGTAACACTCGGACCCAAAGGCCGCAACGTAGTCATCGACAAGAAATTCGGTGCTCCTCAAGTAACCAAGGACGGCGTTACCGTTGCCAAAGAAATAGAACTCGAAGACGGCATCGAAAACATGGGTGCCCAAATGGTTAAGGAAGTAGCTTCCAAAACCAACGACCAAGCCGGCGACGGTACTACCACTGCAACCGTTCTGGCTCAGGCAATCGTCAACACCGGCCTCAAAAACGTTACTGCCGGTGCCAACCCGATGGACCTCAAACGCGGTATCGACAAAGCCGTTGCTGTCATCGTGAAAGACATCAAGGCCCAGTCTCAGGAAGTCGGCGGCGACATCAACAAGATCAAACAGGTTGCCACCATTTCCGCCAACAACGATTCTTCTATCGGCGACATCATTGCCGAAGCTATGGAAAAAGTGACCAAAGACGGCGTCATCACCATCGAAGAAGCCAAAGGCATCGAAACCAGCGTCAAAGTAGTTGAAGGAATGCAGTTCGACCGCGGTTACATCAGCCCCTATTTCGTAACCGATACCGAAAAAATGGAAGCCACTTACGACACTCCTTACATCCTCATCTACGACAAGAAGATAAGCACCATGAAGGACCTCCTTCCTGTTCTCGAAAAAGTCGTTCAAACAGGCCGTCCTCTCCTCGTGATTGCCGAAGACGTTGAAAGCGAAGCTCTTGCAACACTGGTTGTAAACCGTCTGCGCGGTTCCCTGAAAATTGTTGCCGTAAAAGCTCCGGGATTCGGCGACCGCAGAAAAGAAATGCTCGAAGACATCGCCATACTCACCGGCGGTACTGTCATCAGCGAAGACAAAGGCTACAAGCTCGAAGACGCCGACCTCTCCATGCTCGGTCAGGCCGAAAAAGTAAACATCGACAAGGACAACACAACCATAGTCAGCGGTAAAGGCAATGCCGAAATGATTGCTGCCCGCGTTAACCAGATTAAATCGCAGATCGAAAAGACCACTTCCGACTACGACCGCGAAAAACTTCAGGAACGTCTGGCAAAACTTGCCGGCGGTGTGGCAGTCATCTACGTAGGTGCCGCCAGCGAAGTTGAAATGAAGGAAAAGAAAGACCGTTTCGACGATGCTCTGCACGCAACACGTGCCGCCGTTGAAGAAGGCATCATCCCCGGTGGCGGTACGGCCTACATCCGTGCCATCGAAAAACTCAACGCCATCACTCCCGACAACGAAGACGAAAAACTCGGCATCGAAATCATACGCCGTGCCGTTGAAGAACCTCTCCGTCAGATTGTTGCCAACGCCGGTCTCGAAGGCAGTGTCATTGTGAACGAAGTTCGGAACGCACAGGGCGACTACGGCTACAATGCCCGCACCGAAAAATACGAACATCTCTTCGAAAGCGGTGTCATCGACCCTGCCAAGGTTACACGCGTGGCTCTCGAAAACGCAGCTTCCATCGCCGGCATGCTCCTCACTACCGAATGCGTGCTCTGCGACATCAAGGAAGAGACACCTGCTGCTCCGATGGGTGGCGGTATGCCCGGAGGAATGGGCGGAATGTATTGATGACCGTTTCGGCATCATTTGTAATAAAACAGGAAGTCTGCCACGCTTTGCGTGGCAGACTTCTTTTTTTTCAGACAAATTTGCATGCAGAAATGACAATTTGAAAAAAAATTTTGTCATATTGAAAAAAATACGTAACTTTGCAACTGATATTCAAAATATTTTTTTAAATATGTAAGCAATAAGAATATAATGACATATTGAGCTTGACGCTCTTGTTCTCTTAGTGCAAACGTCTGGAAAACAAATGCAAGAAGTGAGAATGAGTAAGCGAAAGTCCACGCCTTGGCGTGAATTCTTTCCCTCTTATTTACTTCTAAGGTATTCCAGACACCTGCACTGAAAATAAGTGGTAGAAAAAAAGAGTTTACGCCTTTTTTTATTCTCTTTATTTGAACATTGGATTCTTGCTCAAAAGTAGGCCGGAATATACCTCATTATGATTCATTGATAATATGGAAAAACTTGAAGAAAACAACGAAATTATCTTTCGCATAATGCAAGATGTCGGATTAGGTTTAGACACGGAGATATGCCAATATATGAATCTTGATTATCTTTTGGCATTACTGAAGACGAAAAAATACTTTATTCACAGAAAGAAGTTTTTTTCAGACAAACAAGAAAAGCGAATTCCTTTTAAATTGCGCTTTATGGAAATCTCCCCTTATGGTAAACCATTATCTCCCGAGCAAGAAAGACGAAGTCAAGAAAGGAACGAATATATTGATCGTTATGAAAAGAAGTCATCGTTGCTGTTAACATCTTGCTGGACAGAACGGACATCCGAGAATGCTCTCATGTGGGATAGAATGGGGGAAAGTCATCAAGCTTGTATTAAAACCAATATAGGAAACTTCGTATCTGCTTTTGAAAAACTAAAATATCATATATGGTGTGGGAAAATGCAGTATGCACCCATATACAAATCGATAATGTCAGATGATATCATTTGGTGCAAAGAGCCATATTTCTCCGACGAGCGTGAAGTAAGATTCTATTTCTCAACAGATCTTCAAAACATACAGTCCGATAGCACTCCAAACGATCACCAATTCTTTCCAGTCAAAATCGACACGCTGATTAAAGAGATAATTCTATCTCCATATATTGAACGGAGTGCTGCTGAAGTACTACAAGACATCATCAAAAAGACCTATGGAATAACAACATTATTATCAAAAATTGAAATACAATGAAAAAAATCATTTTAATTGTCACGACCATTATTTTACCAATGATAATGCAAGCACAAAGCGACTCACTGATGCGGGCGTACAAACAAGTCTGCAACACATTGAAAGAATACAAGTTCATTTCTGAAGATGCATCGGAAGGCAATGGGAAAACAATCTCTATTATACTGAAAATACAAAATGGTGATTTTGTTTTTTCTTTCAACGATGACTTCCGACCTTTCGTCAATCCTCTTTTTGGCAACCGTCACGGAGTGAAGACTTTAAGAATGCCTATCCATAATAGTAATTTTCACATGTCATATAGTGTTTTCCTAGAATGCAAAGATGGGATTGAACTTACTTACAAAGGGAAAAAAGAACTCATTGAGTCTTACAAAATATCTGGAGAAAAATTGACCTTACAAAAATTAGCCAAAGAACTTCAATTACTGCAATCTATTGCAATTAATGAAGATTTCAAAGGAACTCTCGGAGGCGGTAGCACTTCCCCAAAGAAATCCACACAAAAAACCGCGCAATCTCAACCACCAGCTCAAACTCAACAGAAACCAAGAAATCGAATACCTGCAGGA
>JAZRZP010000022.1:0-87748 GCA_045601425.1 Bacteroidales bacterium
ATAACCCTACGTGGTGGATATTTAGTCAGGTGAAGATAACAGCAGCTGATGGCACTTACGATGTCAAGGGTGCAATAATTTATCCTGACGGAGTTACTGCAAAACCGTCTGGGGTCACGGCAGATTTAAGGAAAGACAACATCACGACAATTGTCAACATTAGCAAGGCTGATTTCGATATATTGGAAGCCATGGGCTGCGTATTCCTGCCTGCTGCGGGCTCCCGTGATGGGACATTGGTCTACGATGCGGGGAGCTACGGCTACTACTGGTCTTCGACGTACTTCAATAGCGCCCGCGCGTACAGCCTCAGCGGCTTCAATGACAACACGATTCGGAGCGGCGACGGCCGTCGTTGCCTCGGTCATTCCGTCCGTCTCGTGCAGGATGCAAATTAACATAATATAACGTAATTTCATGATTCTGGGGCACGCAGAGATGCGGCCCCTTTTTTTTACGGAAAAATGCGGGTTCTTTGTTTTTTTTTCGTATCTTTGCAATCGGATTCTTAGCAAAAATCATGGTATTCGGAAGCCCATTATATCTGTTCGGACTGTTGGCAGCCACCATCCCCGTTGTGGTTCATCTGTTCAGTTTTCGGCGCTACAAAAAACTGTATTTCAGTGATTTGTCGCGTATTGAGGATGTGCAGGCCGAGACAAGGAAAACTTCGCGTCTCAAGCAGATTCTCGTGCTTGTCCTCAGAATCCTTGCCATTGTGTTTTTGGTCATCGCTTTTGCAAAACCTCTCATTCCCTCAGGAACAGTCAGCGGTTCCGGTACGGTCGTCTGCATTTACATAGACAATTCTCCGTCGGTTTCACTCTCTGCCGGAGAAAGCGAAGCATACAGAGAACTTCTTTTCCGTAAGGCAAAGGAAATTATCGGTGCATACAGCTGTACCGACAGATTCCTGCTTGTTGACAACGATTTTCAGGGCGACCTTCATTTCGGTACGGCCGATGATGCTCTCGAAAAACTCGGAAATATGTCAGGTTCATCAGTTCAGACACTTAAACTGTCGGAAGCAGCCTCGGTGGTGTTCGATTTGCTTCGTTCCGAAACCTCTCCGGTCAAGAGGGCGTATTTCCTTTCCTCTTTCGACAAATCCGTCGCCGATTTGGAGAATTTTCCTGCCGACACTGTAATAAGGTCATCTTTCGTTTATCTCGAAAACGAGGTTTCTCCGCAGGTTTACATTGATACGGTGTATTTTAGCATGCCGTTTTTCATGCCCGATTCCAAGGTTGCGGCCAGTGTAGTGTTGAAAAATCCGACAGGGGAGACGGCAGAAGATTGCGAGTTGTCGTTGTTCTACAATGATGAAAAAGTGGCCGTGGCATCGGAAACTCTGACCCCACAAGCCCAGCTTGTCGTGCCAATGACTTTCACTGTGCCGGCAAACCACACGGGCAGCCGTGTTTCGTTCGGCTCGGTGCAGCTTGCAGGCAACGGACAGGTCATGAATTTCGCAGTCATGGAACAGACGGACGGCAGTATACCGGTACAAATAGTTTCGTCTTCTGAAATTGCTTCATTGTCAAGGCTTTATGTTGTCGATTCCCGCATCGGCTGCCGCAATGTCATTATGACGGGTACGGCTTCTGCCAATGATGTCATGCATGGAATTGAAAATTCCAGATTTCTGATATTGAACGGTATAACGGATTTCAGCTCCGAACTTATTCAGGAATGTGCAAAATTCGTCAAGCGAGGCAACGGACTGCTGGTTCTGCCTCCGGAAAAGAATCCCGACTGCATGAATGCACTTTTGCGTCAGCTGAATGCTCCAGAACTGGCTGGTTTCCAGAAGGAAACGCAAAAAGTGAATGAAATCAACATCCGGCATGTCCTATACCGGAATGTCTTTGAAAAAAACGACCGGAATTTTGAAAAACCCGTGGCAAAAGCTCATTATAAGCTCAGGATTAACCCGTCTTCCACAAGTGAAAGTATCCTGACTTTCGACAACGGCGACGATTTCCTGTTTTCTTCCAGCTGTGAATCGGGCACCGTTTATATCCTCACCTCACCGCTTTCCGAAGAATATACGAATTTTGCCAATTTGCCGATTTTTGTTCCTACATTTTTGAATATGAGCGTGTTAAGTTGTCCTGCTGCAGAATATTACCGGCTTTCTGACAATAAGTCTCCGGTGCGAATCGAAACGAATCATGGCATTGGGGAAAATGAAAAACTCAAGATGGTACCTCTCGGAGCTGATTACGGCGATGTGGCAGAGGTGCTGAATGTCAGACAGTTTGCGGGACAGGATTATGCCGATTTGCCACAGGACAATTACAGTGGCTGTTACAGAGTGATTTCGCAGAGTGGCACCGAGTATCAGGCTGTCGCGTTCAATGTCAAGCCGGGAAGCGGAATTTTCTACTCTTTTGACGGATTGGAACAGTTGGTCGGAAGTCAGAATCTTGCCAACGTGTCGATGGTCAATGCAGACGGAAAAAAACTTGACGAATATATCCGCCGGCAAAATCAGGGCAGGCCTCTCTGGAAGTGTTTCCTGATACTTTCTCTGCTTATGCTGATCGCCGAAATTATGATTATACGTTTCTATAAATGAAAACCCCGTGAAGTCATGATAACCAAGATTTATCCTCAAAATCCCAATGTCGCTGAAATACGTAAAATAGGCGATATACTGCGGCGTGGAGGACTCATTATTTATCCTACCGATACGCTTTATGCTTTCGGATGCAGCATGGATTTCAAGAAAACCGTGGAGCGGATGGCCTTGCTCAAAGGCACCAGACCCGAAAAAGCCAAATTCTCGCTCGTCTGCAGTTCTCTGAGCCAGCTCTCGGAATATTCAAGACCCTTGGACAAGGATGTCTTTCAGATTCTGAAGAACAATCTTCCTGGTCCGTACACTTTCATTCTCAACGCCAACGGCAACGTGCCGCGCAATTATCAGAATGCCAATAAGACAATAGGTCTCAGAGTACCGGAAAATCCGATTTCCAAAGCCATTGTCGAGGAACTTGGCAGTCCGCTCGTATCAACTTCGGTACGGCTCGAAAATCAGGAGCAGGAGCAGGAATATCTCTCCGATCCGGAACTTATTTTCGACTTGTTCGGAAATAGAGTGGATTGCGTGATTGACGGCGGTATGGGAACCGGAATCGCCTCAACTGTAGTTGATTGCAGTTCGGATGAAATTGAAGTGGTGCGTGAAACCTTCGAGGTCAGGTGGTGACTAATTCTTCAATAAAGCGAATCCTGCATACACAGCCACAATGCAGATGATTACCGAGATTGCCATGTAAGTGACGGCAAGCAGTGTCTGTCCGTTCCGGAGCATGTCCAGCATCTCGAGCGAAAATGTGGAGAACGTGGTGAATCCGCCACAGAATCCGCTTACCAGAAGCAACGGAATCCAGTTGCTTTCATATTTCGAAAGATAACCAGTCGCAAGGCCTATCACAAAGCAGCCGAGAATGTTGGCCAGAAGCGTGTGTGCCGGCAATCCGAAAAACACGGCCCTGTATTTTGAAAGCCAAAGTGAGATGGCATACCGGCAGATGCTGCCAGCTCCGCCACCTAAAAATACGAATATCAAATTCCTTATCATGTCAAAAAAAATAAGGGGTTTCATAAGAACCCCCTTTTATAAAGTGAAAAACTTGGTCTTATCTTATTACCGTGACTGTGCCGCGTTCCACATGTTTTTTGCCGTTGTTGTCGGTGTAGTTCATCATGTATGCGTAGGCACCTGCCTGAACTTTTGAGCCTTTATAGGTTCCGTCCCATGCGTCGGTCAGTGTTTTTGTGTGGAAAACCATTGCTCCTCCACGAGAGAATATACGCATCTCATAATCTTTTATGTTGTCGGCATTGACAGGTTTTACACAGAATCTGGAATTCTCGCCGCCAGCATCCGGTAAAAATGCGTTAGGTATCAGAATTTCAGTGTTTTTCGATGCGCTTGAGGAGTTGTCGTCGGAGCTGCTGCTTGACGAAGCGCCGACTTTTGGCGTTGCATTTTCTGCAATGGCCGATTTCGGATTGCTCTGCTGAATGTTGCTTTTAACGGGAACGGCATTCGTGTTTTCGGATGTGGTTACGTTTTTCGGTTCTGCATTCTGTCTGGCAGTTGCAGTCTTGTTCTCTTCGGCAATGTTTGCCACGGGTTCCGCAGTTTTTTGCGGGGCAACGGCAGTCTTGCTTTCCTGTCTTGCAGCCTTTACGGCAGTCTGTGCCGAAGTCGGCACGTTGGAAACTTCTTCGTCAGCCAACACAACCGGTGTGTCGGCAACCATTGTCTCTCCGGTTGTATGCACGGCAGTTACAGTGTTTTTCGGTTGTGGAGTATCTTCCTGCGACAGGTTGTCCGTTAAAACGACTGCTCCGGCAATAACTGCCAGAGAAACGGCTGATATTACCGATACTCTGCGTATTTTGCGAACTTTGTTTGCATGGCTGGCGCCTGCAGCAATGCTTTCCCAAAGTTCGGGATTTGGTTCTTCTGTGTAGTTTTCAAATCTCTTTTTAAAGAATTCGCTCATGATGTTTTTTACGAATTATGTTCTTTATTCAGTTTATTTCTCAACATGTTTTTGGCTCTTGCAAGACAAACCCGGGCATAGCTTTCTGTAATGTTCATTTCGGTCGCTATTTCGGCATACTCGTAGCCTTCGATTTCCCGTAAGTTGAAAATGGTACGGTATATGTCAGGCAGTGCCGTTATGACGTCCATAAGTTCCTGCGTGCTGAATTTCGAAAATACGTTGTCGTCGATTTTCTGGTCGAAACCGCTGTCATTTATGGAGTCTTGGCAGTATTTGTTTTTTATCGTATCGCTCCTTATGGCGTTGAGAGCGGTGTGCACCATGATGGCACGCATCCACGTATATACGGAACTCTTGCCCTGAAACGAGTTTATGTTTGTAAGAACTTTTATAAACGCATCATGAAAGACATCTTCAGCTGCCATTTTAGAACCCATGTAGCGTCTGCAGATTCCGAGCATCACGGGAGCATAGAGTTCGTACAACTTCTTCTGCGCTGCCGGATCCTGTTGCTTGCAGGCTTCTATCAATATCGCATCTGTGTCATTCATTTTGCGCTGTGTGTCTCTATTGACTCTTAGTCTGTGTGTTTTGTTACAAAAAGTTGTGTTTTTTTTTGTTTTTTACCGTTGTATGATTATTTTTTCGGTTTTCTGATATTCTGAATTGCCGAAACTGATGTAGTACAATCCAGTAGGGTAGCTGCCGACCGGAATTTCGCAGGTGGATTCAGGCAAGAGAGTGCCTTTCCCGATAACTCTTCCCGACATGTCGTAGATGGCATATTGTGAAGAAACGTCGGTATTGTGCAGACTTACGTGAATTTTGTCGTGTGCCGGATTGGGAAAGATTTTTATGGAAGGCGTTCCCCTGTCGGCCTCGTCAATGGATACGCTTCTTACGAACGTTACCTGTACTATATGCGGTGCGGTGACATTGGTTATGCCGAACTGGTATTGGAGAGGCTGTGCTACACTGTCGATAAGAATTGACTGCAGTTCGTAGTGTGCATTCACGGTTATCTGAAAGTCAATGTCGGCTCCGTCTGCAACCATCACGTTGCCGCTTGGGGTTATTGTGCCTTCTCTGCCTGCAGAAACATTGAGCACATGGGCTTTTGTTATCTCTATGCTGTCAATGGCTGTTATGTCGTTGCCGTTACCTCTGTGGAGTTCAAAAGCGATGCGGTAGTTGGGTGTGGTGTTTTTTAGTACTGTTTTGTGCTGGCTCCAGCCCGTGGAAATGTTTGTGTATTCTTCAAGAATGTTCCAGCCTCCGTTCTGATTGTGGTACATTACGTAAAGTGTGTCGGACGACGTGCTTGCTTCGCGGTAGGTGTAGAAACTGAGTGCAAGGCAGGAATCGACGGGAATGTCAATGGGCATGGTGATGGCTTTTGAAATTCTTCTCCCTGTATGCGAAGAAGTGTCGTTTTGGGTCAGAGAGAGAACCTTTTCCTGCTGCAGTACTGTAACCACTTCGCAACCCATGCCAGAGTTGTCCGTTGTCCAGCAGTCGGGCATCGGGCTCGTGACGTTGGAAAAGTTTTCGGAATATGGCAATTCGGTATCGCTGCATAGTGTTGTTCCACTGCATGTTATTCCGCTGCTGAAGGTCGTGTCGGACAGGAGACAGTAAATCTTGTAATAGTAGGTCTTGTTCCCTTCAAGTCCGGTATCGAAGAGGTTGTTGCCGTAAAATCTGTATGAAGAAATTACGACTTCGCCTTCCGGTAGCGTGTCGCCGGCGAAATAGCGGCGCATTTGCAGAGTGGAAAAGACATTGGTGTCGTTGCGAACTATCAGGACTTTCTGCGAACCGAAAGGATTCCATGTCAGTTTTATTTTGCTGTCGCTAATGGGATCGGCTTCGAATTTTTCGGCTTCCGGTATGCTGTTGCTGTTGAAGAAGAAGACGATGGTGGAGTCGTAGAGGTTTTCACCGATGTATGTCAGACTGTTTCTGGAACGGTTGTTGTCCCATGACCGCAACGACGGTGAAGTTTCGTCGTTGAGCGTTTGGGTCAGAGTACTTCCGGGAAAAGGACAGCTGTTGTCGTTTGCACTACCATATGAAGATGGCAAGCTGTTTGGCAGTTGTGACAACATGTTGGCAGGTACTACGTGGAATTTTTGCGGATGACCAGTGTTGATACTCTGGTTGGGACTGAAACGCGGGTGAACGTGATATGCAATCAGTCCATGACCTGGCAGACCTCGGTCGAAACCTGCCATCTGACGGTTTTCAAGCAGGTAATAATCTCCGTTTGAAGAAGTGTTCAGTCTGTATATGGCAGATGAGTCGAATCCGCTGTATTTCAGTGTGTGAAGTCCTGATACTGAAAGGGTTTTGGGACTTGTCCAGCCATAAATGTAGCATTTGGTGTAGGGGTTGTGGTGGGCAGGACGGCCACCGCCCTGATTCCAGCTGCCATTGGCCATGATGTCCCATTTTCCTGTGCCGCTGAATTCACCGCCGCTTTCACCATAGTCGGTGTCGTAGTAATCGGGAGCACCGAACACGTGTCCTATTTCATGGCATATTACGCCTATGGCGGTGATGCGTGTATCCTGGCCTCCTGCCAATTCAGGCGAGCAGGAATAGTTTACAATCTGGGTGTTGTTGTACGTGAGCGGGTTGAAAAGTGTCCATTTGTGCGACCAGATGCAGTCGGCACCGCCGCCGGCCTCTTCTCCTTGACCGGCAAAGAGTATGTGTACGCAGTCGACAACGCCGTCACCGTCGTTGTCGTAGTCGGAAAAATCAACGGAACTTGAGGCTGCCATGACTGCTTCCCTTGCAAAATCCTGATATCCGGTAGTCTGGTCACTGTTGCTGCCATAGTGGCTGGCATTGTGTCGGGTAGTGTATATTCCTACAACATCGGCAGTAAGGTTCAACTGACCGTAGGAATTTTCGTAATAAAAATCATGCACGCTGCCTTTGGCACCGCGAGTAGTACAGTTTACCTGATTTATCAGCTCGCTGAAAAGCGGACGTATGAAGTGGAACTGCTTGTCGGGAAACTGCATCAGAATTACGAGTATTTTCTTGTTCCCAACCAGAGGCGTTGCGGATTTTTCCATCATTTTCTCTTTCACATTCCACATGGAAATCATGGTGTTTGTCTGCATTTTGCTGAAAAACAGATGTTTGGGTGTGTTTTCGAGAAAAAGACGGACTTCTTCGCTTCGTGCTTCTATATCGGTTGCAATGAATTGTGTGGCAACCATGTTCCCGGCCTCGTCTTTGGTGGCGTATACGAAATAACCATTTTCATCAACGACAAGGGAATATCCGTCGACAGATTCTGCCCAGTGGACTTTTTCGTCGCCTTTGAGGTAGAGTTTTACAAATGTTTTTTTGTCAGGTTGGCGGAAATTCACCAATTCAGGGTAGGCAGTTATGGCCGATAGGGTGTTTGTGATTGTCAGTACGAGTAGTACGGCGGTTATTATTCTTTTCATTTGCTGATTGGGTAAAAATAAAATCGGGAAGCATTTGCAGCAATGCTTCCCGGTATCATTGTAAAAAAATTATCGGATTATCAGAGTCTCGGTTCTGTTGAAATCGCTGTTTGTGAATTTTACGAAATAGGTACCCGATTTGAAATCTTTCAAGGAGACGGTCTTGGCTTCGTTTCCGTTCATGGAACCGTTGCTTACCAAACGTCCGGTGATGTCGAAAATCATGAAGTCAGTCTGGCTGTCATTTCCGTTGATTACGAATGTTACATTTTCCTTGGCGGGATTGGGATAGAGTTTTATGGCGGGGTTGTTTTGAGTGGGGGCGGAGATGCTTATACGGCCGCTTCTTATCGTAATGTCGTCTAAGCAGATGCCCTTGCCTTTGTTTACGGTGGAAATGAATGCAATCTGGTAATAGTCCGAAATGTTGTCAAGGTTGAGGTTCACTTCAGTCCATGAACTTGTGTGCTGTGAAAATGTTCCGTCGGTTATAGGTGTCCAGTCGTCACCGTAAGAGTTGCGGTAAGCAACAGTGAGGACGTCTTGGCAGCCGGCGAGTTTAGTGTTGGTGAACCAGAAATTGAGGTGAGCACCTTCTTGCAAGCCCGACAGGTCCATGGGTTCCGTTATAAGGTAAGCCTGATTGCCGATGAGGTCTTCTGTGGTGATTTTGCAGTAAGCGTTGTAAGAGCCGGAGTGTGCAGAACCGGGAGCACCGCTGCCGTTGCCGGTGCCGAGTGTCCACGATACGTTGCTGTGCGTGGAAGTTTTTGTCCAGCATGTCGGAAGAGAAGCGGAAGTGAATTCCTGTACGTATGGGAATGATGAATTAGCGGCGCATGTCGGAGTGGTTGCGGAAACTACCACACCGTTTACCCATTGGTTTTCTACTTTTACGAAGAGTTTGTAGTAGCAGGTTTGTCCAGCAGTCAGACCTGTGTGTGCTACGCTGGAGCCGTCTCCGTTGAAGAGTACTTTGCCACCGCCGGATATGGTGCTTCCGACGGGGTGACTGTTAGTGTCGGGTGTTCCGAAAGTTCCGTTGGCAGAATAGAGTACCAATGTCGGATATTCGCCGAACTGACCCCATTTTACACTAATTGTAGTGGTATTGTTGGCAATGGCTTTTGCGTTGGCAACAGCTATCGGGGCGTTGTTTACGGTGAAGCTTATGGTTCCCGTAGTTGTATTTTCTGTGATGTTGGTGATTGGCTTTCCGGTGTTGTTCTTGGCCCATGATTTTGCCCAAGGGGTGGAGTTGTCAGTAAATGAAGACTTTCTCATGCTTCCGGGGAAAGGACAAGCGCTGCCGCTTATCGCACCATAGGTGGTTATGTCGGATTGCGGGTATTGGAAACTTGAACCGGCACAGACGGGATAGAATTTCTGCGGGTGGCTTATGTTGTTAAGCTGGCTTGACGGGTCAAAACCGGCATGAACGTGGTAAATTAGCATGCCGTGTCCGGGAAGTGATGCATCGAAACCCTTTGCCTGACGGTTTTCCAAGAGAAAGTACTCTCCGTTTGTAGTGGTGTTCAATTTGTAGAACGAAGCGGAGTCGGAGTCAACGCTGTTCAAAACGTATGATTTTGCTGCTGCTGTGATTTCCTTAGGTGTAGCCCATTTGTAGATGTAGCACTTTGTGTAAGGATTGTGGTGAGCGGGCTGGTTGCCGCTTACGGTTCCGTTCCATGAACCGGAAGACATGAGGTCCCATTTCCCGTTGCCAGGGTAGCCGTTTGAACCGCTCGAACCGCCGTTGTTGTCAGTGTCGTAGTAGTCGGGAGCACCGAATACGTGGCCGAGTTCGTGGCAGATAACACCGACGTTTGTCAGTGAACCGCCTTCACGGAGTTCGGGAGAACAGGAATAAGACAATGCCGTAACGCCGTTGTTGGAAATCGGTATGGACAGGTTGCCCTTGTGAGACCAGATACAGTCTTGGTTGCCGGTGTCTTCTTCGCCGTATCCTGCAAAGAGAATATGTATGGCATCGACTATGTGGTCGCCGTTGTTGTCGTAACGGGAGAAATCAACTCCGTTGCTTACGGCGAGGTTTATGGCTTCTCTTGCGAAGGCTTGGCTGCCACCGCTCGTGTTGCCGTAGTATGCTATGTTGCGTGTGAGGTTATACGGACCTACCACGTCGAAACGGACGGACATCTGGCCGTACGAATTTTCATAGTAGTAGTCGTGAACGCTGCCCTTGATTCTGAATGTTGAGTAATTTACCTGATTGAACAGCTTTTCGATGTTAGTGTTGGTGTTTACAAATGACTTGTCAGAGAAGTTTACCAAAATGGCAAGAAACGTGGACTGGCCTATCGTGACGGGACGGGTCGCCTTGTCGGTCGATTTGTTGACCATTTGGTTCTTGGAGTTGTTCACTGCTTCCCATAACTGGAAATAAAGATGACGCTGCTGGTCGCTGTATCTGAGGTGTTTTCTTGTGTTTTCCAAGAAAGCTGTGGCTTCGGCAGACCTTTCGTTGATTTCGGCAGCAACGAATTCGGACGGTACCATGTCTCCGTTTTCGTCGAGCGTGGCATATACGAAAGCTCCGGTTTCATCGTGTACGAGAGAGTATCCGTCGAGGGTTTCTCCCCAGTTGAACCGTTCGTCGCCGAACAGGTGTATCTGGATGAAATTGCCTGCAGGTTGTTTGAATTTTATTACTCCGGGATATGCCGTTACGGCATGAATACTGCTCATGAATGATATTGCCAGTAATATCGTGAGTCCTAGTTTTTTCATTTTAAAATGTTGATTTTAAGGTGTTTATGTGTGTTTTTTTTGAATTCTAAATGTGATGCAAATATACTCTTTTTTTTCGGAAAATGCAAATTTTTTCCTGCGGTGCACACGTTTAGTACCACAATATTTCGAAATATTACATGCGAAAAAAGAACGTGCCGGAGAAAATTCCGACACGTTCTTGTATGTTGGCAAATGTTTTTTACCAGAGTTGGACGCGTTGTTCGGGAGCGAGATACATTTTGTCGCCATCCTTGATTCCGAAGGCGTCAATGAACGGTGTTACGTGCGGTAATGTGCCATTGACTCTCCATTTGCAGAGGGAGTGCGGGTCTTCGGTAGTGAGGCGGAGCTTTTCAGCATCGCGGATGTTGCTGGCCCATACGTTGGCGTAGGCGATGAAGAATCGCTGAGCTGTCGTGAATCCGTCCATGGGTTCGGAATTTACCTGTCCGGCCTTTATTGCATTCTGCATTGCCAGATAAGAGATTTGCAGTCCACCGTTGTCAGCGATGTTTTCACCGAGGGTGAACTTGCCGTTGGCATAGGTTTCCGGATTGTCGTGAACTTTTATGTTGTTGAACCAGTCAACCAGAACCTGTGAGTTGTTCTTGAAGTTTTCGGCGTCGGAAGCGAGCCACCAGTCGCTGAGGTTGCCTTCCTTGTCGTACAGGCGTCCCTGATCGTCGAAGCCGTGAGTCATTTCGTGACCGATTACGACACCGATGGCACCGTAGTTTACGGCATCGTCGGCATTCATGTTGAAGAACGGCGGTTGGAGTATGCCAGCGGGGAAGCATATTTCGTTGGTGGTCGGGTTGTAGTAGGCGTTTACAGTCTGCGGAGTCATCTGCCATTCATTGCGGTCGGTGGGCTTGTCGATTTTGCTTGCCATGTAGGCTATTTCGAACTCATTGGAACGCAGTATGTTGGCGAAATAGCTGTCGTTCTTTAACTGCAGTCCGGAGTAGTCTCTCCACTTGTCGGGGTAGCCGACTTTGATGAGTATGGCATCGAGTTTGGCGAGTGCTTTTTTCTTTGTGGTGTCGTTCATCCACGAGGCCATTTGTATGCGCTGTCCGAAAGCGGTCTGCAGGTTTTTAACCAATGTGAGCATGCGTTCTTTGGCTTCGGCGGGGAAGTATTTCTCCACATACATTTGGCCTACAGCTTCGCCGAGGGCTGTTTCAACGGTAAGTGTCACGAGTTTCCATCTCGGACGTATGGCTTCTTTTCCAGAAAGTGCCTTGCCGTAGAAGTTGAACGATTCGTTCACGAAGTCGTCGCTGAGGTAGGTGCACGCCTCGCTTATGACGCTCCATGCGAGGTATGCTTTCAGGGCATCGTTTTTCTCGGTGGCGAGGATTTTGCCGACACCTTGTATGAACTCAGGCTGTGCCACGTTGAGGGATTTGAGGTTGGGGAGGCCGATTTCCTTGAAAAAGTCGGCAAACGGAAAATCTTTTGCGAGTTTCTGTGTCTCTTCCAGAGTTTTCTTGTGGAAAGTCTTGTAGGGATCTCTCAGGGTTTCCTTGTCGTAGCTAACCTTAGCGAGACGCATTTCGATGTTCATCACCATGTCGGCGAGATATTTTGCATCGGCGTCGGCAAGTTTGTCGTAGCCGGCGAGTTTGAACATGTTTGCAACCATTTCCACGTATTTGGTGCGGAGTTCTTTGTTGCGGGCGTCGTTGGTGAGGTAGTATTCGCGGCTGCCCATTCCGAGACCAGCCTGCCAGAGCCATGCTATGGTCATTTTGCTGTCATCGTAGTCGGCTTCGCTGAAAAGTGCGAAGAACGGGTTTATGCCCACTTTCTGGAGTTTTATGATTTCGGCGTTGATGTCATCTTTCGTTTTGAGGGCTGATATTTCCTTCATCATCGGCTGTATCGGGGCATTGCCCTGTTTCTGCAGCGTTACGCTGTCCATGCCTATGTTGTAGAGCGTTGCGATTTTTTCGCCAACGGAGTTCTTTTCGTTTTTCTTTGCTGCAACTTCCTCGATGAGGGCTTTGAGCTGGCTGCGGTTGTTCTCGCCGAGTTCGTCGAAAGAACCGTAGCGGGAGTATTCTTCAGTGAGCGGGTGTTTTTTCATCCATCCGCCGCAGGCGTACTGATAGAAGTCGTCGGCAGGATTCACCGTGGTGTCCAGATTGTTGATGTCGATGCCCGATGTGAGTTCGGGTGTCTTTGGGGCTTGATGGTATGCTGCCATTAATGTTACTGCCATAATTGTACAAATTGTTTTTTTCATTTTGTAGTTGTTAATAAATAATATCGTGTGTTGAATATAAATTTGGTAAATCTTTTTCTCGTATCCGAAATCCACTGCCGTGATCATGTGTTTTTCCTTTTTTTGTTCCGGATTGGTATGCTCCAATTCTAATGTCATACATTATGAGACCATGGTCTAATAGTACTAAAAAGTTGTTTAAAGATGGATTTTCAAAGATTTCAGCTTTGGAAAAATGAAACAACTCTCGACCTTGAGCATTTTTCGTTGTGTCAGCAGAGACAACAAAAAGTTTTTTTAGCTTGTTTTGTAAAGCAAAATCGATGTCATGGTATGTGTAGTAGCATGAATTATCTAATACTCTGTTGGTTATTAATGATCGTATCTCTATAACTATTCTTTTTGTGATTATGTCATTGATTAGTCTGAAAGAATATTTATTCATGTATGAATTTGGCTTGTTCGCGAAAATGCTGGTGTGTATTTTTTTTAACTCAGGATTATTCTCATAAGGGGTCCCATATTTGTTTTTTAGATATGAATTTGCACCTTGGGGACTGGATGGACTTTTTGTAAATAGAGTGATATAGGATTGCGTTAGCGTTCTATGAGACTTTATTTCATAACCAGCAAAATCGGGACCTGCTATGTTGTTCTCAACAACACCGATGTAATCTTCAAAAGTTTTTCCTACTCCAGTAGAATTTCTTCTTCTGCTTTTTACGTATCCCAAAGACTTTACTTTGTGAAAAGTATCCACTATAACCTTTTTATTCGTCATATTCAATGATTTTTTTAATTAATAAATTTGTTTGATTATCTGTTTCTTTTAATTCGTCATCGGTTAGAAAAATTTTTTCAAAAGGATAATTTATATGTTCACAAAACAAATAAATTTGTTTAAGTGTATATTTGTGCTGGAATCGTGGACTTTCTATATTCCCAACTTGTCCGCTGGAAATACCTAAAATGGATCCCAATTGTAATTGACTTATATTGTTGTTAATTCTTAGTGATTTAACTCGTTGAATTACAGTTTCTTGAATAGAGGTGTTCTTTATCTGCATGTTCACTCAATTTGAGTGCAAAGATACATTGTTAATAAGTTTTTTCTGCTCTCAAATTGAGAGTTATTTTTTTTTGTTATCTTTGCAAAAAAAAATAAAGATCATGTACGATAGGTTTTTTGATGAATCTTGGAACTTTCAATTTGCGAATACCAAAGAATATACCCATTGCTATCATTCATATCCGGCAATGATGATTCCTCAAGTTGCAAGAACTTTGATTTCAGAATTTAAACCAGAGCATTGTGATTTGCTGTTTGATCCGTATATGGGGAGTGGAACGTCTTTAGTAGAAGCAGAAATTGCAGGCATTAATAGTGTGGGAACGGATATAAATCCACTTGCTCAATTTATTGCTCATGTGAAAACCATACATTTTGATGCGGATAAACTTGAACGAGAGTTGAGTGACGTGCAAATGGTAAATTTGCATTATACACCTGAAGAAGTGAAAAATACGGATTTTTCAAGGATTTCAAATTATAGTTTTTGGTATTCAAATGATGTTTTGTTTAGATTGGAGTTTTTGTCTCAATGTATAGATGAACTTGATGAAGATATTCAACTTTTTTTTAAAATTGCATTATCTGAAGTTGTGAGAGAATGTTCTTTTACGAGAAATAGTGAATTCAAACGTTTTAAAATGTCGGAATCTCAATTGAAGAAATTTTCACCAAATGTGTTTGGTTTGTTCATAAACAAACTAACTCGTAATTTAGCAGGACTTAAAGATTTTAATGAGATAACACATAGTACATATTCTAAAATTTATGATTTTAACACGGTGAAAGGTATCCCCGCTGATATAGTTGCTCCGGAATCAGTTGATTTAGTTGTGACATCCCCCCCTTACGGAGATAGTCGAACAACTGTGGCTTATGGTCAATTTTCAAGATGGGCAAATGAATGGTTTGGTTTTGAAAATGCAAAGAATTTGGATAAACTCCTGATGGGCGGGTGTGTTTCTCATACCAGAAATTTTGTAACAAAGTCTATATCCACGGAACTTCAGTCAATAAAGGATATCGATTCAAAACGATATGATGAAGTCGTCTCGTTTTTAAATGATTATCATATGTCAATTAAGAATGTCGCTAATGTGGTTAGAAGGGGAGGTAGAATTTGTTATGTTGTTGGAAATAGGACGGTAAAGGGTATACAAATACCTTTAGATTATTTTACAGCTGAAATGTTCGAAAGGTATGGCTTTACTCATGACAAAACAATTGTTCGTAATATTCCCAACAAGAGAATGCCGTCAAAAACGAGTCCCACAAATAAAGTGGGTAATAAAGTCTCTACCATGTCTAATGAATTTATAGTGGTAATGACAAAAAAATAAGTTGAGACAAAAAGAATCCCAACTTATTTTTTGTGAGAAGATTTTTCTTTGTTACATCTTTGCTACTTTTTTAGTTTTAGAAGATTTTGCTACAACGGCTATTGCGTCTTCGAGGCTTACGGTCAGAGGGTCGGTGCCTTTCGGAAGGCGGTAATTCTTGTCCTTGTACGTGAGGTAAGGACCGAATTTGCCTATATTCGCAGAAATGTCGTTGCCGTCGTGTTGCCCGATGGTCCGTGGCAGGAGAGCCTGTAGGCGTTCTTTTTCGGCGTTGGCCTTGTCTTTTTCGGCAATGAGTTCGATGCAGCGTTTTTCTGAAACTTCGTAGGGGTCGTCTTCCTTCCCGAGCGAGTAGAATTTTCCGTCGAAGCGGACATAAGGTCCGAAACGGCCAATGGCAACAGTAAGGTCTTTACCGTCTTTCTGTCCGGCAATGCGAGGCAGCCTGAACAGGTCGAGGGCTTCTTCAAGGGTGAGAGTTTCGATGCTCTGGCCTTTTTTTAGCGAAGCAAACAGTGGTTTGTCTTCGGGTTCATTCTTTGCCGTTTTGGGGTCGGCCTTCGTTTTCAGTTTGGTATCGCCAATCTGTACCATGGCACCGAAACGTCCTATCTTGGCATAGACGTTTTTGCCGGTTTTCGGGTCGGTGCCGAGCATGCGTTCGCCGCTGCTGCGTTTGGAGTTTTCCTTGGTTTGTACTATGTTTTCGTGAAATGGTCTGTAAAAGTCGGCGATGGTTTTTCGCCATTCCTTTTTGCCGGAAGCAATTTCGTCGAAGTCTTTTTCCACGTTGGCAGTGAAATTGTAGTCCAGAATGTCGTCGAAATGTTCCACGAGAAAGGTGTTTACCACGATTCCGATGTCGGTAGGGAAGAGTTTGGCCTTTTCGTAGCCCACATTTTCGGATTTTTGGGATTTTTTTATTTTTCCTCCGCTGAGTACCAGCAGGTTATAATTCCGTGACGTGCCTTCGCGGTCTTCCTTCACTATATATTCGCGTTTTTGTATCGTGGATATGGTGGGAGCATAAGTTGAAGGACGGCCTATGCCGAGTTCTTCGAGCTTTTTCACGAGGCTGGCTTCGGTGTAGCGTGCAGGGTGCTGCGAGAACCGCTGAACAGCTTCGGCCGAGTGCAGCGTGAGCTGCGAACCGTTCTTTACAGGGGGAAGTGTCTTCTGGTTGTCTTCTTCTGTTTCGTCGTCGGAAGATTCGGTGTAAACACGCAGGAATCCGTCGAAGAGAACGACTTCTCCCGATGCGGTGAATTTTTCGGAACGTGTTGATACCGATATGTTTATGTTGGTTTTCTCTATTTCGGCATCGCTCATCTGCGAGGCGATGGTTCGTTTCCAGATAAGTTCATACAGCCGGCGTTGGGCAGAGTCTCCCTCAATGGTCTCGTTCTGCATGTATGTCGGGCGTATGGCTTCGTGGGCTTCCTGAGCGCCTTTGGTCTTGGTCTGGTAGCGGCGTGTTTTGACATATTTATCACCGTAGAGTTTCGTTATTTCATCTTTTGCCATGCCCAAAGCCAAATCGGACAGGTTTACGGAGTCGGTACGCATGTATGTTATTAATCCGGATTCGTAGAGCTGCTGTGCTACCTGCATGGTTCTGGCAACCGAAAAGCCGAGTTTGCGACTGGCTTCCTGTTGCAGTGTCGATGTGGTGAACGGCGGTGCAGGGGTACGTTTCGATGGCTTTTTCTCTACTGCATCAACGGTGAAGGCCGCAGCTATGCAGTCGTTGAGAAACTGTTCCGCTTCAGGCTCGGTGGCGAATTTCTTCGAAAGTTCGGCCGTGATGCGGGTTTTGCTGTCGGGGACGTCGAAAGAACCGAAAACCTTGTACTGCGATTGCAGCTTGAAGTTTTTGATTTCGTTCTCGCGTTCCACTATGAGCCGTACGGCTACAGACTGGACACGTCCGGCCGAGAGGTTGGGTTTTATCTTGCTCCAGAGTATGGGCGATATTTCGTAGCCTACGAGGCGGTCGAGCACGCGGCGAGCCTGCTGTGCATCAACAAGGTTCATGTCGATTGTGCGTGGATTTTCGATGGCATGAAGAATGGCTGTCTTGGTGATTTCGTTGAAGACGATGCGTTTAGTGTTGGAGTTATCAAGTTTCAGCGTTTCCTTCAGGTGCCATGCTATGGCTTCCCCTTCGCGGTCCTCATCGGAAGCGAGCCATACGACTTCGGCGTTCGATACGGCTTTCTTTAACTCGGACACGAGTTTGTGCTTGTCTTCCGAAATCTGGTACACGGGCTCAAAATTGTTGTCAATATTTACGCTCATTTCGTTCTTTACCAGATCCCGTACGTGACCGTAACTCGATTTCACTTCATATCCTTCTCCCAAAAATTTTTCAATAGTCTTGGCTTTCGCCGGAGATTCCACAATTACAAGATTTTTCGACATGTTTTTCCACTTATTATATATGTACGTATTTGTCAGAAATGTTATATATTGTTGATTTGTATAGAGTTATGCAGTTTGTGCTTTTTTTCAACAGCTTTGCAAAGTAACGTATAAAATTTTATTTTTACAAAAAAAATGTTCGTTTTATTTTTGCCGAGATTTCTCGCAATACTCCTTAAAGTTGCATTTGTAAGGCTTTTCGCATTGTTCTCCGATTGAAATTTGAGGTTCGGTTCCCGTCAGCAGAGGTCTGAATTCTTCAAGGTGTTTCAGTACTTCGGGTTCACGCTCTTTTGCGAAATCCAGTTGGTCTTCTATTTTCGGACACCAATTTCCGTCGGCATCGTCTTCACGCAACACGACATTGAAACTTCGTATGTTGCCCAGTACCGATTTGCACACGTGGTACTGCAGCGACAGGTCCCACTTGATGGCGGTGTTCAGTGCCGACGAATGTTTTATTTCGAAAATGTCGTACGAGCCGTCAGCGTTTTTGCGGAGCACGTCGGTCAAAATCAGGATGCCTTCATTTTGAGAGTACAGTCCGGCCTCGAAAATGACGCACTGCTCGTGCGAGTCGAGTATCTGCTTCGTTTTTTCGACATATTCTTTTTTCCAGAAATTGCACCCGCAGCAGCTCATGTCGAAGCCGCCTTCGAAGGTGTCCTTGACCTGCTTTTCGAAGATTCTGCCTTTTTTGAAACGTTCCATGGTTTCGGCATCGGGAGGCGTGGCGAATTCCTTTCTGTTGCGGTCGAGGAAAATGAGTTTCGGGCACTGCATTCCGCGGACAAATGATGTCTTGGTAAAATCGTAGTAAGCCATGATTGTTGATTTTTTGTCTTTGCGGTGCAAAGTTACGAAAAAAAATCGTATTTTTGCAAAATGTATGTGAAATTTGCAAACTGATGAGAATTTGTTATACGTTCCTTCAGTGGACATGGGGAATAATACAGAACCTTGCCGGAGGTATGCTGTTTCTGCTCAATGTCAGGTGCCGGCATTACCGTTTCAGAGGTGCCGTGGTTACCGAGTGGCGGCTGTCATCGAGTCTCGGTTGCGGCATGTTCATCTTTCACGGCGGAGACGGCTGTCCGGAACACAACAAGGAGTGCGGCGACAAACTGTGGTACGATACGCTCGTGCACGAATACGGACATACCTTGCAGTCTGCCATTCTCGGTCCGTTTTTTCTGCCCGTCATTGCGATACCTTCACTCTTGTGGGCATCGCTTCCGGTATTCAAAAGGGTCAGACGCAGGCGGAAACGCTCTTATTACTGGCTGTATTGCGAAAAATGGGCAAATTCTCTGGGCGACAAAGTGTGCAGGAACGGACGGCGATACTGAATATGTGCCGGTCTGAATGGAACGGCGAATTTTTTTTGAAAAAAATGCAGGCTCTACGCAAAAAAAATCGTATTTTTGCAAATCCGAAAAAACAAAAATAAAGATACATAACATTAAAATAATGAAAGCAGTAGTAAAAACAAATTTCAGTTTCCCGAAACAGAAGAGTCTGTACCAAGGGAAAGTCCGCGACGTGTACAATATTGACGATAAATATCTGGCCATGGTTGTCAGCGACCGTATTTCGGCATTTGATGTGGTCCTGCCTGAAGGAATACCGTTCAAGGGACAGGTTCTGAACCAGATTGCCGCAAAATTTCTCGATGCGACATCCGACATTGTTCCCAATTGGAAGATAGCCACTCCCGACCCCATGGTTACCGTTGGCCGCCGTTGCGAACCTTTCAAGGTGGAAATGGTGATACGCGGCTACCTCGCAGGCAGCGCTTGGCGCGAATACAAGGCCGGAAACCGCACGCTCTGCGGCCTTATACTCCCCGAAAACATGGTTGAAAACCAGAAATTCCCTTCACCCATCATCACTCCGACTACAAAGGCCGACGAGGGTCACGACGAAAATATCTCCAAGGAAGAAATCATACGTCAGGGGCTGGTATCGAAAGAAGATTACGAACAGCTGGAAAAATACACTCTCGCACTGTTTCGGCGTGGTACCGAGATTGCTGCAAGGCAGGGACTCATACTTGTCGACACGAAATACGAGTTCGGTAAGGCCGACGGAAAAATCTATCTCATCGACGAAATCCACACACCCGATTCGTCGCGGTATTTCTACGCCGAAGGCTACGACGAACGTTTGAAAAAAGGTGAAAAACAGCGTCAGCTTTCCAAGGAATTTGTACGTGAATGGCTTATGGAAAACGGCTTTCAGGGAAAAGCCGGACAGAAAATACCGGTAATGACTACCGAATTTGTAAATCAGGTCACCGAACGCTACATAGAACTTTATGAAAATATTGTCGGAGAAAAATTCGAGAAAGTGGAAACCGACAATGTCGAAAAACGGATTGAAAACAACGTGGCAGCCTTCCTTGAAACATTGTAGGAGAAAAGTGCTGGCATTTTACAGAAACAATTTAAACACAGGAGGAAATTTATGAAAGATGGCGGTTTCGCAAAAACCATGCTGGCATCGGCGGTCGGTGCCCTGATAGCAATGATAGTGATGTCGGTTTTGTCAACCATCGCCTTTGTGGCGATGCTCGGATTCCTTGCAGCCGATGAAGTGGTGTCCATAGACGATAATTCCGTTTTGGAACTGGATTTGTCGAATACCATTTCCGAACGCAAGGCTACTGACATGGAAAAGCTGCTTTCCGATGGGAAAAGCATAGGTCTCAATTCCATACTCAAATCTATAGATAATGCGGCAGGCGACGACAGAATAAAAGGAATCTACCTGAATCTGGGAATGACATATAGCGCAGGGTGGTCGCAGACGCAGGAAATCCGCATGGCACTGGAAAATTTCAAGAAGTCGGGCAAGTTCATCTACGCCTACAGCGAGGCATATTCACAGAAAAGCTATTTCCTCGCTTCGGTGGCCGACACACTGGTGCTCAACCCTTCGGGAATGGTGGAATTTACCGGCATAGCAGCCGAAACCATGTTCATAAAGGACCTTCTGGACAAACTTGACATCAAAATCGACCTCATCCGTCCGAACAACAACGCCTACAAGAGTGCAGGCGAAATGTACATAATGGACAGAATGAGCGAAGCAAGCAGGGAACAGGTGCGCACATACATCATGAGTATCTGGAACGAAATACTCCCTATAATGTCCGAAGCCCGCAATATTCCGGTTGACAGCCTGAATTCTTTCGCCGACAACCTGTCGGCATTCTGGGCTGCCGACGCACTGAATGCCGGTCTTGTCGATGTGCTCGGTTTCGAAAACGATATCAAGACCATCATGGCCGTGCGTACGGGAGGAGAAAAGGCTTCCGACGTGGAATTGGCTTCGCTGAAAGGTTATTCGGCAAGTATTTTGGATAAGGAAAGTGCCAAAGACAAGATTGCCATAATATATGCCGAAGGCGATGTGGTGATGGGCAAAGGCTACGATGTGGCCGTATATTCCGAAAACATGGCCAAATCGCTCGACAAGGCGGCAGAGGACGATGATGTGAAAGCAATAGTCCTTCGCGTCAATTCTCCCGGAGGCGTCGTGAATTCCGCCGAAATCATCACCGACGCAGTACGCCGTGCAAAAGCAAAGAAACCGGTTGTCGTTTCGATGAGCAACCTCGCCGCTTCAGCAGGTTACGAAATCTCTTGCTATGCCAGCAAGATTGTGGCTATGCCGACAACCCTCACAGGTTCCATAGGCGTGTTCGCCACCGTTCCGGAAGTCGGTACAATGCTGAAAAACAAAATCGGTCTTACTTTCGACACCGTTAATACCAACAAGAATTCTTCGGCACTTTCGGTAACGAGACCTCTTTCTACACAGTCGAGAGCTCTGATGGCCAAGAACGTGGAAGAGTTCTACACTACGTTCTGTACAAGGGTTGCCGAAGGCCGTGGTCTGACAGTGGAATATGTCGACAGCATTGCCCGCGGACGCGTGTGGACGGGAAAAGACGCACTCAAACTCGGCTTGGTGGATACTCTCGGCGGAATCGACATGGCAATAAGAATCGCCGCTGCCGAAGCTGGATTGCAGAAATACCGCGTTGCAGATTATTCTCAAACAGTGAGCACTTTCGCCCAGCTTATGGAATTGTTCGACGAGGAAGCCCGCGTGAAAGCCCTCATTCCGGAACAGTACGGAAAATTCAGCTTCTATCGCGAACTTGAAACCTACTGCAACTCAACTGCCTACATGCAGGCACGGATGCCGTACTTCATAAACTTCTGAAAAAATACAGACATTTTTGCTGAAAAGCGTCGGATTTCATGACGAAATCCGACGCTTTCCTTTGCCTGTAAGGCGAAGAACCCGAGGAAAAACATTTTTTTATGACAGTAACAGATTGGGCGTTGACCTGATATACAGTGAATTACAGTCGTAAAAAATAATTTTTTGCAAAAATTTTGCGGAATGAGTAAAAATGTGTAATTTTGCACCCGCAAAGTGGATAGATTTGTAATGATTGCAACCACAAGAAAAAATGCTAAACCAAGAAGTTTCTTCGCTACAATCAAAAAAATCAAGACTTTTGCATTATAATTCACGGAACAACCCGAAAGGGTTATTTCATTATTATTAATGTTTAAAGATTAAAAGAAATGTCTTATTATTTTACATCCGAATCAGTATCGGAAGGGCATCCCGACAAGGTTGCCGACCAGATTTCAGACGCATTGCTCGACGAATTCCTCCGTCGCGACCAGCAGTCGAAAGTGGCATGCGAAACACTCGTCACCACAGGCCTCACCGTAGTCAGCGGTGAAGTGAAAACTTCGGGTTGTGTGGACATACAGGATACCGTGCGTCAGGTTATAAACGAAATAGGTTACACCAAAGGCGAATACATGTTCGATGGCGGTTCGTGCGGCATCATGTCGGCCATACACGGCCAGTCGCCCGACATAAACAGGGGAGTGGAACGCGAAAAACTCGAGAATCAGGGTGCCGGAGATCAGGGCATGATGTTCGGCTATGCCTGCAGGGAAACACCTGAACTCATGCCGTTGCCGATAACGCTGGCACACATTTTCCTCATAGAACTCGCAAAAATACGCCGCGAAGGCAAGAAAATGAAATATCTGCGTCCCGACGCAAAATCGCAGATAACAGTGGAATACAGCGACGACAACAAGCCCATGCGTGTCGATGCCATTGTCATTTCCACACAGCACGATGACTTTGATGAAGAGGACAAAATGCTTGCAAAAATCAGGACCGATGTGGAGGAAATACTTATACCGAGAGTTCTGAAACGCCTTTCGGCAGAAAACCGCGGGCTTTTTGCCAAAAAAGACTACAAGCTTTTCGTGAATCCGACAGGAAAATTCGTCATTGGAGGACCTCACGGCGATACCGGCCTTACAGGCAGAAAAATCATCGTCGATACTTACGGCGGCCGCGGTGCACACGGTGGCGGAGCCTTTTCGGGAAAGGATTCCTCCAAGGTGGACAGAAGTGGAGCGTACGCAGCACGTCATATTGCCAAGAACCTTGTGGCAGCAGGTGTTTGCGACGAAGCACTCGTGCAGGTGGCCTATGCCATAGGCGTAGCTGAACCAGTGGGCGTGTATGTAAATACTTACGGAAGTTCGAAGGTTGGCCTTGCCGATGGCGAAATAGCCACCAAAGTGCAGAAGATTTTCGATTTGAGACCTTTTGCAATAGTCAAGCGGCTGGCCTTGCAGAATCCCATATTCAGAGAAACAGCTTCGTACGGACATTTCGGCCGTGACCCGTTCAAACGTGAAGTGACATTGCTGTACAACGGCAAGGAAACCCGAAAGGAAGTGGAATTCTTCACATGGGAAAAACTTGACTATGTGGATAAAATAAGGAGAGAATTCAAGATTAAGTGATAAATGTCGGGTAATCAGGCGGAACCGCTCGCAGTTCCGCCCGATTGTCGGACTATAGTGAATTGTAACATGGCTTTTAAATTCGTAGAGTTCCCGCCTGCCAGCGAAGCCGATGGTGACGGCTTACTCGCCGTGGGTGGCAGCCTGTCGCCGGATTACCTGATTTCTGCATATTCTCAGGGCGTTTTTCCGTGGTTTTCCGACGACGGGGTTCCGTTCTGGTTTTCACTCGATCCACGCATGGTGCTGAAAATAGAGAACTTCCGTCTTTCCAAATCACTCGGAAGAGTGGTGAAATCGGGAAGATTCGAGGTCCGTATAGACACATGTTTCAGAGATGTGATGCTGGGCTGTGCTTCTGCCGATGTCCGAGTCTCTGCCGACGGGACATGGATAACCGACGATTTCATTGAAGGATACACCCGCATGCATGAACTGGGACTGGCACATTCGTTCGAAACATTTCAGGACGGTAAGCTCGTGGGAGGCCTTTACGGGCTTTCGTTCGGAGCTATGTTTTCCGGCGAATCCATGTTCCACAGGGTAACCGATGCTTCCAAGGTGGCTTTCGTGGAATTGGTGGCTTTCTGTCGGCGCAATGGACTACGTTTCATCGATGCACAGCAGCCGACAAAGCACCTCGCGTCGCTCGGTGCGACGCCCGTTCCGAGAACCGAATTCCTTGAAATGCTCAATGCGGCTGTGAAAGAAAAAACCTTGGCAGGATTATGGACAAACATGTAGATGCAGTGCTTCTGCTCGGCGGCAATCAGGGCGACAGAAAGAAACTCCTTGAGGAAGCTGTCAGACTCATAGGTGAGAGGGTAGGAGAGGTGAAGCTCAAATCCTCGCTCTACGAAACTGAACCGTGGGGTTTCGAGACAGAACAGAAATTCCTCAATCAGGCAGTGGTGGCATCAACGAAACTGTCTGCACAGGCGGTCCTGCACGAAGTTCTGAATATCGAGCGTGAACTCGGCCGGGTGCGTACGGGCAAGGGATACAGTTCCCGTACCATGGATATCGATGTAATGTTTTATGGTACAGAATCTTATGAAACGGCAGAACTTGCGGTTCCGCACCCTCGCCTGCATTTGCGCAGGTTCGTGCTCGTGCCGTTGACGGAAATCATTCCCGGGTTCATTCATCCGAAATTTGGAAAAAACATAACCGCTTTGCTCGACTGTTGCCCCGACAAAGGAATGGTATCAAGGTCCAATTTCTGAAAAAAACGCGAAATTACCAGACATTCAGTCTTCGTGAAAGAGAAAAGTGTTCTTCCGGTAATATTCTTCTTGCAATATGGTCGGTATGAGAGTTTTGGTTGGGTAATGTGCTGATTGTCAGTATTTACTGTGTGCTGAAAAATCTTAGACTGAAATAAAAATCGATATGAGTTGCACATAAGATTTTTTTTTTGTAATTTTGCCGTTCGAAAAGCAGTGGCTTTTGTCCGTAAAACGGCAACTGCAAGAATATCAACAAAGACAGAAATGAACACGGATATAGATAAACTCATTGTAGTCGGAGACAGGGTTTTGGTGAAACCGACAAATGTTGCCGACAAGACCAAGAGCGGGCTCTATCTGCCTGCAGGCTATCAGGAAAAGGAAACCGTCCAGACCGGTTACATTCTGAAATGCGGTCCCGGGTACCCGTTGCCTCCAATGGATGCCGACGTTTCGGAACCGTGGAACCCGCAAAAATCAGCCCAAAATTACATCCCGTTGCAGGTGAAGCCCGGAGACCTTGCCATTTTTCTGCAAAAAGCTGCCACGGAGATAAAATACAACGGCGAAAAGTTTTTCATACTCCCGCAAAATGCCATACTCCTCGTGGAACGTGACGAATTCTAAATGTCTGAACAATGAACAAACTCACTGGAAAAATTTTCAATAACCTCTCGCTGATTTACAAGATTTCCGCAATCATTGTCACGGCTTTGCTTATACTGCTCCTTTTTCCGGAAAACCAGAGCGAAACTTACGACTTTTCGGAAAACGGTTTTTGGCAAAATGACGACTTGTACGCTCCTTTCGATTTCCCCATCATGAAAACCGACGAGGAACTTGTGCGTGAAAAAAAGACGCTCCAGAATTCTATGATGCTGTTCTTCAGCGTCGATCCGATGGCGGAGCACAACACGATGCACAGAATACGCACCCTTGACATTGATGAAAAGGATAAAAAGAATGTCGTCTCGTTGCTGTCGGAATTTTACAGGAAAGGTATTTTCGAAACTCCAGCCGACTATCCTGCCGGCGAGTCGGGAACATTCATCCTCATAGACGGCAACGTTGGAGAAGAACATGCCTTTGCAGAGTACTTCAGTTTGGACGACTGCGATTCGGCTTTGTCTGAAATTATTCGCGATACTTCGACAGAATCGCTGATAATCAGCGAGATAATTCCAAATATCGATTTCGATGAAACACGCACCGGAATAGAATACGAATCGCAGATTTCGCAGATTTCCTCTACCATGGACATCGTAAGCAAGGACGAACTCATCGTTACCAAAGGCGAACACATAAGTGCAGAAAAAGCCCGAATCCTCCGCTCTCTCGCACAGGAAGAACAGCGGAAGCATGAGGCACACTTCTCAAAATTCAACTACAACCTCGGAAAATTTCTCCTCAACATCATTGCCTTGGCCGTGCTGTTTTTCTTTCTCAAACTGATAAAGCACCCACTCCTTGATGATAACAAAAAAGTTACTTTCGTGCTTTTCATCATACTTCTCATGGCAGCCATGATGGAAGCTACGGTGCGCATCGATTCTCACTACACCTTGCTTGTGCCGATATGTTTGGCTCCAATCCTCATGCGAGTATTCTTCGACATACGTGTGGCACTCTACATACACCTTGTGAATACTATAATATTGGCCTCATGGGTGCCAAACAGTTTTGAATTTATTTATTATCAGATAGTTACAGGAATGCTTTCCATTATTTGCGTGAAAGATGTGGAACGCAGGTCGAACTTCTTTATAGTAAGTCTGATGATATTTTTCTCATATTCGGTGATTTATGTGGCCGGTATACTCAGTCAGGACACGAATCTCGGAGGCATAGAACCTCAGAAATTTCTGATATTCTTCTTCAATGCTCTGCTTACCCTTCTCGCATACCCGCTCATATATCTGTTTGAGAGAATGTTCGGCCTTGTGACCAGGCTTACCCTCTTGGAAATATCCAATACCAACAACAAGCTGCTGAGAGCTTTGAGCGACAATGCCCCGGGAACATTTCAGCATTCCATTCAGGTGGCTAACCTTTCCGAAAATATCATACACGAAATCGGTGGAAATGCACTTCTTGCCAAAGCCGGTGCCCTGTATCATGACATAGGCAAAATCGAAAACCCTTTGTATTTTACTGAAAATCAGGTGGGCAGTTTCAATCCACACGAGAATCTTTCAAATTCCGAAAGTGCCAAAATAATCATTGACCATGTGGGGCAGGGAATATCTCTAGCAAAGAAATACAAGCTTCCCGAAGAAATTGCCGACTTCATCAGGACTCACCACGGAACCACAAAAACAGCATATTTTTACAACAAGCAGTTGCGGGATTTCCCCGATGAACCTGTGGACGAATATGACTACCGTTATTTCGGACCGCGGCCATATTCGCGAGAGACTGCCGTCGTCATGCTTGTCGATTCGGTGGAAGCGGCCGTCAAAAGTCTGAAAAATCCGCGCGTCGAAGACATCGAAGCACTCGTCAACAACGTGGTGGATTCAAAAATTGCCGACGATCAGCTCAGCAACTGCAACATTACTTTCCGCGACATTGACAAAATAAAGATAATACTGAAAAAAAGAATGATAAGTATCTGTCATCCGAGAACCGAGTATCCCGTGGCAGAAACCGGAAAATCCTAAATTATTATGTATAAAATACTGAATAAGAAAGAATTGGCTGTCGATACCATACTTCTCGAAGTTTCGGCACCGCGTATTGCAGAATCGGCTTTGCCTGGCCAGTTCCTCATCGTGAAGATGAAAGAACATTCCGAACGTATTCCATTGACAATAAGCGATTATGACATAGAAAAAGGCAGCGTTACAATAGTGTTCAAAGTTATCGGCAAATCAACGCGAGATATGTCCCAGCTTCAGGTTGGCGATAGCTTCTGCGACATCGTCGGACCGCTCGGACGCTGCTCCGAATTTGTACATCTCGGTCCCGAAGAACTCAAAGACAGAAAGTTCGTCTTTGTCGGCGGAGGCGTTGGAATAGCTCCAATATATCCGCAAGTAAAATGGCTTCATAACCATGGAGTTACATGCGACTGCATAATAGGTGCAAAAACTCATTCACTTCTGGTTTACGAAGAAGAACTCCGTCCGATGTGTAATCTCTACGTGACTACCGATGACGGTACTTCAGAATATAAAGGTCTGGTAACCACTGTTTTGGAAACTCTTGTGAATCAAGGAAAGAAGTACGATGAAGTGGTGGCTATAGGTCCTCTGGTGATGATGAAATTCGTTACCATGACGGCACGGAAATACGGTCTGAAAACTACCGTGAGCCTGAATGCCCTCATGGTTGACGGAACAGGCATGTGCGGAGCTTGCCGCGTTTCTGTGGGAGGAAAGACAAAATTCACCTGCGTCGATGGTCCAGAATTCGACGGTGCTTCTGTCGATTTCGATGCTGCCATGAAACGTCAGGCCATGTACAACAACGTCGAAACCCGCAAACAGCTTGAAAATCAGGAAAAGGCCGAAGGTCACGTGTGTCATGTCGGAGGCGTTACCGGCGAAACTCCCGACAAGAAGAAACGTGTTCCCGTTCCCGAACAGAAACCCGAAGTCCGTGCAAGGAACTTTGCAGAAGTGTGTCTCGGATACAATGCCGAGGATGCCGTCCTTGAGGCACAACGGTGCCTGCAGTGCAAAGATCCTCAGTGTGTCAAGGGCTGTCCGGTAGGCATACATATACCCGATTTCATACATCAGGTTGCAGAAGGCCGTTTTGCCGAAGCTGCAAAAATAATCAGAATGGATTCGGCCTTGCCTTCAGTATGCGGACGAGTATGTCCGCAGGAGACACAGTGCGAGGGACGCTGCGTTATGGGAAAGCGCTTTGAACCTGTCGCCATCGGCAAGCTTGAACGCTTCGTGGGTGACTATGCCCGCGAAAATAACGTGGAAGCCGATGTGCCGGCTGCCAAAAACGGGAAGAAAGTTGCCGTGGTCGGCAGCGGTCCTTCGGGAATGACCTGCGCAAAGGACTTGTTGTCAATGGGTTATGACGTTACTGTGTTTGAGGCTCTCCACGAATTCGGCGGGGTGCTGGTATATGGCATACCGGAATTCCGTCTACCAAAGAAACTCGTCGTGAAACCAGAAATCGAGAGTATAGAAAAACTCGGTGCGAAGTTCGAACGCAACGTGGTTGTAGGACGGACGGTCTCCATTGATGACCTTTTGGAAAAAGAAGGATTCGACGCCGTTTTCGTAGGAACGGGTGCCGGACTCCCGAAATTCATGAACATAGAGGGGGAAAACCTTTGCGGTGTGGTTTCTGCCAATGAATTCCTTACACGGAACAACCTGCTGTTCGCCTATCGCGAAGGCTACGACACGCCCAACTTCGTCGGCAAGAAAGTCGTTGTGGTTGGAGGTGGCAACGTGGCCATGGATGCCGCCCGTACGGCCTTGCGTCTTGGTGCCGATGTCACCGTAGTGTACCGCCGTTCCATGGAAGAACTTCCGGCCCGAGCCGAAGAAGTTCACCACGCACAGGAAGAGGGTATAAGATTCTCCCTGCTCTGCAATCCTACCGAAATACTCGGCGATGAAAACGGCTGGGTGAAGGCCGTAAAGTGCGTACGCATGGAATTGGGCGACCCCGACGCATCAGGACGCCGTTCCCCAGTGGAAATACATGGTTCCGAATTCGTCATTGATACCGACATGGTGATAATGTCGTTGGGAACATCTTCCAATCCGCTGATAGGAAACACGACTCCGAATCTGAACATGGACCGCAGGAGCTGTATAGTGGCCGATGAAAACGGCCGCACTTCCAGACCGCACATATATGCCGGAGGTGATGCGGTGAGCGGTGCCGCCACCGTAATCCTCGCCATGGGTGCGGGAAAACGTGCGGCCAAGGCCATAGATGAGGATCTGAGAAAATAAAATATCCGGAAAAAATCTTCCGCCGTTGTGACCTGTTCGCAACGGCGGATTTTTCTTTCAGCGGAACAAGACTGTTCCAAATTTACTTTCTGTTCTGTGTCAATGGGTTGCGGTGATGAACTGTGATTTTGTGAGAAAAAATCAAATTTATTTTTCCTGAATTCCAATAAAAAATGCAGTTTTTAAAAAAAAAAGTATATTTGTATCGGAACCGGATTTTGTCTCGATTGTGTATTGTGTTGATTTTCAATAAAATATGCTTTAGAAACAAAATTTGAAAAAGTTGAAAAAAATTACTGATAAAAAAACACGATGAAAATGGTATCTTTGAAAAAATGTTTTAAGTTAAAGTCGGCAATTCTTTGCGCGATTGTTTTCACGGCAATGTCGGGCATGTTTTTTTCCTGTACGGAGGACGACCCCGAAAAAACTGACGAAAACACCCCTCCAAGCACGGTTGATGCAGTGTTCAGTGTAAGTGCCAAAGGAAAAGTCCGTTTCTCTCCAGGAAACTTGCAGTATCAAGCCAGCACAAATACATGGCGTTTTGCCGAACACCAATACGATTTTGTGGGCGATTCAGCCAATGGCACAGTATACGAAAACGGTGTGAAGTGCGACAATGCGCTTGTCGATTCTGGCTACACAGGCTGGATAGACCTTTTCTGCTGGGGTACCAGCGGGTACAACGGCAAGCATCCTTACTTGGCATCCCCTGTATATGACTATACATGTGAGCGCAAAGATATAACTGGAACCAACTACGACTGGGGAGTGTACAATAATATCTACAATCCAAAAACGAATGCTACCGACTCTGCCGGTACATGGCGCACCTTGACGCAAGATGAATGGGTTTACCTGTTAACGCGCCGAGGTGCTGTCTTTCACCCGGATTGGTGGTTATATAGCGTGGTGACAATAAAACGTATTGATGGTACTAACGATGTAAGTGGATTGATTATCTATCCCAACGGTATTTCTGCCAAACCGGCTGGGGTGAACGCAGCTTTGACACAAAACAACAAAACGTCCGTTGATATCACCAAGGGCGACTATGAAAAACTGGAAGCTGCAGGTTGTGTCTTTTTGCCGGCTGCCAGCCGCCGCCATGGAACTGCTGTCACCAATGAGTGGAACAGTGGCTACTATTGGAATTCAATGTACTGGTCGCTCTATTGGGCATGTAATCTGTTATTCAAAAGCGGCAAGGTGGATCCGAAAGGTAGTGAGGATGTCGGTACCGGTCTATCAGTCCGTCTTGTGCGCTGAAAGTTTTCATTTGTCTTTGCGTTTGTGTTCGGCGTCCGCCGTTTTGTAGCGAAAAAAATCTTTTTGTAAGAACGGATTTTTTTTCGTATCTTTGCAGTTCCCGTCAGGATTGCTTTTTTTGACGGGTTTTCGGATGTTCTTTTTGCCAGAAATGTTTGGAATCAGACAGATACGGTGAAATGAGACGTCCTATGTTGAATCAAAAAAGACACAAATTGGATACAAAAGTTCATGTAAATTCCGAAATCGGCAAGCTGAATGCTGTGATACTGCACCGGCCGGGAGCCGAAATAGAACGTATGACTCCCGAAAACATCAAGTATGCACTGTACAGCGACATACTCAACAGACGTCTCGTGGACAAGGAATACGCTAATTTCTGCGGAGTGTTCGAAAAGGTCACCAAGGTTTTCTATGTCGAGGATCTGCTGGCGCAACTGCTTGAGAACGACAAGAATAAGGAAGAAATCGTGCTTCAGTCGTGCATTTTCGACGGCTGTGAATTTCTTATCGACGAACTGCTTTCGCACTCGTCTGAAGTACTTGCAAATGAGCTGATTACCGGTTTCGCCTACCGCAAGGGCATCGACCCTGACCGCTATGAAAGAGACCGTTATATCCTGAAACCACTCTACAACCTCTTTTTTACCCGCGACGCATCATCCTCGGTTTACGATCAGGTGCTGATACATCCGATGACCTATCAGGTACGCAAACGCGAATCGCTGATTTTTGAATCGGTATTCAAAAAACTTTTCGGCTGCGAAACCATTCACCCTCAGGATTTCAAATCCACTTCCACCACCGAAGGCGGCGACACGCTCATAGCCCGCGAAGACACCCTGTGTATAGGCAACGGCTCGCGCACCAACAAGGACGGCATCGAATTCTGGGTGAACAAATTCAAGAACGAGAGGAAACACTTCAATATCCTTGTGCAGGAACTGCCACAATCTCCCGAATCCTTCATACATCTCGACATGGTGTTCACGTTCTTGGATACACATTACTGCATGATGTACGAACCCATAATTACAGGGAAGGTGCCGGGCCTGCACACCACACACATCGAAATCGACAACGGAAAAGTGACTTATCACGACAAACCGGATTTTCTGCAAGGACTCAAGGACCTGAATTTCGACCTGCAGCCCGTAAAATGCGGAGGCGACGACAACTGGACACAGCAGCGAGAGCAGTGGCACAGCGGTGCAAATTTCTTCGCGATGGGAGAAGGAAAAATCATAGGCTACCAGAGAAATTGGAATACCATCGAGGCACTGTCGCAAAACGGTTTCGCCGTACTCCCGGCTCAGGATGTCGTTTCGGGAAAGGTACAGGTTTCCGACTATCAGCGTTATGTCGTTACCCTTGAGGCTTCGGAACTGCCGCGAGGCTGTGGCGGAGCACGTTGCATGACTATGCCAGTCAACCGCGACGAAGTGGCATGGTGACAGAATCCCCTTCATTGAAAAAAATTTTTTAGTAATATAAAAACTAAACTAAATGAAAAAATATCATTTGACGAACAACATCATCGGTTGGATTATAGGCATCATAGCATGTACTGTCTATATCATGACAGCCGAACCCACTGCCAGCTGGTGGGATTGTGGCGAATACATCGCTACCGCAAACAAACTGCAAGTAGGACACCCTCCGGGAGCACCGACTTTCCAACTCATCGGACGCCTGTTCTCGATGTTCTCATCACCGGAGAACGTCGCCTTTGCAGTGAATGTGATGTCTGCAATTTGCAGCGGACTTTCCATCATGTTCTTGTTCTGGACCATCACGCTGTTTGGCAAGAAGATAACAGGTCTCAAACCCGAAGAACTGTCGTTGAAGGACGGCAAAGTATGGGCAGTGTTCGCCAGCGGCATTGTCGGATCTCTGGCATACTGCTTCTCCGACACGTTCTGGTTCTCGGCAGTGGAAGGTGAAGTTTATGCCATGTCGTCGTTCTTTACGGCGGTGGTTTTCTGGGCAATACTGAAATGGGAAGAACAGGCCGACCAGCCACACTCGCTGCGTTGGCTCATATTCATTGTCTTTCTCATAGGTGTTGCCATCGGTGTCCACCTCCTGAACCTTCTGGCAATACCGGCCATAGTGTATGTATATTATTTCAAGAAATGGGACAGAACGACCGTAAAGGGCTTCATCTTGGCGGGCATTATTTCCGTGGCACTTCTGGCCGTGATACTTTTCTTCATAATACCATACGTGGTGAATATAGCAGGCTGGTTCGAAGTCGCATTCGTAAACGGAATCGGCTTGCCGTTCAATTCGGGTACAATATTCTTCTTCGTGCTTCTGGCCGCACTCATAGTTTTCGGACTCTGGTGGTCGGTAAAGAAAGTAAAACCTGTATTGAACGCGGCGATTCTCGCTTTCCTTTTCCTTCTTATAGGATATTCGACATTTTTCGTGTTGGTGATACGTGCCAACAGCAACACGCCGCTCAACGAAAATGCCCCGAAAGATGCCGTTGCTCTCCGTGCATATCTCGGACGTGAACAATACGGATCCACGCCTCTTTTCAGCGGACAGTACTTCACGGCCGTTCCAATTGGAATAGACGAGGGCTACACCAAATACATACGGGGAGAAAAAGAGTACGTCCCTGTAGCAAAAGCCGTAGAATATGAATACGACAAGGGAAACTGCGGTTTCTTCCCTCGTATGTACAGCAACGACGAAGGCCGTCAGCACCCGCTGTACTACAGATACTGGTCAGAGACTCCGGGTACCCGCAAGCCTAATTTCGTCGAAAATATGCGCTACTTTTTCCGTTACCAGTGCAATTTCATGTATTGGCGTTACTTCATGTGGAATTTCGTAGGCCGACAGAACGACATACAGGGTCACTATTTCAACAGTGACGGCAGTCGCGACTACATAAACGGCAACTGGATTTCGGGCATCAGCTTCCTTGATGAAATCCGTCTGGGACCACAAAAGAATCTGCCCGACCATCTGGCCAACAACAAGGCAAGAAACACTTACTATTTCCTGCCTCTGCTGCTCGGTATCTGCGGTCTCATTTACCATTTCAGAAAAAACAGGAAAGACACGTTCATCGTGTTCCTGCTGTTCTTCATGACAGGTCTGGCAATCGTGGTTTACCTGAACCAGCCGCCGCAACAGCCGCGTGAACGTGACTATGCTTACGCTGCTTCGTTCTACGCCTTTGCCATCTGGATCGGTCTCGGAGTTATGGCAATATCCGACTGGCTGTCGAAACTTCTTAAAAACAGTAAGGTTGCAGTGGCAGTGACTTTCCTCGTTACACTTTTCTGCGTGCCGGTTCTTATGGCCAATCAGAACTGGGACGACCATGACCGCTCGAAGAAATATGCCGCCAAGGATTTTGCCGACAATTATCTGAAAAACCTGAAACCCAACAGTGTGATCATAAGCTTCGGCGACAACGACACTTTCCCGTTGTGGTACACTCAGGAAGTGGAAGGCACGCGCTCCGATGTGCGTATCCTCAACTACACCTTGGCAGGAATGTACTGGTACGTGGAACAGCTCTTCAACAAGATTTACGATTCCGATGCGTTGCCGTTCACTCTGTCGAAAGACTTTTACCGTATGGGACACGACAATGCGATACTCCGTGCAAGCGGTGCCGAATACATCGAAGTGTCGGAACTGTTCAGAGTGATGAACGAAAACAAAGACCGTTTCTATCAGGTTTCGCAGATGGGTGATGAAATACTGGTTATTCCGACCAAGCGTTTCAAGATAACTCTGGACAAGTCGGCTTTGGTGGCACAGGGCGTCATTACTCAGGAAGTTGCAGATGTCATTCCGAACGAAATATGCTGGGAAATAAAGAAAGACCAGCTTTACCGTCACGAACTCATGATGCTTGACATATTGGGAACCAACAAGTTCATGCGCAACATATACCTCATGAACCCGTCTTACATAAAATCCGTGTTCCCGATGGCTTCGGAGTATACCATTCAGGAAGGTCTTGTACACCGTCTGCTGCCGCACCCGAACTTTATTTCGAAAACCGACATTGATGCCACTTACAACTATTATGTGAAAGGCACCGGAGACGGCGAACTGAAATGGGGCAACATGGCAGACCCGAGCGTTTATGTTGACCCGGTAAGTCTGAATATGGGCGTGGTTCAGCGTCAGACTTGGGTACTCTTCGCTCAGGAACTTATCGAAAAAGGTGAAGTGGAAAAAGCCAAGAAAATCCTAGCCTTGGGCGACAAATATTTCCCGAAGGAAAATTTTCCGCACGACCGCTTCTGCACCTTCTTCATCGATGTTTACAACAAAATCGGCGACCATGACAAGGCTATCGAATATTTCGACGACATTTATGAATACTACATGCAGGACTTCAAATATTACACTCAGTTCAAGGGTAAGAAAGCATCCGGCGTACGCGGAGAATTGGAATGCTCCGTACAGATGCTGTACGTGCTTTCCGACATAGCAAGAAAGGACTTCCACGACGAAGAAACTGCTGACAAGATTATGAAAGTGATTCGACCTTACCTTTATTAGAATAAACTGTGTGTGATTAGAATCAATCGGGGAACTGTAAATAAGACGGTTCCCCGATTTTTTTGTGCGGGAAACGTGTGAAATTTTCTCTGCCTTACCGTGACGGAATAAAAAATCCTCTTGCTTTCCAAATAAGAAATGCAACTTTTGATGAAAGAATATCACGAGGAAAAATGTTTTTTTTAGTCCGGACAGTCAAAATCTCTTCGCAAAACGGGATTTTTTTCGTATCTTTGCAGATTGTTTCAACAAAAACAGAAAAGGTATGTACGAAGTGATAAAAATTCGTAAGGGTTTGGATATAAAATTGTTGGGTGAAGCGGAGAAGGTTGTTACGGCAGAGGCTCCAATATCGGTTTACGCAGTGAAACCGACCGATTTCGTCGGGCTTGTTCCGAAACTGATGGTTTCGGAAGGTGATGCCGTAAAAGCAGGGACACCGCTATTCTGCGACAAGAACGACGAACGGATACTTTTCGCCTCGCCAGTGAGCGGCACGGTGACAGCCATAGTACGCGGCGAAAAGCGTGCTGTGCAGGAAGTGGTGATCCGTCCTAGTGAAGAACGTGAATCGGAAGATTTCGGCATGGCCGATCCGTTGACTCTCGACCGCAGCGCAGTATCGGAAAAGATGCTTGCTGGCGGAGTGTGGACTTATCTTCGCCAGAGACCGTTCGGCATTGTCCCCGATCCCGATACCGTGCCTCGGGATATCGTGATATCGGGTTTCGACACGGCACCGCTGGCTCCCGACTACGACCTGCTCCTGCACGGCAAGGGCTTGGATTTCCAGACCGGCCTCAACGCACTTTCAAGGCTTACACCGGGAAAGGTTTATCTCAACCTGAACCGTGAACAGAACCGTACCGGTGTGCTGCGCAATTCCAAAAATGTGGAAATTACTTATTTCGAGGGGCGTCACCCCGCAGGAAACGTGGGTACGCAGATAAACAGACTCTGCCCCATAAACAAAGGCGATGTCGTTTATTTTGCCAATCCTCAGGATATCGTTACGATAGGCCATCTGTTCAATACGGGACATTACCGTCCTGAAAAAATTGTCGCTTTTGCAGGCGAATGCGTGAAACGGCCGAAATACTACAGACTCCTTGCCGGAGCAAGCATCGAAGGCATTGCAGGTGAACAGGTGGAACACCAGAATCCGCGTTTCATATCGGGCAATGTGCTTACGGGAACCAAAATAGAAAAAAACGGTTTCCTCGGCCATTTTGACAACCAGATTACCGTGATCCCCGAAGGGGACGACTACGAGTTCATGGGCTGGCTTGCACCGGGCTTTTCGAAATTCAGCTTTTCGCACACGTTTCTCTCCGGTTTTCTCAACCATCTGAATATCAACAAGAAATATAGCGTAAATACCAATGTGCACGGCGGTAAGCGTGCACTTGTATTCACCGGAGAATTCGAAAAAGTGTTCCCCATGAATATTTATCCCATGCAGCTGCTCAAGGCCTGCATCATCGGGGACATAGAACAGATGGAGGAACTCGGAATTTACGAGGTGGAGCCCGAAGACTTTGCACTGTGTGAGTTTATTGATACTTCAAAGACTGATATTCAGCAGATTATACGTGAATCGCTGGAAACCTTGCGCAAAGAGAACAGTTAAATTTTTATCAGGTTATTTAAAATGAGTAAGTTAAGGAATTTTATAGATAAAATAAAACCAAATTTCGAGAAAGGCGGCAGGTTTTCCAAACTGCAGTCTACATTCGAGGCTTTCGAGACATTCGCCTACACGCCCAAGACCGTTACCCGGTCGGGGGCGCATATACGCGATGCCGTGGATATGAAACGTGCCATGATAGTGGTCGTAATGGCACTTGTGCCGGCGCTTCTGTTCGGCATGTGGAACGTGGGGTACCAGCATTCGCTTTCACTTGATGCGGGTGCACGGATCTCCGATAATTTCTGGCCGAATTTCTGGTTCGGTTTTCTGAAAGTGCTGCCGATAATCGTGGTTTCGTACGTGGTTGGACTTACCATAGAGTTCGCCTTTGCACAGATTCGCGGACATGAGGTAAATGAAGGCTTTCTCGTTACGGGTATGCTCATTCCGCTGATAGTGCCTGTTACCGTGCCTCTCTGGCAACTTGCCTTGGCAGTGGCTTTCGCGGTGATTATCGGAAAGGAAGCCTTCGGCGGCACGGGAATGAACTTCATGAATCCGGCTCTTCTAGCACGAGCTTTCCTCTTTTTCGCTTATCCGTCGAGCGTAACGGGTACGGGAATATGGGTGGCTGAAGCAGGTGACGCCATTTCCGGAGCAACACCCATCGCTGAAATCGCAAACAGTTCATCTTCAGTGGCTTCGATGTCGGATATGTTCTGGGGTTTTGTTCCCGGCTGCATAGGAGAAACTTCAATACCGGCCATACTTTTGGGAGCACTGATACTTCTCGTTACCGGCATTGCAAGCTGGAGAATAATGGTCTCGGTACTTGCCGGTGCTGCAGCCATGTGTCTTACGTTCAACGCAATAGGTGGTAATGTGCTGATGGAAATGACGGTGTGCGAACATTTCCTTGTCGGAGGATTCGCTTTCGGTACAGTATTTATGGCTACTGATCCCGTGACTTCGGCACAGACCAATGCGGGAAAGTGGATCTACGGATTCCTGACAGGTGTCATGGTGATACTTATCCGTGTTAAGAACAACGCTTACCCTGAAGGCATGATGCTTGCCATCCTGCTGATGAACGTCTTCGCTCCGCTCATCGATTACATTGTGGTCCGCTGCAATGTGAGAATGCGTAAGCGTAGAATGCAAAAATCCAAAAATTAAATTGCCATGAAAAATTTTTCAAACAGATACATATTCGTTTATGCCGCAGTGCTTGTCGCAGCCGTTGCGGTTGTGCTGTCGGTAGTGGCAATGCTTCTGAAACCACGTCAGGAAGCCAATGCCGAAAAGGAAAAGATGCAGAGTCTGCTTTCTGCCATAGGTGTGCAGGCAACATTGGACGAGACTCCCGAACTGTACAAGAAATATTTTGTATGGGAGCGGGCTGTCAACATTGACGGAGAAGAGATTGAAACCGAAGTCGCTCCGTTCAACATCGACGTCAAGAATCAGTTGGCTCTTGCCGAAAAAGGCAGAGAAGCGGCCTTGCCGGTTTTCTTTTTCGAAAAGGACGGCAGACAGGGTTATGTCCTGCCGCTTTACGGTGCGGGTCTCTGGGGCGATATATGGGGATATGTGGCCTTGGACGCCGATTTCAATGCCGTTCAGGGAATCACCTTCGGACATGAAAGCGAAACTCCCGGTCTCGGTGCTGAGATTACTTCCGAAAAATTCTGCAGGCAGTTCGCCGGCAAGAAAATTCTTGACAACAGTGGAACGTTCGTTTCGGTGAAAGTGCTGAAACATGCCGATGAAAATTCTGATAATCAGGTGGATGCAATTTCTGGAGCAACCGTTACTTCAACAGCGGTATCCGCTATGATAGAGAAAACGCTCAGCTGTTACAAGGCAGCTTTCGGCAAGTGAAAGGAATGTTGATTTTATATTGGGCGGAAGCTTTTTTTTGCAATAAACAGTAAAATTAAGAACATGATAAAGAAATATTCAATAGTCTTGGTAACGCTGCTTCTGGCAATTCTTTTCCTGAAATTGCAGCACAACCTCGGCGACCGTTTCGAAGAGACCCGGCTCGGATACAAGGAGAAAAACGCCATGAATTTTTCGCCGGATACGAAACCTGACGACATGAAGGAGTTCTTCCTTAACCAGAACTACATTACCGACTCGGTGGAGGCAGGTTATGTGGCAGAGCAAATTGCCGGAAAGTTCAAGGCGGGAAAACTTATGCCGAACCTCTATTCCATCAACACTTCGGATTGGAAACTCGATTACGACAGTGTCAGCAAAAGTGCCATGGAAATGAGAGTGAGTCATGCCGAAAAAATCAAGATGTGGGATATTGTCGATTCACTAGCGACCCATGTTCCTGACTTCAAGTCCGATGGGGCAGGCTCCATCTCGGTGGAAATAACTGAAACCGATAGCGGAGCAAGTTTCGTAAGGCGTCTTTTCAAATTGGACATGAAGCCAGTAAAGGATGTCGTTGTCGTGCTTTTCGAGCATTTTTACGACATCGGCGGAGCTGCTGACGATTCGGTGCTGGCAGTAAAGACGACCGATGCGGAGGGTCGTGCCGTTTTCAGCGGTCTCGATACGGCACGTTTCTATAGCGTACAGCCTGTCAGAAAAGGCTGTGACTATGGTCGGGCTAAGGGAACCGTAGGCCAGTCGCTGGCACACTGCAAAAAGTTTGCACTGAATGCGGAGTTTACGCAGAATCGCTATAAAATTCCACTCCTCGACGCTTCGACGGTGAAGAGAATGCGTGACGAAAAAACGGCATCGGTGCGTACTCCCGACGAGTTTAAAAATCTGCTCACAAAAGATTTTATAGTGCTTGTCGCTGCATGGTGGGCTCTTTTCCTGTTCCTGATTTTCAAGTCGAAAAAACGTGGTGCGAATTTCGATTTCGGAATGGTTTCCATTCTCATGCTTCTTACTGGGATATGCCAGCTGATGATGTATTCCATCAACGACCCGCTCACCGACAAGTTGCTCGGCAGGGAAATGACTCAGGGTGCTGTTGCAGGAGTGTTTTTGATTGCGTTGCTGAGTTGTGTCGATTTTGTTAAATTTTACCAAAATCATTCCAGGCTACCTTTTGACATGCCTCTGGAAATTATAAAATGGTTTTTCAAACCTTTCAAAAGAAAAGTGCTGTATCTGGCAGAAACGTTGCGGAGCGACAAGAACGTCATAATCAAGGCTTTGGCGGCTTTGCTCGTGGTGGTATGTCTTCCACTGCTGCTTCTTGACCTGCTGCAGTTGCCGAGAATATGCAACAAGCTGTGTGATTGGCTCGACAGTCTGCCTAAGGGTATCGGCTATCTGCTTATGGCCGTACTGCTCACGGCTATGCTTTGGACGCCTTTCGGTTCCGAAGTGGGCGGCATGAAGGTGAACCTCAACCTGCTGGGGCTGAAGTTCCAGCCTAGTGAAATAGCCAAGTATTTCATTATCATGTTTATGGCGGCTTTTTTCTGCAGGCAGGGCGACAAAATTGTCGGATATTCCAATGCCGGGTCGGTGCAGCTTTTGGCAAGCAAGCTGAAAACGCTGTTCTGGATTTTTGCCGGTATGATGATTCTGATGGTCATGTACCTGATACTCGGCGATATGGGACCCGGACTGGTTCTGGGGCTTACGTTCATTCTGCTCTATTCTCTGATAAAATCCAAAGTCCAGTGGAACGACGACAGCGTTGATAAATACAGGAAAATACTTACATGCGATTTCGCCATGCTCATATACGGTATCGTGTCTTTTGTGGCATTCCTGCTGATAGGCAGAAAGCTGGGAAACATGGGAGTGTTCTGTATTTTGTGGTTTTTGGTTTGGATTGTCGGTTTCTGGGTTGCGAAGAAGCGCTTTTATGAGTCGGCCGTATTCATCAATCTGGTGATAGCATTGTTCATTTTCGGAGGTTCACTGCTGGGGCTTGTATCCAGAAGTGCCGGCGAGCGTTTCGACCAGCGTATAGAAATGTGTACCAACACTTGGGGTAACCTCGGGAGATACGAAAACGACGTGGAAGAAACCGGTTACCTCGTTTCCGATGAGGAAATGAAACCTGCTGTTAATTCTCAGGTAGCCGAAGGACTCTGGGGACTTGCTTCGGGCGGTTTTACAGGTCAGGGGCTCGGCGACGGAAATCCGCAGATAATACCGGCTTTCCATACCGACATGGTGCTTGAAAGTATCGGTGAACAGATTGGCTGGGTGGGCCTGCTACTGATAGTGGCCATGTTTGCACTGCTTTTGCGAAAGGCACTCGTCGTCGGGTACCGCACATCGCATACTTTTGCTTTCTATCTGTGCATGGGAATTGCTGTGGTAACGGGTGTGCAGTTCATGGTCATCGCTCTTGGAAGCACGGGAATGATACCTCTTACGGGAATAGTAGTGCCGTTTCTCAGTTATGGCCGTACAAGCATGATTATCAACCTGATGGCTTTCGGAATCGTGCTTTCGATATCGAAAAACCGTGCAACCGACACGCAAAACGAACAGTCTCGTACACTTCAGCGACAGAATATGATGACTTACAGCTATCCGGTTTCCATAGTGAGCTGGATATACCTGCTTCTGGCCGTTACAGTGCTTGCCACATTCCTCAATTATCAGAAAATCAACCAGAACAAGACACTTATACGCCCGCTGTTCGTGCTTACGCAGACAGGGGAACCCGTGATAGAATACAATCCGCGCATATCGCTGCTGATGAACAAGATGCCGAGCGGCAATATATTCGACCGAAACGGGCTTCTTCTTGCCACCAGCGACAAGAAACTCCTTGAGATGACCGACAGCATAAAAAATCCATGCCTCTCTGCTGGCGTTTCCAACAAGGAATATCGGATGATGCAGGCAAAACGCCTCTCGCGTTACTATCCCTTCGGCGACGACATGTTCTTCATGATAGGCGATTTCAATTCGAAACTCTATTTTTCGTACAATGAAAACAACCCGATGGGGTATATGGCGGAAGCTCAGCACCTTGCATATCTCCGTGGGTTCGACAATGTAAAATACTACAAAGATGAAAGCGGCGAGAAAACCGGCAAGAAGGTAGTGGTGGAGGAATTCAGCTCCGACAAGTATTCGGGAGACCGTTTTTTGAACGAAACAACCATAACAAAGACAGGTACCATTCTCCGCGACTACAGTCCGTTGCTGCCGTTCCTGAAAGCCGGTATCAACAGCCGGAAAGTGAAGGATTTCTGCAATGGAGAGGAGGTTGATGGCATCAGAAAAAAAGACCTCTGGCTTACCGTCGATGCCCGTCTGCAGAAAGATATGCAGAACAAACTCACCGAATATGCGTCGCAGAATTTTCCCGGAAAGAATTGGAACAAACTGCGTATCTCTGTTGCCGTACTTGATGCACGTAACGGAGACCTGCTCGCTTCGGCCAACTATCCGAAACCCAGTCAGGACACGCTGTGGAAATACCGTGACGTGAAATCGTATTCCGATGCTCTCAAGGGCAGTGCTTGGAAAGCTTACTCCGACAGGGATCTGGCACTCACGTATCAGACTGCTCCCGGCTCCACCGCAAAAGTGATGTCGGCATTGGCAGGACTGCAGAAGCACGGCGCCTCCGCTTCGCAGAAAACATATCCCGTTTACGATGAAGAGTGTATCGAACGTTCCGGTGGCGTGGGTAAAGAACCCAAGGGCGACGCCGTAAATATGAGAGACGCCATCGTGATTTCCTCGAACTGTTACTTCATAAACCTTGTCAACGACCTTGACCTGTACGACAATCTGGACAGCATTTACAGGGCAGTCGGCGTGCGGCTTGACTATTCCACTCCGTATTTTCTCAATCACCGACTCATGACTGACGACCGGCTTGACCGCTGGAAGGATATAGTGCAGGAAAACCGCAGCAAGGCGATAAGCCGTTACCAAAGCTATATTGCAAACCGTTTCCCGAAACCATCTCCGAACAATCCTAATCCCAAACCGAATCTTAAGGTTATGTCGTACGGACCGTGGCAGTGGGCATGGGGACAAGGCACACTTTCGGCATCGCCGCTGACCATGGCTCGCGTTGCTGCAACTGTTGCCAACGGAGGCAACATGCCTGTGACAAGATTTGTCATCGATGCCGAAGATTCTTCACTGATGCAGGCTCCGGAATCGGTGCGTATCGTTTCGGACAGCGACAACGAAATTCTGAAGGATTACATGCGTGCGCAGGCAAGCATAAGCGGTAAAGGACGTTTTGCCTCACTCGGCTCGAGAATAGGCGGCAAAACAGGTACTCCCGAACGTACCGAAATCAGAGATACTGTTCTGGTGAAAGACAGAAAAACGGGAGGTTTCAGAAAGAAAAACATTACAGTGAAGCCCAACGACGGCTGGTATATATTCTTCATTGAAGACTGCACGATAAAAAGCAGGAAAGGAAGCTGCAAGGCACCTCTGGCCGTAGCCGTACGCATGGAACGTCTGCGTGTGGGAAACTCCGGTCAGGCGATGAGCCTTTCCAAGTATCTCATTGAAAATGTGTTGGGTACATACATAAACTGAGCCGGAATGTTTCTGAAAAAAAACTGCAAAATATTAAAAAAAAGAAAAATATTTGTATTTAAGAATTTTTTTGTATATTTGCAACACGAAATTAAGCTTATGAGGATTTGTAATGTTTTTCTGTTGAAGAGATTATATGTTTGTGAGTGGCGTTTGATACACACACACACACACACACACACACCACAATCCTGTGTGAATCCGATGGACATAAATTATATTTATCATACATAAAACGCTATAAGTGGACACCTCACTATTTCACCTGAGTGTGTCCAATGCCAGTTGGAATGTTTAAAAAAAATGAATTTTTTGTGCAATGGTATTGGACAAAAAAGTTGGAAGGCACAAAAAAATATTTATTTAATTAATAAGTATAACTAAAATGTAGGAGATAAATATATGTCAAAACTTCAGTTCATAGAAGAAGGTCGTTTGAATAATGACGAAATGAATAGCATTAATGGGGGGGATAATTGTCCCAGTAAAGGTAATACGTATTATTGTAGTACAGATGATATTAAAAAAGTTGCTCATTATGTAGTAGCTAATTGTTCGTATAATTATCATTATTGTGATAATGAGTTTGCAGTTATTAATCCTGGAGGAACAACGATTGCAGCATGTTCAGGAAACGGACAAAAAATTTACCGAGAACCTGCTAAATAATGATGCAGATTAAGTATGGGATATCAATCCCATACTTTCTATTTTTTATAGAATAAAGATGTATTAATCATGAACATATCTAAGTATACTAAATTGATAAATCATTCCAAAGGGAAGTATATATATAATTCATTGAGTAACAGTTTAATAAAGGTGAAAGAGGACTTGTTTCAGAAACTGGAAGAGTTGAGCGGTAAAGATTTTTCTGAAGAAGAATTCGCAGAAGAAGAGGAAACTCTTGCTGATCTGAGACGTGCATTCGTGGTTGTTGAACGTAGGCATGATGATTTTCTGCAATATCAGGCTATAACTTGGAGCAGACGTAACGCAACTGGAATTTACAACATTACCGTTGCACCTACAATGGATTGCAATTACCATTGTTACTATTGTTTCGAAAGTGCCGAAATGACTTATATGTCTGATGAAACCATTCGTCGGATTACAAGATTCATAAATATGCAGAAGAACTGCAATCGTCTGAATCTTGTTTGGTTTGGAGGAGAACCATTAATGGCTTTTGCTCAGATGGAGAAATTTACGGCACAACTGAAATTTAAGAGAAATACAAAAACGGATTTTTCGATAATTACCAATGGTTATTATCTTACAAATGATGTTGTAGATAGACTTGGTATTCTGAAGATAAATAGCATACAACTTACGGTTGATGGAATTTATGAAGATTACAACAAAGTTAAGTTTTCCAAAAATGACAAAAACTGCTTTGAGACTTTTTTGGACAATTTGGATTATCTTTTGGAAAAACAAAAAGATGTTTCCGTTGTAATACGGGTGAATATGGACAAATATCTGAAAGACAAATTTGTCGATGTTTCAAGATTTTTCACAAATAGATACCCCAAAGCCATGAATCTTGCAGTGGTACCAGCTTTTTTAGAAAATATTTGCAATACGACTTCGAAAACACGTGCATGTGATTTTTGCAATGGTATAGAAAGACGTCAGTTTTATATTGATTTAGCGAAAAAAACAGGAGATAAAAGATTTCTTTATCCGGGAAACAAATTTACTGAATGTGCAATTCGAAATGCAAATTCATGGACATTCGGTCCTGATGGAACTGTGTACAAATGTTGGGAAAATATAGGTAATAAGGATGCAAAAATAGGAAAAATTGACGAACAAGGAGCAATCCGAATCGAAGATACTTCACGATTGCTGAGGTATTTTTACGGAGCAGATCCACTGAATAGTGAAAAATGTAGAGACTGCTTTTATTTGCCAATCTGCTACGGAGGATGCCCGCACAAACGCATTTTGCAGGAATACGAAAAACAACCGATGTTACCCTGCTGGAAAGACAATGACTATATCGAAGAATATTTAAACGAATTTATTAATCTCAAAAGTTAAATTATTATGAAACGAATGTTTTTGATTGCTTTAAGTGTTTTACTTGTTACGACAACGGCTACGGCAAGAAAGAAAAAACTGCAGATCCTCGAGCCGCCATACAAAATAACTAAAGAGCAGATGTATGAGGATTATGACCAGTTTATGCATATCATAGAGACCTATAATGTACAGATAGAACTGCGCAAAAAGACAGGCTACGACATGATGGCTGCCCTAAAGGCACGACGTGCAAAGATTGAAGAATGCGATAATTATTGGGATTTTTTGGAATTGTTGGATGATGGTTTGAGGTATACAATGGATGGACATGCAAGAATGGTAACATATGAGCATTGTTTGGGAAATAGTTTTTATGATACTATGAATATAAGAGAAATAGAGAAAGGTCTGAAACAATATTGTTCAGATAGACATGGCAAGGATTCAAGATTTGAATTCGCTTTTGGAACTAAGTATTTGGATGGACAATACTACACAACCAGTTATTATTCATTTCTAAGAAAAAAGGACAAAACAAAAAATATTCCGGACTCAATATGTTTTAAAGATGTAAGGTTTGTTGCTGTAGACAGGATGCCAATTGATTTATATGTTAAGAATAGAATTGGTAAAGATTCTCCGGTATACGTTAAGTATGATGTAAAACGAGACAAATATTATGTTAATGTTTTGTTCTTGCCAAGTTATAAATTGATAAAAGTAGAAGATAGTGTCGGAAATGTTTATGAATTTTATCCCAATGATTACGAATTTATCGGTTCAACTTTTTACAATGATATTTATAGAAAAGATCCGAATCTGTATTATAGTAAAGAAATAAAAAGAGGAAAACAAGAGGTGGTATATGTGTCAATGCAGAAAACACTTTATATTAAAGTTAAAGAGATGCTGTATTCACCAGATTACGATATAATAGATAGCATAAAAACCAAGGCACGTGGTAAAGATATAGAAAATGTCATAATAGATGTCAGAAACAATCAGGGAGGCAGTGATTTGGTTTGGCACGATATTCTTCAAGCCATAATAAAAGACACATTGACTATAGAAACCAATTGCGTGTTTAACTACAACGATGAGGCACGTTCATTTTTTAATTCAGAATTTCCTTTATGGGCTGTTGATGAGTATCAAAAAACAGTTTTGCCGTTTTTGGATGGTAAAATGGTGTCGCAAAAAGTCAAAAGGATAGATAGTATTGTACCCGACAGCAATTCCATTGCTTTTGACGGGAAAATATACATATTCTATAACGATAGATCACATTCTGCAGCATCGTCTCTGGTGGCATTTGCCAAACAGCATGAAAATATAGTTTCAGTGGGAGAACCTACCGGACTGGTAGACGGATTTGGGGTAGGTCCATGGTCTTTCCAACTGAAAAATTCACATTTTACATTTCAGTTTGAAACCATGCTTGATATTACAGGGGCAACTAAATGGCAGGACCTTTTTCAGTGTACTCCGGAAATTGAAGTTCGGCCTACTTTGAAAGAGTGGCATGACTATAGTGAAAACGAGAGTATTATGGAGTGGAAGGACTTTCTCCCCAAATACGATTACCTTTACAAAAAGGTGATGAAACTTGATTGATATGCCACGCTTTCCACACTACATGCAATACGATTCAATGGACTGCGGTCCTACGTGTCTGCGTATGATAGCGAAATATTACGGCAAACACTACAATTTGGAAACTTTACGTAAAAAGTGCTCTCTGTCCCGTGATGGAGTGAGTATGCTCGGCATAAGTACAGCTGCCGAAAGCGTGGGATTCCGAACATTTGGAGTGCATATAGGTTTTAGTAAGCTATGTCAGGTACCTATGCCGTGCATAGTACATTGGAATCAGAATCACTTTGTAGTGGTTTATGACATCAAACTTAAAAAAAACAGTTCTGAAAAGAAAGGTGTTGTTTGTGTGGCAGATCCAGCCATTGGACTTGTGAAGTATACAGTACAGGAATTTATAGAAGGGTGGATAAGTACGAAAAAAAGAGGTGAAAATGAAGGTGTGGCACTTCTGCTTGAGCCGACACCTGATTTTTATTCTGGTAATGATGAAACTTTTGATAAAACGAAACTGTCTTTTGTTATCAAGTATCTCAAACCATACAAAAAACTCATAGTACAGCTGTTTCTGGGAATGTTTCTGGGCACTATCCTGCAGTTGATATTCCCGTTTCTTTCACAAAGTATTGTAGATTATGGTGTTGGTAATAGTGACTTGAGTTTTGTGGTAGTCATACTTGTGGCACAACTTACCTTGTATATGGCCCAGACAGCTGTGGAGTTCATACGCTCATGGATATTGTTGCACATAAGTACACGTATTAACATAAGTATAATATCCGATTTTTTGATAAAACTCATGAAACTGCCAATAGGCTTTTTCGATACTAAGATGATAGGAGATCTCATGCAGCGTATTGGTGATCATGGCCGTATAGAGTCGTTTCTGACGTCAACGACATTGAATACATTATTTTCTTTTGTTAACTTGTTTGTATTCAGTGTTGTATTGGCTGTGTATAGTCTGAAATTGTTCATGGTTTTTATAGTGGATAGTCTTTTGTACATATTGTGGATAACTCTTTTTTTGAAAAGACGAAAGGAACTTGATTATAAACGTTTTTCTCAGGCTTCGGCAGAACAGAGCAGTTTGTATCAGCTTATTACGGGAATGCAAGAAATAAAGCTTCACAATTGTGAAAATCAGAAGAGATGGGAATGGGAAAACATACAAGCAAAACTTTTTCGAATAAGCATTAAAGGACTGGCGTTGAACCAATATCAGCAGAGTGGTGCTTTTTTTATCAATGAAACCAAAAATATTTTGATTTCATTTGTGTCAGCTGCTTCGGTAATCAACGGAGACATGACGCTCGGTATGATGACGGCGGTACAATACATTATAGGTCAGCTGAATTCACCAATAAATCAGATGATAGGATTTTTGCAATCGGCTCAGGATGCAAAAATTAGTCTAGAACGATTGGGAGAAATACATAATCGGTCTGATGAAGAATCTTCTGAGATAGAGAAAGTTGCTATGTTGCCGGAGGATCGTAGTATCGAAATAAAGAATCTATGTTTTTGCTATGACAAGCTGTCCGAAGAAGTACTTAAAAACATCAGTCTGACAATCCCGCAAGGAAAAATTACAGCTGTTGTTGGTATGAGTGGAAGCGGCAAAACAACATTGTTGAAATTGCTTTTGGGTTTTTATCAGCCCACATCGGGTGAAATTTGCATCGGGAACATGCATATTGGAACCATAGATCATCATTTTTGGAGGCATAAGTGCGGAGCTGTTATGCAGGATGGTTTTATTTTCAGCGACACAATTGCAAAGAATATTGCTGTTGGTGATGAATATATAAATATAGAACGCCTCCTACAGGCGGCAAATATTGCTAATATTAGTGATATGATAGAAAAAATGCCACTTGGCTACAATACCAAAATTGGACAGGAAGGGAATGGGTTAAGTCAAGGTCAGAAACAGCGAATCCTAATTGCCCGTGCAGTGTACAAAAATCCTGAATATATATTTTTTGATGAAGCTACAAATTCATTGGATACTAATAATGAACGGGTTATAATGGAAAGGCTTCAACGTTTCTTTTACGGAAAAACAGTTCTTATTGTCGCTCATCGGTTGAGTACGGTTTATAATGCAGATCAGATAGTGGTACTTGATGCTGGTGAAATATCTGAAATTGGCACACATGCACAACTCGTGGCAAAGCGAGGTAAATATTATCAGTTGGTAAAAAATCAACTTGAATTGGGAAGATAAAAATCTTATGTCATGAAAGATAAAAACATAGAGTTGAGAAGCTCTGAAGTACAAGAAATACTAGGACGTCCTCCTAGGAAAATAATAAAGAGTGGTATTGCAGTAATATTTATCGTTATGACATTGCTTTTTGTCGGGAGTTATTTCATCAAATATCCCGAAGTTCTGACATCTTCTATCACTGTTACGACTGAAAATCTCCCAGCGGGGGTAGTGTCAAAGTTGTCAGGAAGAATTGATTCGGTCTTTGTGACAGAAAAACAGCATGTATCGAATGGTGATTTGTTGGCTGTACTAGAAAATCCAGCTTGCTTTGAAGATGTGCAGTTGCTTAAATTGACAATGGATACGATTGATGCTTGTAGACCATTGCTTTTGGGAGATCTGCAACCGTACTATACTTCTTTTCTGAAAGCTCGTGAAGACTATCGGCATTTTTTGCAGACAGATTATCACAACCGTAAAATAAAGGTTATACAGAAGCAAATTGCGGTACAGAAACAACTTGTGAAAAAATCTAGAAATCAAGTCTATAACGGGAAGGAACAGGTTGAAGTGGCTCATAGCCTTTATGTCATGGATTCGATGCTTTATGTTATGGATGCCCAGTCAATGAGTGGATTGCAGGTGTCAAGAAATAAATATCTGACTCAACAGCAATCTTATGAGTCTACTCAGATGGATTTTGATAATCAACGCATTGCTATTCTTCAATTAGAACAGACGATTTTCGACCTGCAACATGAACGGGTAGAGGAGGAAACGGATCTCGTCATATCTTTGAACACAGCACGTAATCAGTTGCTTTCGCAGATACAGGATTGGGAGCAGTCGTATCTTCTGAAAGCTCCGTGTGATGGAATTGCGACATTCACAAAATATTGGCAAAAAAACCAGAATGTGGCAGAGGGGGAAATTATTGTTACCGTAGTGCCTGAAAAACAACGTCATATTGTCGGCAAAATACTGCTCCCTTCCCATGGAGCAGGAAAAGTAAAAGTTGGACAAATCGTCAACGTAAAGTTCGATGGATTCCCTTATATGGAGTATGGAATGGTGAAAGTAAGAATCTGTGATATTGCACTTGTTCCTGTGACTGAAGACGGAGCAGACAAATACCTATTAGAGGTGAATTTTCCGAATCATCTTGTGACAACTTATGGTAAAAAACTGAATTTTACTCAGAAAATGACAGGTACAGCAGAAATCGTAACTGACGATTTGTGTCTGTTGGACCGTTTCCTGAATCCCATAAGGTCATTGTTCCAGCGTTAGTTTAAATCTTATTTTACCGGGATGGTGTATGTGGCACCGAGTATGAAATTTATGCGTTGCGACGGGTAGTTGGTCCAGATGAAGTAGCGCTGGCAGGCCACGTTGTTGATGTCGGCGAAGAACGAAAGAGCCCTGCTGTAGCGGTATTCGAGGTCGATGTTTACACCGTATTTCATTTTTATGTCTTCTTCCACCCATTGCGAGCCTATGCGGTTCTGAGCTTTCCTATTGCCTATGAATCCGCCTTCCAGACGCGCGTAAAATTTGCTGTTGAGGTTGTATGCCACAGTGAGGTAGGCGTCCCATACCGGACGGTACCATGCTTCTTTTATGCCGTCGCCCTTTAGGTTGTAGTTGAAGAAATCTCCACGCACACCCACCGAAATCTTTTCATCGTAGTGGTAAACAATGTCGGCGTTCAGGTTGAGTATGTTCACGTCGTTGTAAACGGTTCTGTACACGTTGTTCAGCGAGTAGAACGTGTCGAGCATGAAGAAATTCAGGTTTTTGTACAGGGTATACGATACCCCGATGCGGGTGTCGAATTTTTTTGTGAAATTGAATTTCATTTCGGCAAAAAGCTGGTTGTATGTCGAGTTGCGTGTCTCGCAGCGCGGAGCGATGTATGGGTTCTCATTCCGGAGCGACTGCCAGCTGTGGTGTATGTAATCGCCGTAGAGACCGAAAGTAAGGTGGAGAATGTCGTTGAACAGCGTCTGTGAGAGGTCGATGTTGGGGAAGATTTTGAATCCCTTGTCTTCGTTGTTGGCATACGCGAATTTCAGTCCAATGTTCATTTTGAAGCCGAAAGCCTTGAAACTGAAGTAAGGCTGTGCACCGAACAGCAGTGAACTGCTTAGGTACGAGCGGGTTGCCGCATTGGGGTCGAGAGAGGGCAGGGCAGGCATGGGCAGCAGGGTGCTGTCGCCCGAATTCTTGAAATAGTCGAGATTTATTTTAAGTCCGGCCATCTGCTTTTCGGTTCCCCAGAAGGCGAAGCCGTAGTGTGCATCGGCATTGAGCGAAAGGTTGAACTCGTTCGAGGAATATTTGTCGGCGAGGTCGGTAATGGCGAGGTTGGCTTCGTAGCCGAGCTGGTTCACGTCGGTATTGTTGCTCTTGAATTGGGCTTTCAGACCGAAATTATGGTAATATTGCGAGTAGTCGGATGTCTGAAGCTCGTTTTCCGTAGGATAAAGGCTGGAGAAGAGCGTGTCATGAAATCCGTAATAAAGGTTGTAGTCGTGAGTGTAGAATACGTTGGCCGAAAGCGTGTTCTTGGCCCATATTTTCTTGCCGAAGACATCGGCGATGGTGTTCGAAAAGTGGTTCTTGCCATAGTCTTTGAGTGTCCACCACGAGGATTTGTGATAAATTCTCGCACCGTAGTTCAGCGTTTTGCTGCGGGTACTGTTGTAGTAAAGGTCGGCAAAGGGGGTGCAGTAGTTTCCGAATCCAAGTTTGATGTAGTTGTGGTACAGTCGCGAAGCCGGCTCGCCTACAACGCGTGCTGGCTGTATGGCTTCGGGAGCATATATCGTGTAAATTCTCTGGCTTTCAATGGAATAGGTGTATTCTGGCGTCATGGTGGCGGTATCCACAATGGCCGGAGCGACGTTTATCTTGTCGGAATTTTTCAAGGTAGGGTCGTAGCTGCCTAGTACAACAACTTTTTCGTTGTAGAAACTGGTGTCAGCTTTCTTGTTTTGAGCCGATACATGGACATTGCACGCCAGTGCCATTGCCAGCAGTGCAAAAGCCGAAATGTTTTGCCGTGTTTTCATAATGGACATGTTTTTAATGTTTCTCATCGCTTTCATTCGTTAATGTCAATGATTTCTTCGTCTTTCTGGTTTTCGGGATTTTCGATGTTTTTCTTCATCTCTTCTTCCTGAAGTATTTCGTTGAGTTTTGCGGTAGCTTCAAGAACGAGGTCTTCGCCGTCGTAGTTGTCTATGATGCTCTGCAACGTCTGTTTGGCCTGAAGGTCGTTGCCGTTTATGTGGAATATGTCTGCCCAGAGAATGAATGTCTTGGCAGCCCAATAGTCGCTGTGTGGGTCGGAAATGGCTTCGTCGATGGCCAGTTCGGCGTTGGCGTAGTCCTTTTTCTTGAAATAGGATTCGGCTTCGCGGTAGGCGGCTTCGCCGGAATATTCGCCGTTGTCGGAGTTCCGCAAAGTCCGGTAGGCAACCATGGCACTGTCGGTGTAGCCCAAGGTGTAGAATGCTCTGGCTTTGCTGATGGCAGCTTCTTCGCGGTCTTCGGTGGAGTATTTCTCGCTGGACAAAATCACATTTGCCCTTTCGATGACGTTCTGGTAATCGGTGAGTTCGTAAAAGGTTCTCATCGCACCCATGCTGGCAAGCTGTATGTTGCCTTCAATTTCGGATACCTGCGCAAGTTGCATGAATAGAGAATTTGCTTTGGCATAACTCTTTGAATTGTAGGCTATTATTGCGGCATTTCGCAACGATGTCTCGGTGTATTTCGATTTGGCCTGCGAGGCTACGTATTCGTAGTATGGCAGTGCCTCCTCGTTTTTTCCGTCTCTGTACAGACAGTCGGCAAGGTAGTAGGTGGCATTGAGTTTGAACAGTCCGTTGGGGAACTTTTTCAGGTAGTTTTTCAGGCCATTCACGGCTTTTGCAGTTTCTCCGCTGAAATAGTGTCCTTCGGCAGATACGAAGGTCATGGAGTCCTGTTCTATGTCCGAAATCACGACATTTGTGGTTTTCTGTACATAAGTGAAATATTCGTCAATGCGGCCTTGGTTGCTGTATATGTTTTTTACGGTGAGCAGTGCATCGCGTGATTCCGGTGTGCCGGGATACTTGCCAAGTATTTTGTCGAATACGGTGAGGGCTTCGGTCTCCCGTGAAGCGTTGTAGTGAATGATGCCGGTCTTCAGGAGTGCCTCCTTGGCATAGGAGCTGTTCGGGTATTTGTCAAGATACTGTTCGTAGTAGCGTAGGGCGTTCGAGTCGTCGTCGTTGAGCAGGTAAGTGCCGGCTATCTCGAATGTGGCCGACGGTGCAATGCTCGAATTGGGGTAGGTGGCAAGCAGGTTGTTCAGGCATGAAATCTTGTCGTTGTACTGTCCGAGTGCACCATACGAAAGTGCTTTCTGGTAGCAGGCGTAGTCTGCATCGACACCGCGGCTGGCAATGACCTTGTTGTAGTAGAAGATGGCGTCGTTGAATTTCTTCTGTATGAAATAGCCGTCGGCGATGCGGTTGTTGGCGTCGTCAATCTGGCGTTTGTCGTCTGCGGTGTTGGCCGAGGCTGTGAATTTCTTGAAGTTCTCCACCGACATGGCGTAGTTTTTGAGTTTGTAGTTGGTGTAGCCGAGCGTGTACTGTGCCTGCAGGTTGTATTGGGACTGCTGTGCCGATGACGTTACGAAGAACTTGTCCAGATCGTTCTTGGCTTTACTGAACTGGTCCTTGCGGTAGTAGCATTCGCCGCGCAGGTAGTATGCGTCGGTGGTTACTTTTGCCAGAGCGTTGATTTTTATGGTTTTGGAAAAGAGTTTCTCGGCGTTGTCAATGTCGTTTCCGTTGAAGAGCTCTATGCCTCGGTTGAGTGCTATACGCTGGTATGCCTGATTGAGGGAGTGTGTCTTTTCAGGCAGTTTTTCGATGAGTTCGAGTGCGTTCTTGTAGTTGCGTGTCGAAAAATACAGCGAGGTCAGCAGCTCGTTTATTTCGTTCTTGTGCGAGGTCTTGGGGTACTGCGTGAGGTGGTTCTGGAGCAGCTGTATGGATTCGTTGAAGGGCGTGCGGCCGATTTCACACGAAAGTTTCGCGTAATTGAAGAGTGCGTCCTCCTTGATTTTTTCGTTGTAATTCATGTTCGCCACCTGCCTGAATACCGTGAGGGCCTCCGGTTTCTGGTTCGTTTTCACGTAAATGTCGGCAAGGTGGTAGAGTGCGTTCTGAGCAATGCTGTCGTTCTCGGAAGCGAAATGTCTGAAGCATACTATCGCCGAGTCGTATTTCTGCAGCTGGTAGTAGCAGAACCCCATCTGGTATTCGTTGTCTTGCTGGGCGTAAGCGTTGGCCTGTTCGAAATATTTCAGCGCTTGAGCGTATTCCCCTTTGCGGTAGCACACTTCGCCCACCATCTGCTCTATCTCCGACTTGCGGGCATCGTTGGAATTGGCTATCAGTTCGGGAGCCATGGCAATGAGGTCTTCCTCCTTGTCGAGGAAATAGTATATCTGTGCTATGTAGTACGGTACTATCTTGGCGAACTTCTTGTCTTTCTGGAGTTTCTGGAAATTGGCAAGGGCGAGGTCGTAGCTTTCTTCTTCGTACTGTATGTGTGCGTAGTAGTAGAGTGCAGAATTGGAGTATTTCGATTTGCCCTGCATTATGCGTGAAAAGTATGGCTTGGCGTCTTTGGCCTCACCGTTCTGGAAAAGGCAGTATCCGACCTTGAACTCGTATTCGGAGCGGTGGCCGAAATCTATCTGCGAATCATCGACTTTGCGGTATTCCGCAAGAGCGTTCTTGTAGTCCTTGTTGGCGTAATGATGGTTGGCGAGGAAGAAATGCGCCATGTTCACCTTCGAACTTTGCGGGTATCTGCGTATGAATTCGTCGAGTTTTATCTTCGCGTCCTGATTCGACAGAAGCTGGGAGCATACTGCGGCATAATAGTATGAATTTTCGGTGTTTATGTCGAAATTCAACGATTTTTCTGCAATGATTTTCTCGAATGCATGCTGTGCCGATGCGTATTTTTCCTTCTCAAAAAGATCCAAGGCTCGCAGGTATTCTTCGTTCTTTCTGTCGCGTAGATCTGTACTTTGCCCCATAACGATATTGAACAACATCAGTGTACAGAGTATAACTGTTTGATATCTAAACTTCTGCATAAAAAAAATGTTTTTTTTCAAGTTACGAAAATACTACTTTTTTCTTTGTAAACTTTTTTGCCGCAACCTATTTTATAAACAGCAAAATGTTAGTGGTGAAATTTGTAAAAAAAACTTTTTCGGGGAAGGGATTTTTTTCGTATATTTGCATTCTCGTAAAATAAGCGGAATAAACATAAAAAACTGATAATAATATGATTACAACATTAGAAGATGTTTTGGCTCTGGCCAAATCAAAAGGCAAGAAAAGACTGGTGGCAGCGTATGCAAACGATGCACACACCATCGAAGCTGTTTACAATGCAATAAAAGCCGGTATCGTTGACGGTACCTTGGTAGGCGACGAAGCTACAATAAAAGCCGTTTGTCAGGAACACGGTTTCGACTCCTCGGTATTCAGAATAGTTCAGGAAGCCGACGAAAACAAGGCTGGCGTGAAAGCCGTAGAACTCATCCGCAACGGTGAAGGCGACTTCCTTATGAAAGGCCTTCTGAGCACCGACAAGTACATGCGTGCCATCCTCAACAAGGAAACCGGCCTCATGCCCGGCAAGAAAAACGACATGCTCACACACATCGCCGTATTCCAGATACCGAGATACCACAAGTTGCTCATCGCCAGCGACGTGGCTATCATTCCCGCTCCCGATATGAAACAGAAACAGTCCATACTCGGTTACCTTGTAAGCACTGCAAAATCCCTGCAGATAGAAAAACCGAAAGTAGCCGTATTGGCAGCTACCGAACAGGTTTCTGTCGGCATGCCTGCCTGTGTCGAAGCTGCTATCATCAGCAAAATGGGCGAACGCGGACAGATAAAGGGTGCTCTGGTTGACGGACCTCTGGCTCTCGACGTTGCCATCGACAAGGAAAGTGCTCAGGTTAAGAAACTTTCGGGCGAAGTGGCCGGCGATGCCGACTGCCTCCTTTTCCCGAACATTGAATCAGGAAACGTGTTCTACAAAGCCTGTACCAAATTTGGCGGTGCCGAACTCGGCTGCATGGTAGTAGGTGCAAAGGTTCCCTGCGTGCTCACTTCACGCGGCGACACGGCCAAGACAAAACTGTATTCTATAGCTCTGGCTTCGCTGCAATGCAAATGATTTTTTAACGTCATACTGATTAAGGACTGCATTCAGACAGTCCTTAATTTTTTTTAAGCAATGTAATTATGGAATATTTTGAAGAAATGGACGTGGCCATCACCGTGTGCGATACGGAGGGCAACATCCTCGACATGAACGGGAAATCGGCAAAGACTTTCGAAAAGTCGGGAGGCAAGAACCTCATCGGCGGAAGCCTGCTCAACTGCCATCCCGAACCGGCAAAATCCAAGCTTATCGGCATGCTCGACAATCCGCGTACCAATGCCTATACTATTGAAAAGGAGGGCGTCAAGAAACTTATCTACCAGACGCCGTGGTACGAAGACGGAGTGTTCAAGGGACTAGTGGAACTCTCGATGGTGATTCCTGCCGAAATGCCGCACTATGTACGCAAACCTGCAAAATAGTTTGCATGGTTCGAAAAAAGAGACTCCGTGTTGGAAAACACGGAGTCTGTCTCTTTCGTTAGGAATGTCTAAGTGTGTAAGTGTGGACATTGTGGTATTTGAAAGTTTTTTTTGAAAATATTTATTTTTTTCAACAATCTGAAAATCAATAAAATAGTAGCAGAAATGTGTATTTTTTTTAAAAATATTTTGCCAGTAAAAAAAAGTTCGTATCTTTGCACTTGAAAAGTAATGTGTCATGATTTGCACAGAGAAAAGCGGGGTTGCAAGATTCATGGCACTTTGTGCCGGCTAACAATCCGCCACGCGAGGAAAAGTAATTGTATAATTAATGATATAAAATATTGAAATAGAGTAAAATAACATATTGTGAATAATAGCGTTCGTCGCTGTTCTGAAAACATCCTAAAGTTTGGCCACTGAAGGAATCGATCTCAGATGACAGTAGTGAATGCCTGCGTATATAGCGTGGGCATTCCTTGTCTGAGATTGAGGGTTAGGCCAAACACCTGGGATGTGGACAAGGTTGCCCACGTTTCTTTTGGTGTTTGGTCGAATTGTTTTTAGGTTAATGATGAGCGCGCCTAAAAACAAGTGCGAAATGGCAGAAAAACAAAATGTAGAAAATTTTATCAGCATTTACATTAATAACCTGATAAAAAAATTTCGATGTTATAGTAATGACAAATACACCATTGGAATAGATGGGTTGGGCTGTTTTGTTGAAAGTAGTAATAATGCAATAGCGTATTTGTGTAAAAAACTTAATGACAACAACTTTTTTGTAAACATAATTGGTTCTGAAAAGCACACAGGAGAGGTCGAAGTTACTTGCACGAATAATTCTAAAAGCGAAACATATAGTTATAGGTACCAAGTACAAAACTTGCCCATGATTATTGAACTTTCAAGTAAAACCGATATTCCTGTCATCGGAATAATTATTATGAAGATAGTTGCTAAAACGATTGTTAAGCAGAAAATTTTATACAAGGCTATAGTTTTTGATTTGGATGACACTTTGTGGAAAGGAACACTCGCTGAAGACGGTATAGAAAAAATAAAAGGAAATATGTTGTCCGATGAGGGAGAACCATTCATTTCTTTCATGCGTTTCATAAAAATACTTGCGAATGAGTTAGGTGTTTTCATTGCAATATGCTCACGAAACGATGCTGAACAAGTGAAAATCGCCATGGACGCATTTAGCGAAAACATTTTTCCTCTTAAAAATCAAATAGACCGTCTTATTGCTAATTATAACGATAAAAGTACTAACATAAAAGAAATTGCAAGGCATCTATCAATATTACCACAATCAATGATATTTATTGATGATAATCAAATAATCAGGGATGAAGTAAAACAGAAATTACCAGATGTGTTTGTACCTCAATGGAGTAATCATTCTGAACTTATGACGCAATTGATTGTCGGATGCTTTTTTGAACGCAATGAATTATCAATCAATTCCCAAGAACGCAGGCATCAATTTGAGATGTTGCAGACTGAACGAAAAACAAACGATTTGCCAGAATTATTAATAAAAGTTTTTGAAGATGAAAAACATAAGGAGGCGATGGATTTGTACGCAAAATCAAATCAGTTCAAGTTTTCACAACAGAATGGCAATTTTGATGACCAAGCAAAATCGATATACTTTGAGTTGTATCGGAAGAATGGGGAATCTTTAGGTATCTGTTCTACTCTAACCTTTTACAAATCAAATGATAAGGTTGAGGTTTTAAATTGGGCAATCAGTTGCAGATATTTTGAGATAGGACTCGAAGAATTTATTTTGACTTATTTGCAAAATGTGTTGAACGCTGGAAAAGTATCATTCCATTATCAAAAGACAGAATATAACAACAAAGTTGGAGAGTTGTTGAACCAATATCCCAATTCATTCAACAAGGAAGTTGCCAATATCGAATTAGAATATACACAGGAATTTATAAATAAACTGATTAACAATACAAATCTAAAACAAATAAAAAATGGATAAACAAAAGTTGTACACGATTGGTTACACGTTGTTCAGTGGTAGGAATGGTATTGATGTCGAAAAAATGTTTGAGACATTACGGAATTACAATGTTTCGTATTTGGCTGATGTTCGGTCAATACCTTTTTCAAAACAATACCCGCAATGCAATTCTAATTACTTAAAATCTGTTGGAACAAGATTTTCTGTCCCATACATACATATGCCGGAATTGGGGGCAAAGGCAAGTAGTGAACAAGATGTGTTTTCAAAAGCTACGGACATATTTTTTGATAACATTTTCCCTATTGCAGCAAGCAAACGACCTGAAAAAACAGAACTGCGCGGAGAGGAGGAAATAGTTGATTTCAATAAGTTCAGGAATGAAGACTTCTTTCTTCAAGGAATCAAAAGGATAGAAAACGCTTATGACAAGAACTATACTCTTGCGCTAATGTGCAGTGAAAAAGACCCGATTAATTGTCACAGATATTTTTTAGTCAGTCGGAAAATTGAGCAAGTGTTTGGGGAATGGATCGAAGTTGAACACATTGTGAAATCCGAAAATGGTGAAATGACTACGATTACAAACAAGGAATTAGATAAAGTGTTGTCGAATACCATACGCAAAATAAAAGAAGTGAAAAACATGCGTCTCTTTGAACTAGAGATTTCAGGTAAAGCAAGAATTGACAACTACTTCGGAAAGGATTGTCCTGAAAAATTTCAGGATTTCTGCGACAGATATTGGAATCTGATGCATGGATGGAAGAAATCAAGTAATAATAATAAATTTGAAGAATATGATTAGATTGTTTAACATCGGTTTTACTCAAAAAACCGCAGAAGAGTTCTTTGGTATTTTGAAAAAGAACAAAATCAACTGTTTGGTTGACATTCGTTTGAATCCAAACGGTCAGTTGTCACGTTTTGCTTTTGAGAAAGACTTACCATTCTTTCTTGATAAATTGGTTGATGGCTGCAAATACGCCCATCGGGTGGATTTGGCACCTAAAAGCGAATTGCTGAAAGTGGTTCGTACAAAAGGTTCTGACATGAACAAAGACTACAAGATTTTTGAAAAAGCATTCAATGCGCAATTGGAGCGAGATTCCAAGATTTCAAATTTTGTTGAGCAATTTGGCAAGTTTGAAAATGTGGTTTTGCTGTGCTCTGAACCCACTACGGAAAAATGCCACAGAAGATTGGTAAGTGAAATGCTACTTAAAAAATTTGGTAACGAAATTAAATTTGGAGGGAATCTGTGATGAAAAAAAGAGTTTTATTATTAGCTGTTAGTTGTAAGGAATGCGGACTATGTCCAGGTGGTATAGATTTAGATAATCCAGAGAATTGGATTCGCATTGTGAAAGATGATGGCTGCTCTGGTTCTGTACAAGGCGTTGACATTGATTTCGCAAGGCCATTGGATATTATTGAATTTGATGGTCGTCCGATGCCTCAAGGAAAACAAAGGGAGAATTGGGTAATAGATAATCGTTCATGTAGAAATTTAGGTAGAATGAGACTGAATGACAGAAATAGTTCGGATAAGGAAATACTCGATTATGTGTATGAAAAGTATTCTTATCATGGCTTTTGGGAAAATTATAAGGCATTCTTAAATAAAGCAGAATTTGAAGGAATAAATCTGCCGTCCGAATCTATTATGAGAGTATCAAATGTCCACATTTATGCAGTTGATAATGGTGACTCAATAAAGTCAAAAATAGATTTTGACTGGTCCGGTGCGAGATACAGAATCAAATGGGTTTCAATGACAGACCAAGATTATTATGGTAAAGATGTTACGTTTGACAATGCATACATCGTGATTTCAATACCCAAAGAAACGGGTTTCTATGTTAATGAACAGCGGGCATATAAGTTTGTGAGCAGGATTTTTGGATGGTAAATAGATATTGAAGATATTTGAATTACAGTTGTAGAATAGTCCTGTTGAACTATTTTTTTTATGTAATTTTTGAGGTTACTAAGGTTAATGCATAGAGTATCCAATATCCATTCTGTTGAAGAATAATCGTGCCAATTATGGTAGGATCGAACAGGTTCTCGTGAAGATGAATGCAACCGATTTTGTTCGGTAGAATAAAGAAAAATAAAATACCTGATAGTTAACGTTCTTTTGAAAAAAACTGTGTGAGTCAGTGTATTCTTGAGTCTTTGTAGAGAGAATCGGTTTGTAGCAAAAGGTTATCGGTATGTGCAACTATTATGAAAGGTAAGGAAAGAGTTTTTATGGTTGATTTGCCTACAAAGGTCATCATACCTCGTTTCTGTAGACAGAGACTTAGCCTTCCTTGGCGGCCTCAACCTTCCATTCTCCGCCGGTTTTCTGCAGATTTAATGTCAAGGGCTCTTCGCCGCTGCGGTTTACGACAGCGGTGGCACGGTCGCTGTTTACGTTCACGCCAGCGATGCCGCTGTAATTCTCGAACTGGTCGGAGGCGAAAGTGAGGATTGCATCCACGACGTCCTTGGTTTCTTCGGTGGAATACGACTTCGCCGTCTCAGCATCCTTCCGGTTTATTGCGAGTATGTACGACTCTGCGGCACTCGTTACAATGTCCTCTTCTGTTATGACGGGTACGGCTTCTTCGTCCGTTCCTCTGTTGCTGGCTTCCGTAAGCTTTACGGCAGCGAACACCGCGGCACCTGCCACCAGCAGTGCTGCGAGCGTTATCCAAAGCCACAGGAGAGATTTTCTGCGTGGCTTTTGTACGGTGGTTTGGTGGAGCAACCGCGTGCCGCACGATTCGCAGAACATGCTGTCGGGATCCACGGGAGCGTGGCATTCCGGACAGAATGAGTTCCGCACTTGCAGGTTGTAGCCGCAATGCGGGCATTGCCGTGCAGTGTCGCTTACTGTTTTTCCGCATTCGGGACATTTTATGAGTGCCATGTGTTTCGGTTTTTGTGTTGAAATTCAGTTTGCAAAGATACTGAAAAAAAATATATTGACAGGATTTTGCAATAAATTTGCCTAAAAAAAATTTTTTTCGTACTTTTGCAAAGTAAAACACGGAACAAATGAAACAGTATCTTGAACTTTTACGGCATGTGATGGCCGACGGCAACGACAAGAATGACCGTACGGGAACCGGAACTAGAAGCGTTTTCGGTTATCAGATGCGCTTCGACCTGAACGAGGGTTTCCCTTTGCTCACAACAAAGAAGCTGCATCTCCGTTCCATCATTTATGAACTGCTGTGGTTTCTTCGTGGCGATACCAACATACAGTACCTCCACGACCACAAGGTCACTATCTGGGACGAGTGGGCCGACGCTGACGGTAATCTCGGACCCGTTTACGGCAAACAGTGGCGCTCGTGGTCATGCCCCGACGGAAGAAATATCGACCAGATTTCGCAGCTCATCGATCAGATAAAGAAAAATCCCGACTCGCGCCGGCTTCTGGTATGTGCGTGGAACGTGGCCGACGTCGAAAAAATGGCTCTGCCTCCGTGCCACATTCTTTTCCAGTTCTACGTCGCCGACGGTAAACTGTCGTGTCAACTTTACCAGCGTTCGGCCGACATATTCCTCGGAGTGCCGTTCAACATCGCATCCTATGCGCTTTTCACCATGATGATAGCCCAATGCTGCGGCCTGCAGTGCGGCGAATTCATACATACTCTCGGCGATGCGCATATATACAACAACCATCGTGAACAAGTACGTCTGCAGCTGTCACGGGAACCACGTCCATTGCCCAAAATGCTCATAAATCCTGAAAAAAAGGATATTTTCGGATTCGACTACGAGGACTTTACTCTCGTGGATTATGACCCGCATCCGCACATAAAAGGCGATGTAGCTGTTTGACCTTTGTAAATATTTGATTGTCAATAAAATAATATAAAACTATGCCACTTTTAGCAGGCCTGTATCCGGACGAAGTGATTAAGGGAAAAACCGTTTCTTTTTTGCAAGAAAATGGACTTTCGTGTTTTATGTATCTCATTGAGAATGTGAATGTCGTAAACGAGGGCAAGGTTGAAAAAAAATCGGTGCTCATAGAAAACGGCCTCGTTTCGCAAATATCGGATCATATTCCCCATGCCGAGGGAGTTAGCGTGATAAACGGTGAAGGGAAGTATCTGCTTCCGGGAGTTATCGACACCCATGTGCATTTCCGCGATCCGGGACTTACCGTCAAGGCGGATTTCTACACCGAAAGCTGTGCGGCCCTTGCCGGAGGCGTAACTTCGGTCATTGATATGCCAAACACCAAGCCACAGACTGTTTCGGAGCAGACTCTCGATGAAAAACTTGCAATGGCTGCGGAAAAGTCTCTGGTCAATTACGGATTCATGGTAGGTGCCACCAACGGAAACATTGGCGAAATATCGTCGATAGACCCGCGTAAATACGCTGCCATAAAGCTTTTTATGGGTTCTTCAACGGGTAACATGCTCGTAAACAGCGATTCGAGCCTCGAAGACCTGTTCGCTTCGGCCAGAAAAGTCATAGTGGCTCATTGTGAGGACGAGGAACGCATCCGCGAGCGTACAGATGTGTTCAAGACTGCCGGCAGCAACACACCGGACATACACCCGAAAATCCGCGATGCGGAAAGCTGCTTCGTCTCTACGCAGAAGGCCGTGGCTCTGGCAAAGAAATACAATGCACGGTTGCACGTGGCTCATCTGAGTACCGGAAAGGAACTTTCTCTGTTTTCTTCGGAATCTCTTGAAAACAAAAACGTTACGGTAGAGGTTACGCCAAACCACCTCTGGTTTTGCGACGATGACTATCAGCGGTTGGGCAACCTGATTCGCTGCAATCCGGCCATAAAATCGGCAAACGACCGCGAAGCTCTGTGCAATGCTTTGAAAATCAATCTTGTAGATACGATAGCCACAGACCACGCGCCTCATTGCAGGGAAGAAAAGATGCGTCCCTATTTCGAGTCCGTCTCGGGAATGCCCTCAATACAGCATTCGCTGCTTGTGATGCTGGAACTGGTGAAGCGTAACGTGATAGACATCGGTACACTTGTTGAAAAGATGTGCCACAACCCTGCACGGCTTTTTTCCATCGAAAACCGTGGGTTCATCCGCGAAGGTTATGCTGCCGACTTGGTGCTTGTGGACATGGATTCCGAAACGCAGGTAACTGCCGAAAGTCTTTATTACAAATGTCGCTGGTCGCCACTGGAAGGTGAGACATTCTCTTCAAAGGTACTTAAGACTTTTGTTAATGGCATTCCTGCATACGATTGCGAGAATGGAATTTTTGAAAGCATAAGGGGCCGCGCACTGAAATTTTCAAGGTAAAAAATAATTTTTTGAAAAAAGCGTTCTATCTCTTTAAAAATTTTTTGAATATGGAAATAAACAAGAAAATAATTGCAGTTGCCGGAGCTGTGGCAGTTGCCGGCAGCTGTTCCACAAACAAGGTTGCGGAGCAGGGTAAAAATATCGGTGATGATACTGCCGGCAAAGGATTGAAAACTAACGTCCCAGCCGAAGACAGCATTTCTCTAGTGCAGAGGCTTAAAGCCCTGAATACTGCCAGTTACGACACTTTCGCCTTGCCGAATGCAATGTGCTATTCCGTCGCAATGCCTATGGAAGAAAATTACGTGTGCCCGAAATGCGGTACGGAAACGGCTTCCACTGCCTACAAAAACGGTAACATCCGCAGTATCCGCAGCGTGGTGGGCGAAATAAAGTCGATGGGTTATGACGTCGTTCTCGATGAAAGCCAGTATTGTCACAAATGCAACGGCTCAAAAGAAGACTATCCGGAACTCAAGTTCAAGATACGTTTTTCGGAAAAAGCCGGATACCATGTGGCAAGTTCGAATACTTCGGGCGATTACTCGGCAGTGAAAGCTTTCCTTGAAGGAGAGAAGTCTTTCAGGGAATACGTCAGCAATAACCTTGACGAAGCTAGACGCACACTGAAAATTGTTGAAAAAATGACGGGTCTGAGAACTAAATAGTATCGTGATGAAAAAAATACTTTTAATGATTATGCCGATCCTTCTGCTGTGCAGCAACCCTGCATTTTCGCAGCTCAAGGAGAATATGAAGATGTATCAGGTACTCAACCTCATAAACGACAATTATGTGGAAAAGCCCGATATGCCCAAACTTGTCGAAAAGGCAATTGTTCCGATGCTCGCCGAACTCGACCCGCATTCCATGTATATCAGTGCCAAAGATGTGCAGAAAGCCAACGAAGCCCTCAACGGCAATTTCGACGGGATAGGAGTGTCGTTTCAGATTATGAAGGATTCCATCCATGTCGTTGACGTTATCCGCGGAGGCCCCTCCGAAAAAGTCGGGATTCAGGCCGGCGACATTATCGTAAAAGTAGATGGCAAAGTGGCTACTGGCGACACCATTACCAACAATTTCGTGTACAAGAACCTCCGCGGCAAGAAAGGATCGGTGGCAAAAGTCGATATCAGACGGCGCGGTAAAAAGGAAACCCTGCATTTCGACATCACTCGCGACAAAATCCCGATCAACAGCATCGACACCTATTTCATGATCGACAAAAAAACGGGATATATCCGTCTCGACCGCTTTTCCCGCACCACTATGGAGGAATTTAAAAAGTCAATCACCGACCTGAAAGACCAAGGCATGACACAGCTTGTATTCGACCTTCGTGGCAACGGCGGCGGTTACCTTGACGTGGCAGTGGCACTGGCCGACGAATTCCTTCCGGAAGACAAGCTTATCGTTTACACGCAGGGAATCTCGTCTCCTTATCGAGCCTTCAACTCCACCAAGGGCGGCAGTTTTGAGAAAGGTCGCCTCGTGGTTTTGATTGACGAGTATTCCGCTTCGGCAAGCGAGATTGTTTCCGGTGCCATTCAGGATTGGGACCGTGGTCTGGTAATTGGTCGGCGCAGTTTCGGCAAAGGATTGGTACAGAGAGTGTTTCAACTCAACGACGGTGCCCAGATGCGACTTACTACAGCACGCTATTACACTCCTTCGGGACGCTGCATACAGAAACCTTACAAGGACGGTCTCGAAGCTTATTACAAAGACCTTGCAAACCGTTATAGCCACAAGGAAATGATAAATCCCGACTCCATCTCGCTGCCCGATTCGGTGAAATTCTATACCTCGCAAAAACGCGTGGTTTACGGCGGCGGTGGAATAATTCCTGACTTCTTCATTCCTGTGGACACGACGCGAATGTCCGACTATTGGATAAATCTCAACAGCAAAGGTCTCATCAATCGTTTTGCGTTGGAATGGACAGAAAAGCATCGTGCCGATGTTTTGTCGAAATATCCCGATTACAGCAATTTTGCAGAAGCGTACCCGTCATTCGGTATAGAAGAAGAATTTGCACAATATGCTGAAAAACAGGGTGTTGAAAAGACAAAGATTCGCGGAGAATGGGCACGGAGTTGGATTGTGGATTATCTGAACAAAGCAATAAAGGACACGGTGAACCCGATTTCCGAAAACAATTATCATGACTATGTGGTAAAACTTCTGAACAATCCCGAACTGCAGAAAACTGCACTCGAGAAAGCCGGAAAGGAAGATGAGGATGCGAAGAAATCGGCTCAGAAATCGGAATTATACATCAATACTTATGTCAAGGCACTGATAGCCCGCAATTTATACGGCTTCCGCTATTATTACGAGGCTTATAAGGACGTCGATGAAGGCTACAAGACTGCTGTTGATATTATCAGCGATACAAGACTTTTCAAGAAGAACAGGATTGCATACTGAAAAACGGTAGTCCGTTACGAAAAAAAAGCGTTGCGATATTGTCGCAACGCTTTTTTTAAGTTCGCCAGTATTTATTTGTATTTTTCCAGTTGATCGTCGTAAATGCTTGTTATTCTGTAATCCTTGTTCATTTTTACGTGCTTTTTCAGCACGAAATCCTTGAATTGGTTTTCATCATAGCGGTCGATGTGGAAATCTTCAATATAGACTACGGAAACAGTGCTGTCGTTTATGAGGTTTATGTCGAAGCTGCCATCGCGAATTGATGTTCTTTTATTGTAGACACCGAAAGTCTTGTTGTAGTTCCGGTAATCCTTTACCACACTCTGGTTGCTGGTGTTCCGGTCGTTATGGTAGCGTTCGATTTCTTCGGCATAGCAGTCGGAAATTGTTCCGAAGTCATCCATGTCGACAGCTCTGCTGAAGCGTTTTATTTGGGATACGACTTTGTCTTTGTCAGGAAAATCGGAACCGTCACTGTCGCTGTTGCCAGCAAAGTATATGGCGGCGAAAATTCCTCCGCCGACAAGCACGAGCACGCCTAAAATTATGCCTACGATGAGTCCGGCATTCGATGAATTTTTCTTTCTCAGATCCAAACCGCAGAATTCGCAGAATGTACTGTCGTTGTCTATTTCTTTTTTACAATTGGGACAAAGCATGTTTTTTCCTTTTTTTAATTGTTACCGTTTATATTGTAGTCTTTTGCCAGAAGGTTCATGGACTTCATGAGTTTGTGAATGTATATGAAATTACAGATGATGCCCAATGCATATATCGCAATGCCCAACCACAGCGTTTCTTCATTGTAGGTGTCGCTGAACATTACAGATATTCCCAACACTGTCGGAATTATAGAGCCGAAGAAACCCAGACCCCAGAATGTACCGGCTCCGAAATAGTAGTGTATTTTCCGGTATTCCAATTCGTTCCCGATTCGGCTGCTGATGCGCGAATACCATACCAGCGGTACTATGCCCAATGTCAACCAACTGAAAATGAAATAGATGAGGCAGTAGTGCATCGTATGGCGCTTGTCGTGGTTCGAGGCAATGGTGTTTATTTCGTGGGATATTTTCGACAGTACTACGATGCCGTATATGCCCAGAGTTATCAGCGAAAGGAAGAAAAATTTCGCCAGTCCGCGGTTGGTGCGGATTTTATAACGGGGAGGCTCCGGCTTCGTGTACTGCGGCGTTTGCCCGCATTGTGACCTGTACTGATCGTTACAGACTGGATGTTCGTATTCTGGAGTACGGCTTGCAACTTCTTCATGTTCACGACCGTCGGCAGCAGTGAGGCTGGCTCCGCAGTTCCGGCAAAAGTTCCGTCCCGATTCGGTTTTTTCTCCACAGCTCGGACAAAACATGACCTCGTCACCGATTTCATCGGTTGCGGTCTTTGTGCCGCAATGCTCGCAAAACAGGCTGTCGTCGGAAATTTCGTTTTTACAGTTTTTACAAATCATCGGTTGACTTTGTTTTAAATGAAACAACTTGCAAAGATACAAAAAAAATACAGATTTGCAAAATTTTTTAAGTAATCCTGTTTTAATATGCTGAAAATCAATGTTTAAGCGATTGGTCTGTTTTTTTTTGCTGCAATTGTCTGATATGGTACGGATACGGGGTTTTTCAGAATTGTAAAAAAATCGTATCTTTGCACCGTCAAAACAGAAATTTCATGCAAAAAAAAATCGTTTTTATAGCTTTGGCATTCTTTCTGGGTGTTAGCCATGTTTGGGCACAGCGTATAACCGTTGCTGCCGAACTTACTTCGGATTATGTGCCGCTTCTGAAAGGTAAAAAAGTGGCCATTGTGGGAAACCAGACTTCTGTCGTGGGTAACGTGCATCTGGTGGATACGCTGTTGGCCAGCGGCATCGAGGTGGAGAAGATATTCTGCCCGGAGCATGGATTTCGCGGCGATAGCGAAGCGGGTGCCAAGGTCAGCAGTGAAACCGACCGAGTGACAGGACTTCCGATAATATCGCTTTACGGAAAAACCAAGAAACCGTCTGTTGGCGACCTCAAGGGAATTGATGTGGTTGTATTCGATATTCAGGATGTGGGTGCAAGGTTTTATACCTATATCTCGACGCTCCACTATGTGATGGAGGCTTGTGCCGAAAATTCGGTCACGGTAATGGTTCTTGATCGCCCAAATCCGAACGGGTTTTATGTTGACGGACCGGTGCTGAATCCTAAATTCAAGTCATTTGTCGGAATGCACCCCGTTCCTGTCGTTCATGGAATGACAATAGGCGAATATGCCCGTATGATAAAAGGCGAGCGTTGGATAAACAAGGCCGACAGTTGCAGGCTTCAGGTGATAAAAATGCACGGCTATGCTCACGATTCGCTGTATGTCCTTCCTGTTGCACCGTCGCCTAACTTGCAGAATATGAATGCGATATATCTTTACCCGTCGATATGCTGCTTCGAAGGAACAACGGTCAGCGTAGGTCGCGGGACGGCAATGCCTTTTGAAATTATAGGCACACCTGCTTTCTCGAAACATGATTTCTACTTTATCCCTCATCCGATAGCAGGTGCCAGCCAGAATCCCCTGCACAACGGACAAAAGTGCTATGGACTTAATCTGGAAAATGCCGGCAGAAAAATCGTCGCTTCCGGAAAACTGAATCTGACTTATCTGATGACAATGTACCGCTATTCGAGAAAAAAGGATTTCTTTCTGAAGAATAATTTCTTCAATCTCCTTATGGGCAACGACCTCCTGATGAAACAGATCAAAAGCGGTGCTACGGAAAAGGAAATACGTGATTCGTGGGAACCGGCTCTTTCACAGTTCAAGTCAATGCGGCAGAAGTACCTGCTTTATGAGTAGCCGTCAGTCCTGCGTGAAGAATTTGTACAGGGTTTGGAGGTAGGCCCGTGATTTTTTCAGTTCTTCGTCAAATACCGTGCTGTCGGCATAATTTGAACATTCGATGCTTTGCCGTTCAGCGTTGTACAGCAGATTCCCTTCGGGGGTTATCCAGCCGAGTCCGTAGTTGGTTTCGTAGTATGCGAATCCGCGGTTGTATGCGTTGAACATGTTTACTCCGCGGTAGGTTCGTGTGCTGTCGTCGTGAATCTGTCGCAGCAGAGTAGGGAATATGTCAACGTGAGAGCCGATTGTCTGCATGGTCTTTCCGCGGTATTCTCCGTTCAGTGCTCCACCCAGCCAGAGCATGGGAATATGCATGTATTCGGGTGAATTCACGTAGTGGTTCTGATATGTGGCATGGCTGTGGTCGCCGACGAGAATGAAAAGCGTGTTTTTGTATGCCGGAAGTTTCTGCACTTTCTTTATATAGTCGTAAAGACATGAGTCTGAGTATTTTACCGAATTCAGATACTTCAGGTTGTCAACGTCCCAAGTGATTTGCCTTACGGTTTTTGGTTCATCGTAAGGAGAGTGCGAGCTTCCCGTGAAGATGACATTGAAAAATGGCTCCTTTGCGGCTTTCAAGTCGTTGAAACTGTGTGCAAAAAGGTATTGGTCGGGAACCGAGAGCTTGCCGTGAGGTATGTTTTTCGGGAAGTCTCGTCCTTCGAATATGTTCTGAAATTCGTTCCAGAGTATGAAAGCCCGTATGTTGCCGTAGTTCAGGTCGCCGCCGAAGCAGAATGAAGTGCTGTATCCTTTTTTGGAAAAATATTTCGGCATGCTTCCCAGATACCGGTAGAGCGAGAAATAATCGGTAACATCGTTGCTCTGCATTGGGGGAAAGTCGCTCAGAATGCTCGACATGGCTTGCTGTGAGCGGTGCCCGTTGCTGTAGAAATTGGTGAACAGCAATCCTTCCTTTTCCAGCTTGTCGAACCATGGCGTGACGCCGGGTCTGTTTTCCATGCCCAAGGAAGCGACCACGTCTGCGGACCAGCTTTCGAGCATCACGATTACTATGTTGGGCTTGTCGGTGTTCAGCACGTGGGTAGTGCTGTCGGGCTGTATTCTGTGCATTTCGGCAACTATAGCCTCGGCTTCATCTTCGGGCATGGCCTTGAATGGATTTTTGTCGCTCAACCAGTTGAAATGCAGATAGTTGTGCATAAGGTTCCATGGGGTGTTCACGGCAGCATCGTTCAAAACGTAGTGTTGGGAAAAATACGACTGGCTTTGCGAGATGGGTATGTCTCCGAAACCTCCGCGCATTCCCACAAAAATCAGCCCTCCGCCTATTATGAACGAAAGCGGGGCTTTGAGCCAGCCACGGGTAGTGCGACCTATTGGCGGGTTGGCTACTATTTTGCAGTAGAGCAACTCAAAGAGTCCTGTGTATACTATGACACATAAAAGCAGTAACAGGAATTTGCCTGTGGATACCGAGTTGAAAATTTCGGCAGGACGGTGGAGATAGAGCAGGGCTTTGTGGTTTATTTTTACCTGCCATTCGTCGTAAATGCCTATTTCTCCGAAAATTGACAATGTACAGATTGTTAGCAGTATGCCTGTCAGGATTTTTTTGACGGTATCGAGCCATTTGGGACTGTATGCCAGTTGTACCGACATAAGCAGGAATACGGGGGCAGTGAGCCAGCAGGCCGCCGAAGTGTCGAGTTTCAGGGCATGCCAGTAAACGCTGATTGTTTCCCCGAAGGGTATGCCGGACAGAAGGTTGGTGTAACTCAAAAGAAAAATTGTCCTTCCTGCGAGGAAGAATAGCATCCAGAAAAGGTAAAGTTTCAGTGTTTCAATGAGATACCGTTTCATTGTGTATGTGTTTGATGTGCTGTCAGAAGTTTACACCTACGCCGTAGCTTATGAAATGCAGCAGCACCGGTTCTTTCTTGTTTATGCCATCGGGAATTTCTTCGGTAGGGTTGAGTCTCCGTTCCACATATAGCGACTGGCCCTGATATCCGGCAAAGACGTTGAATGCGAGTTTCCTTTCATAAGCGAAGCGGAACCCCAGCCGCAGCCCGAACATGATACCGCCGTGCAGCACTTTCAGTGAACCGAGTTGGTTTTTCTGCGTGCCGCCTTTGGGAATGGAATAGCCTACGCTTAAAACCGAAAAAGGCGTGAGCCTTTTCGAGGAGTAGTGGGAGCGGAGTTCAATGAAAATCGGTAGGTGCGAATAGGCATTCGTCTTGTCGTTGATGTACGAAAAACCTATACCGAATCCGGTAGCACGGGTGGTTTGGAACCCTCCCGAAGCCGAGATTCCGAATATCGAGGCTTTTTCTTCAGAGATGTCGGTGGCTCCGAACAAATCTGCAACACCGTACCATCCGTACTCTTTGAACCACACATGGTATGGCATTGCCGGCGGTTCCGGCATCGGCTGAAAGTCAGTTTCTCCGTCAGGCGATTGTATGTTGTAGTCTGTATTTATGTACTCGTCCTGCGATTTTGCGGTCATGCAGGCAAACAGGCACAGAAATAAGATTGTTTTCTTCATTGTCATGTGTTTTGCAAAAAGTTCTTTTCGCAGCTTATGTTTTTTAAAGACAGACTTTCGGAACATCGTGTCCCGAAAGTCTGCCGAGAATTTTTTGTGATTATCTGATTTCTTTCAAATCGTCAGCTATGATGAGTGTTGCTTCGGTAGCGGCCTGAACCTGTTCAACGGTGAATTCAGGGTTGATTTCCTTCAAAACGATACCTTTGGGAGTGATTTCCATGACACCCATTTCGGTAATGATCATGTTCACTTGACCTTTTGCAGTAAGGGGAAGCGTGCATTTCTTGAGGATTTTCGGGTTGCCTTTTGCCGTGTGTTCCATGGCGAGGATGACTTTTTTTGCACCAACGAGGAGGTCCATTGCACCGCCCATGCCCGGAGTCTTTTTGCCGGGAATCATCCAGTTTGCGAGGTCACCGTTTTCGTCAACCTGCATTGCACCGAGGATACTTACGTTAACGTGTCCACCGCGGATGATGCCGAACGAAGTGGCACTGTCGAACGATGATGCTCCTTCTGTAGCCGTTATATATCCGCCGCCGGCATTGATGTACCATGGATTTTCCTTGCCTTCTTCAGGAGTGGGACCCATGCCTATGAGACCGTTTTCTGATTGAAGGATAACGCTTACGCCTTCCGGAAGGAAATTCGGTATGAGGGTTGGCAAACCGATACCTAAATTGACAACATCGCCATCGTGCAATTCCTGTGCGGCACGACGGGCAATAAAGTTTCTGATTTCGTTTTTGTCCATTGTTTTTATGTTTTAAATGTTTTTTTACTATTGTCCGTTGAATGAATCTACAACAACGAGAAAAATTGTTTTTTATTGTTTTGCGAGTGCTTTGCCGGAACATGTGCAGTGGCTCGCAACGACAGAATCATTCACAAAGTCTTTTCTGTCTATTTCATGTTGCGTTTCACCATTTCCTGAGCAATGTACGAAGCTTCGTCATCGGCAAAAGTGTTCATGCCGAAACCTGCGTCGTAGCCGAGTTCCTTGGCCAGTTCGTGACTGATTCGGGGACCACCGCAGATGAGTATGATTTTGTCTCTGAGACCTTCTGCTTCAAGCATTTCCACAAGTTCGGTAAGGTTCTTGATGTGTATGTCCTTTTGCGTAACCGTTTGTGAAACGATCAGTGCGTCGGCTTTGAGTTCTATTGCCTTGGCAATGAATTCTTCGTTGGGAACCTGACTGCCGAGGTTGTATGCGTCGATCATGTCGTAGCGTTCGAGACCGTAGTGTCCGGCGTAGCCCTTCATGTTCATTATGGCATCGATGCCCACGGTGTGAGCATCGGTGCCGGTGCTGGCTCCGACTATGACTATCTTGCGGCCGATATTCTCGCGTATGTACTCGTCGCATTCGTGCATGTCCATGGTCGTCGATTCAACTTTCGGAACGTGTATTGATGTGTAGTCCACAGTGTGTGTGCAACTTCCGTAGCAGTTGAAGAAGGTGAAACCTTTTGTGAGTTCCTTGGTGTAAACTACAAGCGGGTTTTCGAAGCCCATTTTTTTCATCAGCTGTTTTGCGGCTTCAATGGCTTCGTCACCTTCGGGAACAGGGAGTGTGAAGCTTATCTGTGTTTTGCCGTCGTTCATTGTGTCGCCGTATGGCTTTATCTTTTCGAGGTCGAGGGTTTTGTCGAAATCCTTTGCCTCCATTGAATATAATCCTTCGCTCATATTATTTTTCGTATAAAATGATTCGTAACTGTGTTTATTTCTGTCCTTTCATGAGGTCAATGAATGGGTTGAAGTAGTTTTCGCCTTTTTCGGTAACGCCGTCCAGACCTTTGCCGCCGTTTTTCGGACGTTTGATGTTTGCGAAAATACCTTTTTCGAGGGCGTCGAAAAGGCCTTCTTTTTCCATGTTTTCAAGCAGAGTGGTTGCATCGGAGAGCACTTTCTGTGCGCGTTGTTTTATGATGCCGCCGTCTTTGAATTCCACTTCGTCGCCGATGTTCTTCATGTTGCCGAAGATGTATTTTGCATTTTCTATCGACAGGTAGCGGTCGCTCATGAACGGAGTGTGTATGGCTTCGGTGGGCATTCCGAGGAGTTGGAGACCTTGGTTTGTCCAGATGCCTATCATGTTGAAAAGAGCGTCCTGAATGTGGCCGCGGAAGATGTTGCCTGTCATGAATTTCGTAGGAGGCATGTATTTGAGCGGTGCTTTCGGGAATATCTCGCGGAGCATCTGTGCTTGGGCGAGTTCGTAGAGGAAACCATTTTCAAGTTGGGGATCCATTTCGAAAGCGTGACCGAGCCCCATCTGTTCTTCGGGCAGGCCGGCCAGCAGGGCGAGTTGTTCGTTGATGAGGTCGCTGGCCAGCACGGTATGTGCTTCTTCGTAAGCGTCGGCCGTGGTGAGGTAGTTGTCTTCGCCTGTGTTGATGATGACTCCGGCAAAGCCGTTGATTACGCGGCTGAAGTACTGGTCAATCAGGGTTCTCTGCATGTTGATGTCGCGGAAGAGAATTCCGTAGAGGGCATCGTTGAGCATTACGTCGAGGCCTTCCAATGCACCCATGGCGGCTATTTCCGGCATGCACAGTCCGGAACAGTAGTTGCAGAGGCGTATGTAGCGGCCTACTTCTTCGCCCACTTCATCGAGAGCCTTGCGCATGATGCGGAAGTTTTCCTGAGTGGCGAAAGTTCCGCCGAAGCCTTCGGTGGTTGCTCCGTAGGGCACATAGTCGAGCAGACTTTGTCCCGTGGTGCGTATCACGGCGATGATGTCGGCACCCTGACGTGCACCGGCTTGGGCTTGTATTACGTCTTCGTAAATGTTTCCGGTAGCGACTATTATGTACAGGTAAGGTTTTGAGCCTTCGCCTATGGTTTTTATGTAGTTGTCGCGACGCTTGCGGTTGCCGCGAATGCGTTCAATGGTTGCGTTGATGACGGGTTCCAGAACTTTCTTTATCTCAGCTGTCGGGTGAACAGGGAGTCTCGTGATGTCCAATTTGCCTTCCGAAACCTGTTCTGCTATGGCTTGAGGTGCCAGCTTGGTTTCAATCATGGCATTTCCAATGAAGAACATCACGCCTTGGTTGAGGACGCCCTTGCTTTTGAGTTCTTCAACGATTACGTTCGGCAGCGGCACTTCGTTCGAGTCAATTCCGTCGATGCCTAAAAGACGGCACAATGTGCGTTCAACGGCCACTGTAGTGTAGTTGCCTACAAAATCCTGCACCTGATTGGCAATGTTCCTTGCTATGCCGCGTGCATGTTCTACTTTCGTAAAATCAAGTCCTACTTTACTTTTTTGCATATTGTTGTGTTTTTTTTTGATTATTCGTAAAATGTGTTTAACTTCTGATTTTTGCTCCGAGCTTTGCTTCGAAATTCTTCTGCAGTTTTTCCATGATGGTTTCTATCTGCTTGTCGGACAGGGTTTTGTCTTTGTCCTGAAGTGTGAAGCTTACGGCATAGGATTTTTTGCCGGCCTCTATGTGTTCGCCTTCGTAAACGTCGAATAGTCCGACTTTCTTGAGGAGTTTTTTCTCCGATTCGAATGCGATTTTTTCTATTTCATCGAAGTTTACGTTTTTGTCTATTACCAGTGCAAGATCTCTGCGGACTTCCGGAAACTTGGCAACTTCGGTGTATGTCACTTCTTTTGCAGGAAGGTTCTTGAGAACCATGTCCCAGTTTATGTCGGCATAAAATACTTCCTGCTTGCAGTCGGCCTTTTTGAGCGTGGCCTTTGTCAAAAGGCCTATCGAAGCAATTGTCTTGTGGCTGTCCTTGAATACGAGGTCGATGCCTTCGGTGAAATATTTTGCTTTGGCAGGTTCGGCGGCGATGCGGCTCATGTTTATCCTCAAACGTCGCAATACGTTGACGACGTACGATTTGAGGTAGTAAAAGTCGGTTTGCTGCTGCTGGAGTTTCCAGTTTTCCGGAATTTCGCTGCCGGTTGTGAATATGGAAAGATGTCGTTCTTCGGAATACCGTTTCGTGACATCGCTGTTTTCCGTCTGTTCGGGATTGTAGCGGTATGTCTTTCCGAATTCGTAAAGTTTCTGGCTCTGTATTTTGTGGTTGAGGTTGTAAACGATGCATTCCATGCCGCTGTAAAGCAGTGTCTGGCGCATTACGTTCAGTTCCTTGCTCAGAGGGTTGAGGATTACGACATTGTTTCTGCTGTCGAAATCCTCGTTGTTTTCGTAGTATTCCGATTTGGTGAGAGAATTGTTCATTATTTCACAGAAACCATTGTCGGTCAGGTAGTTGGAAATGGTATTCTGTACTTTGTTCGGATTAGGTTTCCTGCTGTACGACAGACAGCTGTTGAGTGATTCGTCGAACGAAATGTTGTTGTAGCCGTATATACGCATGATTTCCTCCACCACGTCGCATTCCCTGGTTACATCGACTTTGTTGGTGGCGACTCTGACAGTCATGCCTTCGGCGTTTTCCGCTTCCACTTCGATGTCCAGCATGGAAAGTATGGACTTGATGGTGTCAACCGGTATTTCCTTTCCCATGATGTTGAATATGCGTTTGTAGTTGATTTCAACTCTGGCACGTTCTATTGGGGTGGGGTATATGTCGGTGATTTCGGAGCTTATTGTGCCGCCTGCAAGTTCTTTTATAAGCATAGCGGCACGTTTCAGTGCGTATATGGTGATGTTGGGGTCGCAGCCGCGTTCGTAGCGGAACGAGGCATCGGTCTTGAGTCCGTGGTATTTGGAAGTCTTGCGTATGCTTACCGGATTGAAGTATGCACTTTCGAGAAATACGCTGGTGGTTTGCGAGGTGACTCCCGATTTTTCGCCGCCGAACACTCCTGCAATGCACATGCCTTCCTTTTCATTGCAAATCATGAGTTCGTTGCCGTTCAACTTGCGTTCTACGCCATCAAGGGTAGTGAACTTTGTTCCTTCCGGAAGACGTTTTACTATGACTTGTCCGCCTTCTATCTTGTCCGCGTCGAAAGCGTGCATCGGCTGTCCGATTTCCATCAGTACGAAGTTTGTGATATCCACTATGTTGTTTATCGGTCGTATGCCCACTGCCGAGAGTCTGTTCTTGAGCCAGTCGGGAGATTCGGAAACCTTTACTCCTGTAATGGTAAGTCCTGAATATCGGGGGCAAAGTTCGGGTTCTTCAACCGAAACGTTTATTTTCAAATTGCTGTTGTCCTGTTTGAAACCTGCCACCGAAGGTATGTCGAGAGTCAGGTGGCCGCCGTGTTGGGTGTTGTAGGCGGCCACGAGGTCACGGCCAACGCCTACGTGCGACGTAGCGTCGGAACGGTTGGCCGTTATGGCCACTTCAATGGCGTAATCTTCTTCAACGTGGAAATATTTTTTTGCCGGCATTCCCACCTCGGCGTCGTCGGGGAGCACCATGATGCCGTCGTGTGAGGAACCGAGTCCGAGTTCATCGGCAGCACACAGCATGCCTTCGGAAACCTTGCCGCGTATTTTAGACTTCTTTATCTCAAAGTGTTCGGTGTCGGAAGTCCATATCTGAGTGCCAATGGTTGCCACAACGACTTTCTGTCCTGCTGCCACGTTGGGAGCTCCGCATACTATGTCGAGCAGCCGGTCGCCGGCCACGTCCACGGTGGTGACGTGCAGGTGGTCCGAATCCGGGTGCGGTTCGCAAGTCATCACCTGACCTATAACCACGTGTTCCAAACCTCCTTTTATGGTCTCGACTTTTTCAATTCCTTCGATTTCCAAACCGCTGAATGTAAGGATGTCGTCAATCTCTTTCGGGCTCAAATCGGATTTTACATAATCCTGAAGCCATTTGTATGATACTATCATGTTTGTATAATTACTTATGTTTCAATAAACTGATGTTGCGGGAAAGGTGTCTTTCGCCGCATTTACCAAAACTACAAAAATACGAAAAAAAAATCTTTTCCGCAAAAGAAATTTTTTCGTATCTTTGCAATCTGCATTTTAAGTTCGGAAAATGCGGTTGCAAAAGATTTTTCCGAAACCCTATCGAGTTGAAAGTGAAAAACTTTTGCGTTTTTGATACGAACAGTTTGATAACTAAAAAACACGAAAAAAATGAGATACAACAGGGTACTTTTGAAGCTCAGTGGAGAATCGCTGATGGGCAAACAGAGTTACGGTATTTCGCCGGAGATGCTCGAACAATATGCTTTGGATATAAAAGAGGCTGTAAATCAGGGTGTTGAAGTGGCAATAGTCATTGGAGGTGGAAATATTTTCCGAGGATTGAGCGGTGCCGCCAAAGGCATGGACCGCGTGCAGGGCGATTATATGGGAATGCTTGCCACGCTCATAAACAGCATGGCATTGCAGGCCGAACTTGAAAAACAGGGCATGCGCACCGAACTCCTTTCGGGTCTGGCCATTGAACCTATATGCAAGGAAATGAGCCGGCGCAGGGCAATAGATGCCATGAAAGAAGGCAAGGTGGTGGTAATAGGCGGCGGAAGCGGAAATCCGTTCTTTACCACCGATACAGCTTCGGCATTGCGTGCTGTGGAAATAAAAGCTGATGCCATTCTCAAGGGTACACGCGTTGACGGTGTCTATACTGCCGACCCTGAAAAAGACCCTACCGCAACGAAATTCGAGACTCTTTCGTTTGCTGAAGCCCTGTCGAAGAAATTGAAAATCATGGATTTGACAGCTTTCGCACTTTGCGAGGAGAACAATCTTCCAATATACGTTTTCGACATGAACAAGCCCGGAAATCTGCTCAAAGTGGTGAAGGGTGAAAATATCGGAACCGAAGTGAAATAAGACATTTGTTTGAAAATGAAGAAATTACTTTTTTCGCTTCTTTTCGGAGCATTGTGTTTGCCAGTGCTTTTTGTTTCGTGTAAAAAGGATTACGAAGAGACAGAGTTTTCCGGCAAGGTGGTTTATGGAACTATTTGCAGTACACAGACTTACGGATATGTCATAGCCTTGGATTCTCCTGCGGGGTTCGGTCAGGAGGTCGAAATAGGTGGAGTGCGGTATCCGAACGCCGTGATAGGATACGAGTCACCGAAAATTCTGAAAGACCAGTGGAAAGTTTCGGGTGTCTTTTATGAAACCAAAGGCTACGGAAAAGTCCACTGTTCGCTTTGGTCGGACTACATAAACATGAAGGAGGTAATATTCCTCGAAGTCAATCACGACAATTGAAAAATACAATAGGCAATGTTGAGGACAATCCTGATACAGGTAAAGAACTTTTTCAGAAGCAAGACTTTGCTTTCGCGGCTGGTGGTGGTTAATGCTGCCGTGTGGCTGGCAGTACTGTTCGCCGATTTTCTCGTGCATTGGTTCACGCTGAAGGAGTCGGCAGGTTCCGGTTTCGTAAGGGAGTGGCTGATGTTGCCGGCAGGTTTCGAAAACATCATTGCAAAACCATGGACGTTGGTTTCGTACATGTTTTTCAGCGACGGTTTCCTTCAACTCTTGGCAAGTGTGCTGCTGCTGAGTTTTTCGGGCATCATGTTCACACGCTATATGAGCAACGGAAAGTTTGCCCTTGTCTATTTCGCAGGGGGCATCGTTGCCGGACTTTCATCTGCCGTTTACTGTTCGCTGTCGGGCGACTGCACCGGCACGGCTTTCGGAGGGTCAACGGCAGTGGCAATATGCATTTTCATGGCAATAACGGCCTATATTCCGGGAATGCCGCTGTTCGGAAAGATTAAAATGAAACATGTCGCCTGCATTTTCGTGGTTATGGACCTGCTTTCTGTCCTTTCTACCGATGCCATGATTCGGGGAAGCCACGTACTCAACCTCTGTGCCGCATTTTGGGGATTCGCCATCGTTTACGTGCCGAAGTTTTTTGAAAAGCGTAAGTCCGCGATCAAGGTTAAGCGTCGCGGAAAGCAGCAAACCACGCACCGCCGACCCGAGACAGATGAAGAGTACAACCGCCGCAGGGCAGAAAATGAAAAACGCATTGACGAAATACTCGACAAAATATCACAGTCGGGTTACGGAAAACTGACTGCCGAAGAAAAGGAATTCCTGTTTAAAACATCAAGTAAACGTTGAAAAATGAAAAGATTCTTTCGTATAATACTGGTATGTATAAATCTGATGTTCGCACTGGTACTGCTTTTGGCAGACCTTGCCGGCAGTGTGAAGCCGTCGGCATCTTTAAGCATATCGATTCTCAGTTACGGCTACCTGTACATTCTGATTGCCAATACTGCTTTCCTCATAATATGGCTCTGCCTGAGGAGCCGACTGTTTCTTGTCTCGCTTGTCGTTATACTGTTTAAAATCAATTATATACCGAGATATATGCAGCTTGGAGGTGTTGAAGAAACGGAAATTTCCGACGAAAATTCCCTGAAAATAATGAGCTTCAACACTCACGTGTTCCGCTGGACCGACACATCGTCGTTTTCCACGTTGAGACTTATCGACGAGGAACAGCCCGACATCATCTGCTTTCAGGAATTCACCATACGGCTCACATACAACATTCTGGACAGCATGCGGGCACGGAAGTATTTCTATATTCACAGCCGCAACAAGTCTGCCGATGCTGTGACCGGAACCTCTGTCTTTTCCCGTTATCCTATTGTAAATAAAGGTGTTATGAATGACGGCAGGGCGGTGTTTACCGATATAAAGAAAAACGATTCGGTATTCAGGGTGTATTCGATACATCTCGACTCATACCATCTCGACGATAACGACAAAAGCCAGATTGACCAGTTGGCACACGGCAATGTCGACGACAGCAGTCGCAGTACTCTGCGGAAGTTCAAGAAAACGCTCCTGAAGCATGAGACTGAGGTGGAAACTCTCGGTGAAAGCATAGAGAAGTGCGGCATACCCATGATACTTTGCGGTGACTTCAACGACCCCCCGGCGTCGTATGCCTACAACTATCTGCGTCAGTATTTCAAGGACTCGTACTGCGAGCAGGGAAGAGGGGCAGGAACGACTTTCAACGGCATGTTCCACAACCTGCGCATCGACTATGTTTTTCATGACGATAATTTCAAAGTCCTTGCATACAAAGTCGTCAATTGCAACATATCGGATCATTATCCTCTGATAGTGACTTTGCAGAGGGAAACGGCAGAAACCGATAATGTGAAATAATGACAGGAAAAGACAGATGCCAGCACTTTTAACCATAGAGAATCTTTCGAAGTCGTACGGCGAAAAAAACTTGTTCGAAGACATATCGTTTGGAGTAAACGAAGGTCAGAAGACAGCACTTATCGCCCGCAACGGCACCGGAAAATCAACGCTTTTGAGCATCATCAACGGCGACACTCTGCCCGATGCCGGACGTGTGACCTTCCGCAGCGACATACGTATGGCCTATCTGCCTCAGAATCCTTCCATGGACGAGAATATGGACTTGCGTACGTTCATCTTCGCTTCCGAAAACAAGTATGTGCGGCTTGTCAACAACTATGAAAAAGCCCTGCTCAACATACAGACCGACAACTCTCCTGTCAACGAGAAACGCCTGCAGGACGCCATCAACCAAATGGATGCGGCAGGGGCATGGGACTACGAAAACCGCGTGAAGGAAATTCTCTTCCGGTTGAACATCCGCGATCTGGACAAGAAGATTGGCATGCTTTCCGGCGGCGAACGCAAAAAGATTGCACTCTCGAAAGTCCTGATTGACGACTGTAACCTGCTTATCCTCGACGAACCTACCAACCATTTGGACATCAGTATGATAGAATGGCTTGAGGAATTCCTTTCAAAGCAGAACCTCAGCATACTCATGGTTACCCACGACCGCTATTTTCTCGACCATGTCTGTCAGGACATTCTGGAAATCGACGGCGGAAACCTTTATCATTACAAGGGTACCTACAATTATTACGTGGAAAAGAAAGCCGAACGGCAACTTATTGAACGTCAGGAAATTGAGAAAGCCAAGAACCTCTACCGTACCGAACTTGACTGGATGAGGCGCATGCCGTGTGCCCGAGGAACCAAGGCACGTGCACGTATCGATGCTTTCCACGAACTTGAAGAAAAGGCACACAAGCGCATCGACGACCGTAAGCCGCAGCTTTCGGTGAAGACGGAGCGTATCGGCGGCAAGATTCTCGAAATGTACAATGTTACGAAGAGTTACGGCGGCAAAAAACTTGTCGACGACTTCAGTTACGTTTGCAAGAAAGGTGAGAAGATAGGCATAGTGGGCCCCAACGGCATAGGGAAATCCACTTTTCTGAACCTCATAACGGGTGCCCTGCGTCCCGACAGCGGCCGTATCATCACCGGACAGACCATACAGTTCGGCTACTATACGCAGAACGGCTTGCAGGAAAAAGACGACCGCAGGGTCATCGAGATAATCCGCGAAGTGGCAGAAGTAATCCGTTTACAGGACGGCAAGGACATTTCGGCAACACAGTTCCTGCGTCATTTCGGGTTCGAGGACACCGTGCAGTACAACTATTACGGCAACCTCAGCGGCGGCGAACGTCGCCGGCTTTACCTGCTCAAGGTTCTGATATCGAACCCCAATTTCCTTATTCTCGACGAACCAACCAACGACCTTGATATTTACACTCTCGAAATTCTCGAGGAATTTCTCGAAAGTTATCAGGGGTGTCTCATCATCGTTTCGCACGACCGCAGTTTCATGGACGACCTTGTCGACCACCTTTTCGTATTCGAAGGAGACGGCAAAATCCGCGATTACCACAGCAATTATTCCGATTACATGAAGGACAAGCTTGCCGCACAGCGTGTTGAAACCCAGCAGAAACGCTCCGAAAAGCCGCAGTACGAACGTCCAAAAAGTACCAACAAGCCTACTTTCAAGCAGCAGCAGGAGTATAAAAGCCTGACTGTTGAAATTCAGCAGCTCGAGGCCGAAAAGCATGAACTTGAAACTTTGCTTGGCGGAGGAGAGGATGTTTCGCACGAGAAAATCGCCGCATGGTCGCTGCGCATAGGCGAGATAATGGAACTCCTTGACGGGAAAGAGCTCCGCTGGCTCGAACTTGACGAAATCTGCGGGTGATATTCTGTGGCAATTTATCTGGCAATCAGCCACCTGCGAGGATTCTGGCTCTCGCTGCCTTTCCATATCTGGAAGTTGAATTCCGATTTGTTTTCGCTGTTTACATGCAGATTCCCTATTTTCTGTTTGGAGGTAACCTTGTCGCCCTCCTTGACGCTGACATTCCCCAAGTCGGTATATACCGAGAAATAGTCTCCGTGGCGGATTATCATTACCTTCTGGCCGTCGGGACCGGTGGATATTCTCGATACTTCGCCGTCGAAGACGCTGCGTACGCTGCTGCCGTTGGACGACAATATCTCGAGACCGTTGTTGATGTTTTCGCCACCCGATTCGTGTCTGTAACGTCCGTATTCCCTCAGCACAGTTGCTTTTTCAACAGGCCATGGCAGACGTCCGCGATTTGATGCGAAACTTGCCGACAGCGGATCTTCGCTTGACGGGGTGGACTTGGGCGATGTGGCCTTGCCGTCCGATGTCTTGCTGCCTTTGGAAGCATTGGCCTTGCGTTTGGCTTCCTGTGCCTTGCGTACTTCTTCGTTGATGAGGCGCTGTATCTGTTTCTGCAGTTTCTGTGCCTGCTGTTGCTTCTTCTGTACTTGTGCCGTAAGGTTCTTGGCCTGTTTGTCGTAGTCTTTTATCGATTTCTCCTGCTGGTTCTTTTCACGGCTGAGCTGTTTCTTGTTGGCAACTTCCTGAGCCAGAAAGTCGGACTGTTCTTTTTTCTTGGCAACCAGACTTTCCGAAATCCTGTTCAGTTCATCGGTTTTGTCGCCGATGAGCTGGGCCTGATATTTGCGGTAACGGCTGTATTCCCTGAAATATTTCTGGTGCAGATAGCGATGGTTGAAACTGCTGTAGTCGAGTACCATATTGAGTTTGGTGAGGTACATGCGTTCCTTGTATAGTGCCTGTATTATCTTGGCATATTCGGCTTTCATGTTGTCTATCTGGTTGCGTAGGGTCGTTATGGAATCCTGAGTCTGGGATATTTCGCGGTTTATGATGCCAAGTTGTCCGTTGATGTTGCGTATGAGCTTTTCACGTTCGGCTATTTTCTTGTTCAGCGATTTCAGCTGTTTGGTGGAAAGTTTCTTGTTGCTTTTCACCGAAGCCAGATCTTTGTTGAGTTGCTTTATTTCCCGTTCGATTTTGGCTTTTTCCTTTTCCAGTGACGAACGGTTTTGGGCAATTGCTCCACCCGAAAGCATTATGAATAATGCCAGAATTGTGAATATTCTTGTATAGAATCCTGATTTACAGTTCATTAGTGATTTCTTTTTGTAATATACCAAACTCCAAAGTTACCAAAAAAACGCCGTTTCAGCATTGTTTGTAAAAATTACTTTTCAATACTGGAATGTTTATTTCTCGGCTTGCCGGATGCGTGGAAAAAAAATTTTTCGGAAATTTTTCAGATATGACAGGAAATGACATATCTGTTTCGTAACTTTGCCGCCGGAAAAATAAGGAAAAACAAATCAATTCTGATATATAATCTACAGCAACGAATGACGCACGGAACGGCCTGCTGGCCTGTCCATTTATAGAAAACATGGTGTGCTATTTCGTGGCACACCGTGCTTTTTATCAACAAAGGAGTTTTTTTCGGAAAAAATTCGTATCTTTGCAGGTTGGAATAAGATGAAAAAATATGACCAAAAAGAAATCTACCGAAACTGTCATCAATCTTGACAATATTTTGTTCAATTGCCGCGACATTCTGCGTGCGGCACGCAACTCCGGTTCGTTTTTTGAAAAACGCGATATGATGCTCACGCTCATCTTCCTCCGCTTTATTGGAGAGAAGTATGAAGACGGTGTGGCCAAACTCCGCCAGCAACTGAAAAACGACGGACTGGATCCCGACGATGAAGAAATCATCAAGGCGTTTTTTGATGACGCCACCTTTACAGACGGCACCTACAATCTGCCGTCCGAGGCACGTTGGTCGAAAATTATCAACACACCCGCGCCGCAACTCAATGTGGCACTCGACACCGCCCTGCACAGCATTGCCACCGACTCCAAGCAACTGAAGGGCTGCTTCATCGAAGGCACTTTCACCACGCGCAATTTAGGAGCCAACGATATCAAGAAGTTGGTGGATGAAGTAAACAAAATCAGCCACAAGGCCTTTGGTGAAGAAAAGGACCTCATTGGTCGCGTTTACGAGTATTTCCTGAAGGAGTTTGCGGTGAATGCCACCAAAGAAGAAGGCGAATTCTACACACCGCACGATGTGGTGCAACTCATCGCCTCGATGATTGAACCTTATGAAGGCACGCTTTACGACCCGGCTTGCGGCTCCGGCGGCATGTTTATACAGAGTGCCGAATTGGTGAAAGCCAAACAGGGCGACGTGAACCGCATCAACATTTACGGCCAGGAGAAAGAGTCGGCCACCTACCGTCTGGCGAAGATGAACCTCGCGCTGCGCGGACTCAGTCACAACCTGGGCGAAACCTACGACTCTTCCTTCACGCACGACCTGCACCACGGCTTGTATTTCGACTACATTATGGCCAATCCGCCGTTTAACCTCAAGGGCTGGTACAATGACAACCTGAAAAACGATGCCCGCTGGGCCGACTACACCACGCCGCCCGAAAGCAACGCCAACTACGCTTGGATTCTGCACATCCTCTCGCACCTGAAGCCCGCCAACGGCGTGGCCGGATTCCTGCTGGCCAACGGCGCACTGAACGACAGCGACACGCTCGAAATCCGTAAGCGGCTGATACAAAACGACAAGGTGGAAGCCATCATCGTGTTGCCGCGAGAATTGTTCATCACTACGGATATCAGCGTAACGCTCTGGATTTTGAACCAGAACAAGAAAGGCGGCGACTGCCACGGCAAGAAACTCCGCAACCGCGAGCACGAGATCCTCTTTATGGACCTGCGCCAGTGGAACGAAAATCCGGTGAAGAACGAGCAGAAAAAGAAGGTGCGCCTGCTGCCAGAGCAGATAGAACGCGCGGCCGCCATTTACCACACCTGGCAAAGCGAAGGCACCGACGGCACCGCCTATGAAGTGCCCGAACTCTACCGCAGCGTGGGGGTTGATGAAATTGAAAGCAAGAACTGGACGCTCACGCCCAGCAAGTACATCGAGTTCATCGACCACGACTTAGACATTGACTATCCGGCGGAGATGGCGCGCATACAGAGCGAAATGAAACAGATTATGGCTGCCGAAAAGCTGTCGCAGAAAATGCTCGAAGAGGCGTTCAGGGGGATTGGCTATGCCATTGAGTAAATATAAGATAAAAGTTTCGCTTGTATAAATATTGTATCTTTGCACTCATTCCTAATGCCGGCAAAAAAAGCATTAACACACTGGTTTGCAGACTAAATAACGGAATGACGAAAACGAAATACGAATCATAAAGGAAGATATAGCAACGTTATGGATAAAGAAAAATCGTTAATATCATTGACCGAAGCCGTGGAGGCAATCAAAACTGCAATTTTGCAAGGCCAGTACGAGGCGTTGAAGGATGTGAACCGTGTGCAACTTGCTGTTTATTTTGCCATTGGGAAATATCTATCCGAAAACACGCGCAAAGGTGTTTGGGGGACTGGCGCTTTAAAACAAATAAGTTTGCAACTTAAGAAAGAAATGCCAGGGCTTCGAGGATTTTCAGAAACTCAACTTAAAGAAATGCGCAGTTTTTATGAAGGCTGGGAAATTCTTGATGCAAGCACTCAACAATACAAAGAACTGCCAGTTGAAAATTCGTCGGTCGCAACCGACGAATTTAGCCTCGGTAATTTGCCGGTTACAACCGACGAATTGCAGATGGTTAATAATCAGATAGATATTTATAATTCTATTAAAATTCCAGACATAGCAGAGTTCCCAATCGAGGATTTTTTCAGAGTCCCTTTTACGCATCATACACGCATTATGGCAAAATGCAAAGATCTTCCTGCACGATATTATTACATACATCGCACTGCGGAAGAGCATCTTTCTGTCGATGCCCTTGAAAAAATCATCAAACAACAGGCGTTTGAAAAACGGGATAAAATACCCAACAACTTTTCTCAAACCATTTCCAATTCATCTATGGCGCGCAAGGCGGTAATGATGTTCAAAGATTCGTACGCATTGGAGTTTATCAATACGGAAGAAATCGGTGAACGTGATCGTCAAGATATTGATGAGAGAGTTGTTGAACAAAGGATTGTCCAGAATATCAAAAACTTCATTATGACTTTCGGGAAGGATTTCTCCTTCATTGGCAATCAATACCATTTGGAAGTGTATGGCGTTGAGTTTTTCCCCGACCTCTTGTTTTTTAATCGCGAGTTAAATTCCTTGGT
>JAZRZP010000023.1:0-13079 GCA_045601425.1 Bacteroidales bacterium
GCGGCTGCACCGTACCAACATGGAGCAAGAAACCCCTGCTCCCCGGAAAAACCGGAAAGATAAAGGTAAAGTACAACACTACACTGCCTGGCGAGTTCCGCAAGATAGTATGCGTGAAATCCAACGCCGTCAACCGCAACCTCACCATACTCCGGATTCATGGCAAAGTCCTGAAAAAATAATTTTCATTTCCACGCTTGCACAATCCGAAAACTTTCCACAACTTTGCCGTGAAATCGAACAGACAGAAAATGCGAAAACCAAACCTTTGTAACTTATTGATTTTTATGGAATTACCCTCCCTATCAAGATTCTAACCAATCTTGAAAGGTACTTTTTTTCTGCATTTTTCGCGTTCTTTGAATTTGTTTTTTCTGTTTTTCAGTACGGAAACGAAAAAAAATTCTCCGGAAACGGAAAAAATTTCCTGCCTGAAATTCTCAAGTCAAAACCCGAAGGCAAGCGGCACTACCTCGAAAAATGCAGCCCCGTACCGGAGAATTGCCGGATGGTGCGGGGCGAGAATAACGACAAGCAATGACGGAGGCGTACGGAAAAAAGAAAAAAAAGGAATGATAATCAAAATCTGACAACAATGAAAAAAATATATATTGCCATTGCGGCAACAATCATAGCAAGTACATATGTAGAGAATATTTTTTAAAATCAAAAGCAATACAAAACACTAACAGAAAGGATTTTTTATGAAATTTCAAAAAAACATTTTAGTCAATCACAGATACTTGTATTATTGTGTACTTGACATATTTTTGCAATCGGAGTTTGCTTGATATATTTCGCATTCTTCATGCCTGAACCATTTTTACAAATTTCGATAGGAAAAGTTAGCGTAATGTTATGTTCTCTCTGGCTCGGATTTCCTTTTTCTTTTTGGACTTATGAAAAACAAAAAAGAAAGGCAATAAAATGAACTTTAGAAAACTGCGGATTCTTCATCCGCAGTTTTTACATCTCCACCTCTTGCTCAATTAAAAAACTTTCCGTAACTTTGCCGTGAAATCAAAAAACAAAGCATGCGGAAGGAAAATTTACACAACTTGTTAATTTTCAACAAGTTGTTTTTATGCAATCTTGCAACAAACTTCAAAAAATGGTTTATTTCTGCTACTTTAAGGTTATTTGAGGTAGTTTTTTTACTTTTTTCGGACAAAAATTCGTACCTTTGCATAAGCTATTATTTTAAAAAAAACAACTAATATCTTAAATTACAACAGTTTATATGACAACATCTGAAAGTATCAAAGAGCTGGAACAACGCAAAGAAGCTCTGAGGAGGTTTCTTTGACATCGACAATCTGACAAATATCATTGCCGAAGAAGAAAAACAGACCGAAGCTGCCGATTTCTGGGACGACCCCAAGGAAGCAAAGAAAATACTTGTCGCCATAAACAGCAAGAAAGTATGGACAAACGCCTTTGCCAAAGTAGCTTCATCCGTCGACGACCTGAAAGTCATGAGCGATTTCTTCGAATCCGGAGACGCTACCGAAGAAGAATTCCTTGCACAATTGCAGGTCACGCAGAAAAAAATCGAAGACCTTGAATTCAAGAACATGCTCCGCAACGAATCGGACCGTTTCGATGCCGTGCTGAGCATCAATGCCGGAGCTGGCGGCGTGGAGGCACAGGATTGGGCCGAAATGCTCATGCGAATGTACACACGCTATGCCGAACGCAACAACTACAAGGTTGCCATAAGCAACATTCTCGATGGCGAAGGTGCAGGTATAAAATCAGTCACCATGCAGATTGAGGGCTCTTTCGCATACGGTTACCTGAAAGGCGAAAACGGCGTGCACCGTCTGGTGCGCGTAAGTCCCTACAATGCACAGGGCAAACGAATGACATCCTTTGCCTCAGTGTGCGTAACCCCACTTGTCGACGACACAATCGAAGTTGTAATTGAACAGTCGCGGCTCAGCTGGGATACATTCCGCAGCGGCGGTGCCGGCGGGCAGAACGTGAACAAAGTGGAAAGCGGCGTACGCCTGCGTTACCAATACAAAGACCCATACACCGGCGAAGAGGAAGAAATCCTCATTGAGAACACCGAAACACGCGACCAGCCGAAAAACAAGGAAAAAGCCCTCAGGCTGCTCCGCTCGCAACTCTACGACCGTGAGATGAAACACCGCATGGAAGAACAGGCAAAAATCAAGGCAAACCAGAAAAAGATAGAATGGGGTTCGCAGATACGCAGCTACGTCTTCGACGACCGCCGCGTGAAAGACCACCGTACCAACTACCAGACCTCGGATGTAGGCGGCGTAATGGACGGAAACATCGATGAATTCATAAAGTCTTACCTCATGGAATTTGGCGGCCAGTAAAAAAACGGAAAAAATGCACAAGATATTGTTACTCGGTTCTGGCGGTCGCGAACACGCCATTGCCTGCAAAATAGCAGAAAGCAAAAAATGTTCGCAGCTTTTCATAGCCCCCGGCAATGCAGGTACTGCAGGGTGCGGCACCAACGTAAATCTTAAAAACGACGATTTCCCTGCAATAAAGGAATTTGTCCTCGAAAACGGAATCACAATGGTTGTCGTTGGGCCTGAAGCTCCGCTCGTAGACGGCATTGTTGACTTTTTCAAAAACGATCCGCAACTGAAAGATGTTGCGATAATCGGACCGTCGAAACTCGGTGCCACACTCGAAGGCAGCAAGGACTTTGCAAAAAAATTCATGCAACGCCACGGCATACCAACAGCCCGCTACGCGACATTTACGAAGGATTCCGTCACTGAAGCCCTCGCCTTCCTCAAAACGCTGAACCCACCGTATGTTCTCAAGGCCGACGGTCTGGCAGCAGGAAAAGGCGTACTCATACTCGGCACACTGCAGGAAGCGGAAAAAGAGCTCTGTGAAATGCTCGAAAATGCCAAATTCGGCAATGCTTCGGCAAAGGTAGTCATCGAAGAATTCCTTTCCGGCATAGAACTTTCGGTATTTGTCCTTACCGACGGAAAAAACTACAAAATACTGCCTTCGGCAAAGGATTACAAACGCATTGGCGAAGGCGACACCGGCCTCAACACGGGAGGCATGGGTTCCGTTTCCCCGGTACCATTTGCCGACGGAACATTCATGCAGAAAGTCGAAAACAGAATTGTCGTGCCAACCGTAAGAGGTCTGCAGCAGGAAAACATCGACTATAAAGGCTTTATTTTCATCGGTCTCATGAATGTCGGTGGCGAACCCTTCGTCATCGAATATAATGTCCGCATGGGCGATCCAGAAACCGAATCCGTATTTCCCCGCATAGAATCGGACGTAGTAGAACTTTTCGAACATACTTTTGCCGGCACACTGGACAAAGCGGTGCTGCAGATAAATCCCCAAACGGCTGCATGTGTGATGATGGTAGCCGGCGGGTATCCCGAAAGTTACCGCAAGGGCGATGTCATAAACGGAGTGGAAAATGTAAGCGAAAGCCTTGTCTTTCACGCCGGTACAAAATTAAATTCTGAAAACCGACTGGTTACCAACGGCGGACGTGTCATGTGCGTCACTTCTTTTGCCGACACCTTGCCCGAAGCCATCGAAAAAAGTTTCAGATCGGTGAAAAAAATAAGTTGGGACGGGAAATATTTCCGCAGAGACATAGGTCGGGATTTGCTGAAATTCTGACGAACGGAATTATCAACAGTTCAATGAAAAAAGCAGACAACTTTTCAGCTGTCTGCTTTTTTTTGCGTGCAACCTGAAAGACTATTGCACTATCAGTTTTTCCACGATGCTGGTCTTTTCGTTTGTAAGATGTATGAAATATGCACCTTTTGCAAAGCCACTGACATCGAGTTTTCTGTCAAGTGTGCCGTTGCAGGTTACGGTTTCATGCAGCCGTACCTTGCCGTTGGCATCAGTAACGGTGAATACCGTTTCGCCGGAAATGCCTTCCACGGCTATATGTGCCGAATAAGTGGCAGGATTCGGGGTCACGGTCATCTGTACACCATTGCTCTCAACCGTAGATATGGAAGATGTGCCGGTTGTCTTGAAACGGACTTTCGGCGACCATACGCTGAAATAATCGCTTCCACAGACATTACGGACATATACGTCATATACTGTACCAGGATTGAGTCCCGTAATGCGGTATGTTTTCGAAGTCGTCTGTGATGTATTTCCGTAACCGACGGGGAATCCCTGAGTGCCGTAATCGACTTCCCATCTTGTCTGCAGGTTGTCGGCCGACCAAGTCACCACTGCCGAATTGTTGGTAATCTGCGAAACGCTCACCTCCGATACCGTATCGCATACATCGGTAATGAACGCTACCGTGTCGGACCATACGCTGTTGGCCGAACTTGCACACACACCGCGTACCGTAGCATAATAATTGACTCCCGAGGAAAGTCCCCTCAAGGTATAAACAGAATCGTTGAGTTGATAAATGCTGTCGAAACCGCTTGTGTACGAGAAACACCTCAATTGCCACGAGTTGTTGTTGGCAAACGAATGCCAACGGAGTTTGGCCGAATTATGCGAAAGCGAGTTCTGGTCGAGAGCTAAGTTGATTGGCTCGACACATATATTGTCGGCTATCTTGAAATTCAGAACTTCCCAATCCGAAAGGCTGTCCACATAACACAAGTTGCGGACACGCCATGTGTACATAACATCGGGATCCAGCGAAGAAATCCTATAGGTATTCAGATAGTTGTTGGTCCGAACGGTATCTTGCACGATAATGTTGGCAGTACCAGTCTGCTGACAAGCTACCGCATAGTTTCCTGTTCCGCTCCATGAAGCATCAACAGTCTGGTAATCGACACAAGACACTGCAAGGTTTCCGGGACGAGGGCAAGAATCGTTGGAATTGCACGTCAGGGTATAGAAAAGACCTTCGGTTTGATTTCCAGATTCATACAGCGTGTCCTCTCCATGCAGCAACACAAAGTAGCAGCGGTCGTCGGCACGGCCGGATTTCCAACTGAAGTACAGAATTTCTTCAGGGCAGGCTATTATCGTATTGCTTGCACTGGTACCGGCACGCAATCCGTACACCAATGTATCGATTTCGTTGTAGCTCATCAGTATTTCCGCATCGAAGAAACCACCCGACGGTGAAATCAGGTTGAGTGTGTACACACAACTTTCGTCGCAGCGCGGCAATGTGAATTCCGTCGGGAATGTTATCCAATCACTCGTGTCGCCATCGGGACAGATGGAACGTACATATACTTCATAAGTCAGGTTGGAGTCAAGACCGGTAAGCACATAGGGATTTGTATTCACAGTAATGGAGTGTCCTGTCCCCAAGGTGAAACCTATGGTGTCGTACTCTATTATCCACGAAGTTGCCGCACCGCGTTCAGTCCATGATACATGAGCGGTATGGGCGGTAACGTTGCCTACTGCAAGATGGTTCGGACCTGCACAAGCCGGACGCTGCATTGCTGTAAGGCTGTCGATGTATACGCGCATGGTGTCGCATGCAACGGTACTGATGTTTCTGAAACCGATATTGTGCGAATTTCCGGTATAACCGTTAAACACCACATTGTGCAACTGGTATTCATTTGCTCTTGTATTGAACAACGTGTCGAACGGGATAAATGCCGTATCTTCGGCAATTCCCACAACCAATCCGGTAGATATTTTTTCCACATTCATGAAAAACTCAACCATGGTAGAATCCAACGGGTTGTCAATTGCCGGGGTTGCTATCACGGAAGAGCTGTTCAGCAGCAATGAATACCTGCCTGTAAGAGACTTTACGGTATCTTCGTAAATCTGCGGAGCATAAAATGCTGTCGGAGCATCTGTGTTCACCATGTTCCAGCAAACAGGCATTACGCGTTTATAGTTCGAATACGGCGAACCGATATATGTTTCGAAATTTTCGGTATGTGGCAAAGTCCACACATCACATTGAGGAACAAAACGGTACGGATTCAGCGACCATTCGCTTGTATCGCTGGCACTGCAGATGGAACGAACATACACATCGTATTCAGTATTCGGGTCAAACAGTAATCGGGAAACAGTCATGGACGGTGTTGCCGTATAATACGAAGGTTCCGTTCCTGTCTGAAATCCTCTTCTCCCGAACTGTACAAGCCATTCCGATGCTCCCTGTCCGTTCCACGACAATGTAATGTCATTTCCCGTCTGACTTGAAGTTACACCGGTTGGTACGGCACAAGTCTGCATTGTGTCGATTATCAGGTTATCTATATATACCGAACTTGTCCTGTAGGGATTTATTGCAGAAAATGCGATGTATCCGTCCTGACCCTGATACGATGACAACGGGATGTCGTAGTTGTGCCAATCGTAATCATCGGGAACGTTGAACGAAGCCACTTGTGTGAAAGTAGTGTAATCGTTGGGATTTGTCATTATTCCCACTTTGAATACCGAAGCAGAATCAATTCCGAAGAGTTTGAATTTGAGATGCAGATCCTGCAGCGGATACGAAGTTTCTATCTTCTTGATAGCGGTGTAACTCAGCGTGTTCGGCTGCTGAGAGAACAGAATGTACGTCTTGTTCGAAGAAAGAGCCGGCCAGATACGTGTTCTGGGGTATGTATTGGAGGAATGCGACCAGCAGGATATCTGAACATTGTTGCTGTACGATTCAAAATCTTCAACTACTGGGAGTACTGTATCCGGATCACACGGAGTCGTGAAGGTGAACGCATACGACCAGTCACTCGTGTCGTTGCCACCGCAAGCCGTGCGTACATAAGCCTTGTATGCAGTCTGTGGCTGGAGTCCGGTAATAAAGAAATTCGAAGAATTGGTAACTACGGTAGTTCCCGCACCTCTACCCGGGGTAAAGTTCGATGTTCCTGCCCTGTATTCCGTAATCCAATTATTTGCCGGTGAAGAAATCACGTCGACATTCACCTGTCTGCTTGCAACCGAAAGCACCGTGGGTATGGGACGTCGGCAGTCGGGCGGAGCCACACAGCGCGCATGCAATTCAAAACCACTCATTTCTGCTCCCATGTCGGAAGTAAATTCCAACGTCAGCGGGCCTATGGTGGAAGTACAGTTCAAAATTCCAGTACCGCTGACACGTGCCAGTCGCGTCCCTGAGACATTTGCTCCGTCGTAGACGTTAATGTAATCGTAACCCGATTCGGTAGAATATGTACCGGTTATGTTTATCACGGAATCGGTAGTCATCGGGTATATGGTGACCTTTCCGTTGCTGCTCGGTTCGTAGGCCTGCATTCTGCCTCCGTTGTCATAAATCACTGCATCACACAGATAGTAAGTTTCTTCGCCCAAATACGGCACTATAACCGTTCCTGGAGTTACCGAAACCGGTGTGGCGTTCCACATGCTTGACTCTGCACTGCAGTTGGAGCGTACATAAATATCGTATGTCGTATCCACGCTCAGCCCCGAAAGTGTGTAGAACGTGTCGGTAACATCGGTAATGTGCACGCCCTCTATGTATGGGCTGAAACCTGTCGGACCGTAGGCTATATCCCAAGATCTGGCTGGTGCCGGATGCGATTTCCACGAAATGCGTATGTCGTCGGGATCATAGGTCGAGTGAACCCTCAATTCTGTCGGCTTCGGACAAGTCGGAATTCTGTCAACCACAAGATCGTCGAAGTAAAAATACATGTAATACTGCGTTCCTTCGGTCATGCCCTTGAATGCGATGAATTTGCCGTTGCCGTTGTAATTTGCAAGGGAATAGGTGTAATCAACCCAACCGCTCGTACTGCCGAAATTTATGATGTCCAATGTGTCGAAGGTTTCTATATCCGACGAATCGGTCATTATGCCGAATGCTACCTTATTGGCATAACTTGTTGAACTGTAAGGCCTTGCTATTCGACACGAAACCTGAAGAGTATTGAGCGGGAACAAATTCTGATCTATTTCCGGTATGGCGAAATAATTGTAGTAGTTCGCCGGTACCGATGAAGAGTAGGTGTACATGTGAACCGTGTTCGAACCGCCGTACGAAGTTATCGACGGATACGAAGAACTGTAGTTGCAGTAACTCCTCCAGCACGGCAGTTTAGAACTCAGGGTGGAAGACGTAAGACCTTCGAAATTTTCCACGAACGGCATTGTGCTTATCTTGCCGCAGCTTGTACGGAACTGCAATGAATACGAGCGGTTGTGACTGCCGTTGGCACAATTCGATGTTACATAAACTTCGTAACATGTATTCGGACTGAGACCCGAAAGCATCGTGTTGGTACCTGTCACATGCACCGTAGTTCCGCTTCCACGCGGGAATCCCGGAGTACCATATTCCACATCGTACGAAGATGCAGAACCCTGCCATGTTATCGCAGCCTGTGTGGCATAAGTTGTTGTTACGCGCAGGTTGGTAGGACGCTGGCAGCCCGGTATCGTATCCACCGTTATGTCGTCAATGTAGGCATAGCAGTAAGTTGCCGTCTTCAGTGCAATATACTTTCCTCTGCCGGTATAGTATTGCAACGGCACGTCAAAAGCCTGCCACATGCTTGCAACCGTTGAATTACGCTGTGCCACGGCGACAAAAGTCGACGGGTCGTTGGGGTCTGTCATCACGCCAACCTGAATGGCATAATTGCTGGAAGTATATGAACTATACATCCAAAACGACACCTGCAAGGAATTTATGGTATCTTCAAACGGAGGCAATACCAGTATCGAATACGGGGAATTATTGTTGTAACCGTAAAAATACATTGACTTGGTTCCGGAATGGCTGTAACTTGTGTTCACGTACGGATACATGGTTGAGGACTGGTAGTTGGTGTGCCTGTTCCAGCACGGATCTATTGTCGAACTTATCGATGATGAGGACGTCCAACTTTCGAAATCCTGAACATATGGCAAACTTGATATCGGTTCGCAACTTGTTCTGAACGTGTATGAAATCCAAACGCTGGTATCGCCGTTGGGGCAGTACGACTGCAAATAGAGAGTGTAGTATGTCTGCGGCTGCAGGCCTATCAGAGAATATACCGTATCGGTGATGAAGTCTGACGTTCCCGTGCCGCGTGCAAAGCCCTGCGGTCCGTACTCTATGCCTGTAGAGCTCTGTCCGTTCCATGAAAACTCGGCGGAATAAGGACCTATGGCAAGGGGAGTTACGTTTGCTGGACGCGGACAGTAACCGAGCGAAAGACGCACATTTCTTATAAATGCCGCATCTTCGCCGCTGTTGGTCGATGCATTTTTGGAATAATACCATTCTACCGTATGGGTGCCGGCTGTAAGTGCCACCGTACAGGAATGATACGTAGCGTCGCTGTAGCCGCTCACTCCTGCGGTGAATTCGGGCAAAGCCATTCCGTCGACCATAACATACAGAGCATCGTAGCTCGCCTGAGACGAAATCTTGTACTCGAACGAGAAATCGGCATCAGCCCCCGACGGCACAACAACCGTTGCGTACATCGACGACGTGGAGTTGTGAATATTCCTGTTTCCCGATTTCGCAACCCAGCCGTCACTGGTAAAACTTGCTGTCCACGGATAAGTGTTTTCGGTTGTAAAATGGACACTCCGGTCGGGTGAAACAGAGTCCAAATAGGTGCTGCTTTGTGCCATTCCAATCGAATTCATGAGCATTACCGCCAAAAAACACGAAACAATCTTTATTTTTTCAAAACGTATATTTATCATATATATCTGATTTTTAACAACATACTACACCCAAACCCACCAAAATCCGGGTCTGGTACAAAATTACAAATTTACTCTTTTTTCGGCAAACAAACAAATATTTTCCGTTTTTTATTTGCCAGACACAAACGGCAGTTCAAAAAAAAGAGCCGCAGCTCTGCGACTCTCTCTTTGGATTTGTATCGTTTGCTGAAGTAAAACTTCTATTCAACACAAAAATGCCATCTCTAAACATATAAGAACATACAAAAAAGTTCATTCTCTGCGTATATTCATTTTTACGAATTTGACATACAGACTTCATAATTTCTCTACTTTCGATATTCTACTATCTGCAATAAATTTGTATTCTCTAGAAATTTCAAAACCGACAAAATGCCTTTTATTCTTTAATGCAGCTACTGCCGTAGTACCAGAGCCAATAAACGGATCTAATACAACATCTCCTTCAAAACTATATAAATTTATCAAACGATGTGGCAATTCTTCTGGGAACGGAGCTGGGTGATTTACTCGTTTCGCACTTTCTGTATTCATTACCCAAATACTCTTCGTCCATTCCAAAAAATCATTTCTACTAATTGTACTAACACCTTTTTCCCGTGACATACAGCCCTTACTAAACACCAAAATATACTCATGTACATCCCTCAATGTTGGATTTGATGCAGACATCCAACTTCCCCAAGCGCAAGATCCTCCAGCTGAAGCTGCTTTATTCCAAATAATCTGTCCTCTGTTATTAAATCCAATTGCCGTCATAATTTCCGTAATGTAAGTTGTCAGTGGAATATATGGTTTTCTACCAATATTAGCTATATTCACGCACGCTCTACCACCATCAACCATTACCCTATATATTTCCTTCATAACGCTTTCAATCAAATCAAGATATTCTCTTAACGTAAGATTTTGATCATATTCTTTTGTAACATTGTAAGGAGGCGATGTTATCATCAGATGCACACTATTGTCTGGCAACTCCTGCATATGTTCTGAAGTATGTAAAAATATATTATCCAAAATATCCTCATTCAAAAAATTTATTGTTTTATCTTCTGCTTCGCGAATGATTATTCCATCATAAAGATTCGAACTATAAAATTTATCAGAATTATGATTTTCTCTTTTTGAAACTCCAAAAGAAGATGTTGTTGTCTGTTTTTTCATAATTACGCATTAATCAATTCAACAAATTTTTGTCCTTTTAATTCATCTGTCTGTTCTTTGCTAGCTATTGCGATCAAATTTCCCAGCACTTTATTGCTTAGCATTGAACTAAAATAATTCAAATTTGAATTAAGAATATTAGCAATATATTCTTCGAGAATCTTTATATCTCCATATGTTTCAAAACCTCCATCAAGTGTCTTTTGAATAAAATTTCCGTTGGTTGGATTTGGATAAAGTGACATAAATTTTTGAATTATACCATTCTTCTTAAGGCAATCAACCTTTTTTGCATAGTTACTTGTAATTGGGGAATTTCCAATAATGATAATAGGTATACGCTTCCCAAAAGAACTATCAACCCTAATATTTATTGATTTACCTATTGCCTTCAACATGCTGTCAGAACGTAGCAATGAAGGATTCCCCTTGTGTGTAGTATAATCACCATTAAAGCGAAATTTGTCACATGATGAATTTTTATCATACAAATAATTGTTCACTATTCCCATCTTTATTTCAAAAATAAGTTTGATATTTTCTGGTCTCTGTTCTTTGGAATCAGAAGTACAAAAAGCCAAATCTGCAGCACTATGTGATGTCAGACCAATTTCATTACAAACAACACCATTAACAGCGTAAAGATTATTTTGCCTTGCGATTGAATCAAATAAATCCTTGCACCAAGACTCTGTTTTTGCACCAATAAGTGCATTTCTTGCCTGGGGTGTACTTACTTGAACATTTGTATTTTTTGGAGCAAATGCATAGTATTGATCATTTACGTTCACCATAAGGTGATCTATGCTTGCCAATTGACTTGCATCATTAAAGAACTTTACTTCATCATTTATTGTCCACATATTTCTGCGTTTTTAGCCTTTGCAACTTATGCGGATTTGTAGGAACTCAACAAACGAAAAACAAGAAAGCGTGAACTTCACTTATCAAGTTCTTCGGTGTTGGCGTACCTACAATTATCAATAAGTCCTGTCCACGCAAAACGCAGACATTCGCTGAACTTATTCGAGACAATTGAGTTTCAAAGCGCCAACTTTAAGAACTTCCGAACAAATAGCAAATGCTATGGTTAATATTTTATGTTTATTATTTTACACCTTTTTTATTATGAATCAATCTGTTAAGTGTATTTATTTATCAAACTGTTATTTTGCAAATATACAAAAAATCTAAAAATCAATCCTACGCTGCAAAAAAAAATCAGATGTCAGTTCTTACCCAACGAAGCGAACGGGCATTTTTTCCCGATACACTGGTTGTTGAACTGACTGCGCGAACAGCGCACCTTGGTTTTTTCCATCTCAACGCCGAGGTTTTCTTTAACGAAATCGACAGCCGTCAATATGGAGAGGTAGGAATCCCGCTTACAGCAACGTGGTCCGCCGTTGAGTGCCACCTGTTCAAGAGCTCTCGCGGTCATAAGGTTGCAGAGACGCCACGTATCAGTAGAAAGAGGCGTGTTGCGAGTAACTACAGACATAAAAATGCCCGTACTGATGCTGGCTCCACAAGCACCCATATATCCACAGGCACCACCCGGCACCTGACGACCCCGTTCCACCACCTCAACGAGAGCCGACTCCATATCCAGCTTTGCAGTATCAGGCAGACAATTGTTGTAAGCCGTCAGCAGTGCGGCACCTACCAGCACATGATGCTCCGGACCATGCATGTGGCAGAAAGGCTGCGACATCATCCTCTCCAGAACCTCAACAGGATTGCGTGAAGTTTCATTCATGCACAAGACTATAATGGAATCCATACCAGCCATGTGACACTGGCTGCAGACGTAATGACCATCAACACAGCGTGTCTTGCTTGGCTCCTGCAAATGACAAATGACACATTCCATCATCGTGTCCTGCTGCAGATATTCAAGCGGAGCACCGCAAATAAGGCATTCTTCACCAGATTTATTACTACTCTTTTGCATCAGTTTTTCCTCCTTGCATCCATCTCCATTGCAGTTCATGGCAAGTACTGCAACACAACAGATAAGTATAATTTTAACTTTGTTCAACATTACAGAAAACCATTTTCAGCATATAACGGAGAATCGCCGACAATATTATTCCTGCGTCAATTCTTGCCGGCGTTATCCGGGGATACCAGCCCCCCCTTCAGACAAAAAAAAGGAGTTCCTTTTGGAACTCCTTTAAAAAAGATTGGCGGCGACCTACTTTTCCACAAACTAGTGCAGTATCATCGGCGATGTCGGGCTTAACTTCTCTGTTCGGAATGGGAAGAGGTGAACACCGACTCCAGAA
>JAZRZP010000024.1:0-27497 GCA_045601425.1 Bacteroidales bacterium
TGCTTCGCCTGTGAATCCAGCTAACGTCAATACACGTGATGAAGGCAGACCTGTCCGCTTGGTGAAAGATGCAGTGGAATAACAAGAACTAACGTGATTTCATGATTTTGGAGCCGCAGAAATGCGGCCTTTTTTTTTGCAGAAAAAGAGACCTGCTCCAAAATAAACGGAACGTCTTTGCGTTATTGTCTTTACATTTTTATCAGCAAAAGAACATGGCACTGCTTCTCATATCATTTTTTCTAACCATAGCGATTTCGTTTATGTGTTCGCTCATGGAATCGGTAATGCTCAGCACCACAACTCCTTACGTAGAGCAGCTCAAAAATGAGGGTCGCAAAGGTGCCTCCACTCTGGACCGGTGCAAGGACAACATGGACCGTTCGCTGGCCGCCATTCTTTCGCTCAACACCATTGCCAATACCTTCGGGGCATCGATTGTGGGCGTACAGGCCACGGCAGTTTTCGGCGAAACGTATTACGGTGTAGTGTCGGCACTGCTCACGATTCTCATTCTGGTATGTTCCGAAATCATTCCCAAATCAATCGGAACCAAGTACTGGCGGTCGGTGGCCATCAGTATCGCACGCATTCTTTCGGTAGTCATTGTAGTGATGTACCCCATAGTCATTCTTCTGGAAACCATAACCAAACGTTTTTCCTGCGACAAAAACGACAACTTCAGCCGCGAAGAGATTTCCGCCCTCGCAAATCTCGGTGCCAAGGAAGGCGTTTTCGAAGAATCAGAAAACAGAATCCTTCAGAACCTACTGAAACTCAACAAAATAAAAGTAAACGACATAATGACTCCCCGCACCGTTATGGTGACTGCACAGCAGGACACAAGCATACGGCAATTTCTCGGAAAAGAGGAATTCCTGCACTTCTCGAGGATCCCGATTTTTGACAAAAACATCGACGACAGCTACTGCTATGTCCTGCGTTACGACCTTATGGAAAACCTCAACAAGGAAAAATACGACAGACCACTGAAAAATTTCGGACGCAAACTCGTGGTAACATACCAGTATGCCGACGTTCTCAAGACATGGGACATACTTCTCAAGAACAAGGAGCAGATAGCCCTTGTGGTAAGCGAATACGGCGGAGTGGAGGGCATTGTGACCATCGAAGACATTGTGGAGGCTATTCTGGGACTTGAAATCATCGACGAACGCGACAGCAACATCGACATGCAGAAAATAGCCCGCGAACGCTGGTTGCAGCGTCAGGCAAAATACAATTTTTTAGATACGGAAGACTAACCCATGGAATATGTAATGATTGTTTTGGCCGTAATTCTCGGCATCATAGGCATCATAGGAGCCATAATCCCCGGCATTCCCGGACCGCCGATAAGTTTCGTCGGACTGCTCATTGTCTATCTTTTCCGCGAAAACGAATACACCGCATGGCTTCCCGTGATTTTCGGAATTCTTGCCGTAGTCATCACCATATTGGACTATTACATACCGATATACGGCACGAAAAAACTCGGAGGGAGCAAATCTGGTGTCAGGGGCAGCACAATCGGACTCATCGTGAGCATGATAATTCTGCCGATTCTCGGAATCACTATCGGTCCGTTCGGCATAATAGGCATACTTTTGGGGCCTTTCCTCGGAGCATACATCGGCGAACTCTGTGCCGACAACCGCGACAACGCTCTCAAATCGGCTTTCGGATCTTTTGTAGGTTTCCTTGCCGGTACCCTGATAAAACTCATTTACTGCATCGTGGCGATAGTGTACATATTCCTCGTAAGTTTCTGAACACACGCGAAATAAAAAAAGCCGTCATGGAAGACGGCTTTTTTATTTTAATGCACGGCTCGGAATCAACCTACCGCCTCCTTGAGACGCTCGGCATTCTCGGCAAGCTGCAGGGCATCGATAAGTTCCTGAATATCGCCGTCCATGAAAGCCGAAAGGTTGTACATGGTAAAACCGATACGGTGGTCGGTGACACGGCTCTGCGGGTAGTTGTAGGTGCGTATCTTTGCCGAGCGGTCGCCGGTGGAGACCATTGTCTTCCGTTTCGACGACATTTCCTCGAGATATTTGTTGTATTCGCGTTCGAAAAGACGGGTACGCATTACCACGAGGGCTTTTTCCATGTTCTTGATCTGCGATTTCTGGTCCTGACAGGAAACCACTATACCTGTTGGAATATGGGTGAGACGCACTGCGGAATAGGTAGTGTTCACCGACTGACCGCCGGGTCCCGAAGCGCAAAAGATTTCCTTGCGGATGTCGGACTGTTTGAGTTCCACGTCGAATTCCTCGGCTTCGGGCAGCACCACCACCGAGGCCGCCGAAGTATGCACGCGGCCCTGAGTTTCGGTCTGCGGCACACGCTGCACGCGGTGTACCCCCGACTCGTATTTCATCTGTCCGTAAACATCGTTGCCTATCACGTTGAAAACTATTTCCTTGTAGCCGCCGGCAGTACCTTCGGTATAGTCCACCACTTCGATTTTCCAGTTGCGTTTCTCGCAATAACGCACATACATGCGGTAGAGGTCGCCGGCAAAGATGCTGGCTTCATCGCCGCCCGTGCCGCCGCGTATTTCAAAGACGGCATTCTTGCGGTCCTGCGGGTCGGCAGGTATGAGCATGAGCCGGATATCGTCCTCCAGTTTGTCGCGTTTTTCCGTGTATTGTGCCAGTTCTTCCTTGGCCATGTCACGGAAATCTTCATCCTTTTCGTTGTTGAGGATATCCTTGCAGTTGGCAATATTGCCGAGTATGTCCCTGTATTCCTTATAGGCTGCAATTACGGGCTGCAGATCCTTGTAATCTTTAGAAAGTTTTACGTAACGCTTCATATCCGACATTACATCGGGGTCGTTGATTTCTTTTTCAAGTTCCTGATAACGAGCGTTTATCGCCTCTAATTTATCTAACATATCGTATTGTTTTGGAAATGCAAAGTTACGTTTTTTTGTGCGGTTTTGCAAATTGTTTCTTCAAAAACAAAAAAAGTGACCCGAAAAACGGGTCACTTTCAAAACGTTTCAGCAAAGAAACATCGTCATTTCACTATAAGCTGCTGCACTTTTTCGGCATTGCCTGAACTAAGTTTCACAACGTAAATACCTTTCTTCCAATGTTTCACTGCAAAGGATGCTTCTTCCTGCGGTTTTATGAGGCCTTTTGCCACCACATGACCTACTATGTCGTAAATCTGATAAGACACATCGTTTTCATTGTCGGGAACCGCTATGGTAATCCGTTCGCTTGCAGGATTGGGGAATATCTTTGTGCTGAGTTCCGGCACGTCGGCTGTCTCAATGCTTGAAGCCCTGCCTTCCTCGATAACGACATCGTCGATAGCTATGCCTTTGCCGAAGAAGCTTTTGGCCGTGAATGCCACCTGACAGAAATTCGATTTCGGCATATCGTACTTCAATTCTCTCCACGAAGTCACGCTTGTATGTATTTTTTCCAATTCAACCCATTCGGAAGAAGCGTTTTCACGCACTTTCACAATAAGTTCGTCAACATCGGAAAGACGTTTGGGCGAGAGATACCAGAATTTCAGTACCGAATTTGCTGCGGTAGAGGTGTTTACCGGAGCAGTAATCAGAGTTGCCTCGTAGCCATTAACCGATGCTGAAGAAGCTTTTATGAAATAGTTGTTGTTGCCGCTGTGCGGAGCGTAAGATCCCTGCAAACCGCCATGACCGATCTGCCAAGAGTAATCGTCGTCGTCGTATTCTGCATTCCAGTAGGCAGGCATAGTGGTGTCGGCGTCGAAATATTCAATGAACGGTATTGGATATGCACTGTGGAAAGTCGTTGCCGAAGTTTCAATGCCCGATGTCCACTCATTGTTGATCCAGTTGAAAGCCTTGTAACGGTAGGTTGTTTCGGGTGTAAGTCCTGTGTGCTTGTACGATGCGCTCGAACCGTTGTAGAGTACGACACATCCGTCTGGGAGCACGTCTCCTGCATTGTACACTCCGCCTGCCTGCGGAGTGGTAAAGTTGCCTGTCGGGGAGTACAGGAGCAGAGTCTTATTGTATGCAAACGGGCGCCATGTAATTTTTATTTCGCTTGCCGAAGCTGCCACGGCTTCTACATCGGAAGGATTCGGCTGAGCACCGCAGAACAAAAACGAGAGCGATTTGTTTCTGGAAGCCATCACCATATCGGTAACGGGTTTTCCGGTGTTTGCACCTGCCCACGACTTGGCCGAAGGCTTCGTATCGTCGGTAAATTCGGTCTTGTTGCTGCCCCACGCGGCACTTGCCATGTTTATGTTCCCGTAACTGCTTGCCGCACTCGTGGGTATGGCCACCGATGCATTGGAGGCTACCACATAGAATTTCTGCGGATGTGCGGCGTTGTTTGTCTGGCTTGACGGAGAGAAGGACTTATGCACGTGATATATGACCATTCCCGATCCGGGGATTCTTGCATCGAAACCTGTCTTGTGACGGTATTCAAGAATGTAATATTCGTTTGTTGTACTAGTCTTGAAACAGTAGTACGAATTCTTGTCGTTTTCAACGTTCATCATTACCACAGCCTGAGGTGTTCTGAGTTCTCTTATTTCGGACCAGCCGTAGATGTTGCACTTCGTGTAGGGATTGTGGTGAGCGGGCGTTCTACCGCTGTTGTTCCAGCTTCCGCTTGACATGATGTCCCATTGTCCGTTTCCGGGATATTCGCCGTTTGTGCTGTAATCGGTATCATAATAATCGGGAGCTCCGAACACGTGTCCGAGTTCGTGACAGATTACACCTACATTGGTAATGGTCGTTCCGCTGCTTCCGCTGAGTTCAGGCGAACAGGAATAGCTGGAGATCACCTTTCCGTTGCAGACCAGTCTCTGAGAGTATATGGAAGAACGGTGCGACCAGATACAGTCGGCTCCGCCGCCGGCTTCTTCACCGAAACCTGCGAAAAATATGTGTATTCCGTCAACGTAACCGTCTTCGTCGAAATCGAACTGCGAGTAGTCAAGGTCGGCGGCGGCGGCCGTAGCTGCTTCTCTCGCAAAATCCTGATAATGTCCGTTTGAATTGCTTCCGTAGTACGAAAGGTTGCGGCTGGTAACATAAGGTCCCACCACCTTAAATTCAAGTTTCAGTTGACCATAAGAGTTTTCGCTGTAATAATCGGCGACTGAACTGTTGCCTGCTGCCGTCTGATTCAGCAGATTTTTAAAAGCCGTAGTATCCTTTATTATTGCTCTGTCTCTGAAAGACATCAGAATGACGGGCAATCTCAAGGTATCGACAATAGCTCCGTCGCTGTTCGACTTATCGGTATTCCTGTTCTTTCTGTTGATGAGTGATTTTCCGACCTGTTCGTCGACAAAATTCCACAGTGATACCAGTTCATTGATCTGCGCTGTGCTGTAACGCAGTTTTTTCGGAGTTTTTTCCAAAAAAGCAACGACTTCGGGCGTTCTCGCCGAAATCTCGGTGGCAATGTACCTTGACGGCTGCATGTTTCCGTTTTCATCCAAGAAGGCATAGCAGAAGTATCCGTCGGAGTTGTAGAGCAGAGAATATCCGTCTTCGGTTTCCGCCCAATGGACTTTTTCATCGCCTTTCATCGTGAGAGTTACGACAGTCGACTTGTCGGGTTGAGTGAATTTGATGGGATAAGGGTACGCTGTAACGGCCAAAGCTCCATTGACTGAAATACCCATCACCATTGCAAATGCAAGTGCGAAAAAGAGTTTTTTCATTGTTTTATCTTTTATAGTTTAACGATCTGATAATGTTAGTAACTTTTATCTGCAAAATATTACCTTTTTTGCGATATTATTCCACCATTTCCTGCAAAAAAGGGATATTTTCATCACGGTTTATAGGCTGAACCATTTCACGCAATTCACTGATATCCAATATCGAATACAGTTCCTGCGACGGATCCTTGAAATTTTTCTTGTTTTTGTTGTAACGTTCTATGTCTTTATTGGTTGCCTGACGGAAACTTTCGCGGGATATGCTCTTCTTCACATCGGCACGTGTCCATATTTTGTTCTGGTACTTGTATATTTCGTTCTTCACCATATACTTGGAATACTTGGAAAGTTCATGCACGACAGTGACCGAATCGTAAGCCGCATCTATATCGGTGAAGTCGATGTTTCCGGCAAGCGTAGTTTCGAGAAGTGCAAGTTTTTTCTTGTTCTTGTCCTTGTAATATCCGAGATACGCATGTGTAGGTTCGAGGAATATGACGGGTTTTATGCCAATTTTCTTCAGTATTGAAGCCATAAACGCACAGGCATCAATGCAGTTTGCCTGCCGGTTGCGGTACACTTCGTCAAGGAATCTTATGTTTTGGGTATTGGCATTCTTCGAAGCCCTGCTCGTACTTGATATGGAGCTGTAATGAATGCCCTTTGTCTGCACATAGTACCAGATAGCGAAGACCTGTTCATCAACTTGTTTTTCTCCGAGCTGATATCCTGTGAAACGAGACACTATACCCTGTTCCAGTATTTCGTTGAGCATGAGGTCGAGATACGGGTGTTCTTCGTTCACGAAAGCCGCAAACATCCAGCGGTGGTCGACGTAATGGCTGTTGCTGTCGTAAACGCCCAGAAGGCACTCATTCACCGGCCGGTAATTGAGTCTCAGGTTTTTCACGTCCACTTCTTCGTCGTTTATGTAGCATGTGAAAGTAAGGTCCACCATTCCCGACTGACGGATCCGTGCGAGATTTCCGTATTTCCACTTCACGAGCGGTTCAAAAGTGTAACGTATGCCGCTTTCGTCCATTGTTGCCTGAAAAATTGTAGTGTAGTTCAGTTGCGACGAATCCATGACTATCCTGAGTACGCTGCCACGCTTGGGATTGGTAACCGTGTATCGGAACATTTCCGAGTTCTGCTTCCCGTTGTAGTTGGCCAGTCCCAGAATAAACGACGGATAGAGGGTATTGTCGAGTTCCTGTGAGTATGAAACCTCAAAATTCACCTTTGCCGGGTCGAAGGAGCATTTCTTTTTTTTCGAACACGCGCATAGGAGCACTATAAACGTCATTGCCAACAGGCTTATTTTCAATATTTTTCCTTTCATTGTTTCGGTCATATTTACTTTGGGATGATAGATGTTAGGATTATTATGAGCAACGCTATCGGGGCGATGTATTTAAGTATGAAGTAGAAAATCCTGAAAAAAGTAACTTTCAGGGAACCGCCGTTGGAAGACTCGTCATACACATCGGATCTCTTGCAGAACCACCCGAGGAATACCACCGTAGCCAAAGCGCCTATCGGCAGGAAATAGTTGGCCGTGAGCCTGTCCAGAAAATCGAAGATGGTCAATCCTGCAATAGTGACATCCTTCATAAGTCCGAAAGAAAGGGAGCATGCTATGCCGATGAGGAATATAAAGAAGCTAATGCAAACGGTTGCCGTAGTGCGTTTCCAGTGACGTTCCTCCACCGCCCACGCCACCACGTCTTCCAAAAGCGAAATCATGGAAGTTAGGGCTGCAATGGCCAAAAGAATGAAGAACAATATGGAGAACACGTTGCCCATGGGCATGCTGTTGAATACGTTTGGAAGAACATCGAACACCAGACCAGGTCCACCTGCGGGTTCCATTCCGAAGGCGAATACAGCTGGGAACACCGCCACTCCACTCAACACAGCTATCACCGTATCGGATATCACAACACTCATGCCAGTCTTGAAAAGACTGTCCTGCTTGCGTATGTATGATCCGTACGTTATCATCGTACCCATGCCTATGCTGAGCGAGAACAAGGCTTGTCCCAGTGCGTCCAATACTCCGCTTATTCCGAGTTTGCTGAAATCCGGTTTGAATAGAAACTCAATTCCGTTGTCGGCTCCGGGCAAAGTGACTGAACGCACCGCCAGAGCCACAACCAGTAGAAAAAGCACCGGCATCAGTATCTTTGATGTTTTTTCGATACCTTTCTTCACTCCACCGAGCACCACCATAGCCGTTATCGCCATGAAAATGAACTGATAAACGAGAGGCAGTACGCTATCGGATTTGAACGCGTCGAACAATGCCGTGATTTCATCAGGCGACTTGCCCGACATTTTACCCGTAGCTGAAAAAACAACGTAATTGAGCGTCCATCCGGAGATAACGCTGTAGAATGCATAAATCATGACGGCGGAAAGGACACCGAGTGCACCAACTGCACGCCAACTGCGCCGTTTCGGGCGTAATGTGCTGAAAGCCCCTACCGCATTGGCCTGAGAACGTCGGCCTATTATCATTTCAGAAAGGAGGACGACTACACCTATAGAAAAGACGAACAAGATGTATACCAGCACAAACGCACCGCCTCCGTTTTCGCCTGCGGCATAGGGGAAACGCCATATATTTCCCAGCCCCACGGCAGATCCTACTGCAGCCATTATGGCACCGAAATTGCTATTGAATCCTCTTGTACTATTAGTTGTATTCACAAGAACTTTTTATTTTAATATTTTACACGTGATTGGTTTTCGCTGATAAAACTTTCCCAAGAAGTAGTCTTCCGCACTTTTTTCTTTGTCCGAGCTTCTCCAGAAAGAGGGTTTCCGCTTTGCAGAAAATAACAGTAAGCAATGCCCAAGGCATCCGTAGCGTCGAGATAATCCGGCATTTCACCGAAGTTCAGCAGCCGTTGCAGCATTCCGGCCACCTGTTCCTTTGAAGCAGCCCCGTTGCCAGTAATGGATTGTTTTACCCTCCGGGGTTCATATTCGCTGAAAGGTATTCCGCACGAAAGAGCCGCTGCTATGGCTACGCCCTGTGCCCTTCCGAGTTTCAGCATCGACTGCACGTTCTTTCCGAAAAAAGGAGCCTCGATGGCAAGGTGGTTCGGGTGATACTGTTCTATGAGTTCCGACACTTTCTCGAAAATTGTCCGGATACGTTCCTGATGCGATTCTATCTTTTTCAGGTTCAGGACATCCATGGTTATGAGTTCTGCCCTATTGCCCTCGAAAGAGAGCAATGCGTATCCCATAATCTGTGTTCCGGGGTCGATGCCTAAAACTGTATTTTTCACTGCGGGGGAAAGATGTTTTTACAAATCGAAGCACTCTTTTTCAAAGACTTCCATTTCCATTGTAACTACATTGATCCGGTCATCCTCGTCAATCATGTAATCGAAACATTCGGGATTTGCGACGTTGTAGATATCCTGTTCGAATTTCTTGTTTTTTTCACCGGCCGGGAGGTTTTTCAACACATATTCGCTGGCACATTCGAGTATCCGTGCACGCTGAGTGGTTCCGTTATCGGTTCCCATCACCTCGGCGAAATCCCAGTCTGCAACCGACATCTGCGGGTCGCGCTTGGAGTCGAGAATCACTGTTTTGTGAGCCTTTACGCTGTAGTTGGCCAGCGTTTTGGACGTTTTGGCCGATTTCAGGGTGTAGTTCAGGTAAACGGTCCATTCGCCGTTCTCTCCTTCAGTCCATTTGTATATGGTAGTGAAAAGGATTGCATCAATACCGAGTTCCGTGTGGTATTTCTGCAGATTGGCATACTTGAGATCTTCCGCCGAAGTCGAGTCGAACTTTGAAATTTCCTTCGATGCCATTGCGCCAAGCACGTAGTATCCCTTGCGTATCACCGGATATTGGAGAGTTTGCTGCATGTATGTGTTGGCTATATTCACTTCGTGGTTGAAGGTGGCGTCGTTGCCGAAAACGACTTTACGGCGTTCTACCTTGTCAATGACCGGAGCGATGTATATGACAGCAGGTTTTTCCTTGTAGATATTGTCGTAGCGGGCGACTTTCTTTTCGGTTTTGCAGCCGCCGAGGAAAATTACCGAAAATACTGATAACGAGACTATTATAATAGAAAATCTTTTCATTGTTTGCATTCTTCTGATTTATTTTACGGTATCGGTTGGGGTGTCGGACTGTATGGTGTCGCCGGAAAGGATAGTTTCCAGCACGCTTTTCTTGCTGAAAGAGGCAGAGTCGCCACTGTTAATGCGGGCGCTGTGCTGCTGTCCGCGGAGCCGTTTTTCCCTTTCACGGGCTTTGGCCTGTTCTTTTTTCTGCTGTTCGCGGTTTTTCTTGGCTTCTTTTTTCTGCTGTTCGCGTTCGTCCTTCATCTGCTGTTTGGCCTTTTCTCGCTCTTTCTTGGCTTCTTTCTTGGCCTTTTCGCGTTCTTTCTTGGCTTTTTTCTTTTCTTTTTCCTTCATTTTTTTGGCCAATTTCTTTTCTTTCTGCTGCTGCTTGTATTCCTTAGAGCCCTTGGGGTATGTCACCTTTCCGAAGTCGAAGTCGTCGCCGAGCTGTTTTTTGAGAGCTTCTTCACGGGCAATGCTGTCATTGATCCGTTCTTCGCAAACGCGTTTCCTGCCGGCATCGGAAGTCATTTTCGATTTCAGGAAACCAACGTATTTTTCCGACTCGGGATAATTGTGCACTTCGAGGTTGAAGAAAGAATCTGCCTCATGGAACTTGCGGTCCAGAGCCAGAGCCACGGCATAGTCTGCATATACGCCGGGCTTCACCTGTTTTTTATTGAATTCCGTCGCGTTGATAACTTCACTGTAGCGGGTTTCGACAGCAACGAGAGTTGAATCGGTACGGTCGAGGTTGTATTCCAGAATTACCCGAGGATCCTGCAACACATTTTTTTCATGAGAACAGCTCCAAATTGCCAAAACAACAGTTGCAAGCATTGCCACTTCCAACAATCGAAGGTTTTTTTTGCCCATTTTATAGTGTTTTTTTTACGTTTTTTACTGTATTTTATAGTCATAAACGAATCATTCTCAGAAAAATAGCAACAACGAAACTCTATTTTCCCAAAGAATGGAAACAAGTTGCAAATGTACAAAAAAAAATCCTTTTTTGCAAAAGAATTTTTCAAAGCCGCTGACGGGAAAATCACTACATGAAGTATTCTTTCAGTTCGTCGAAACGCAGGAAATGATGTCCGGAATTGTCAAGTTCCACAATTTTTCCGCAGTTTACGAATTTCTTTTTCAGCTGCGTATGGTCACCGAGCACTTCATCGTCGGTGCTGAGTGCGAAATTCAGTCTGGTGTTCGGCAGAGTGATTCGGTCGAATACTTCTGTCTGGAATTTTCTGCAAACAGCGAGAGCCCGTTCCATTTCATCGGATATGGCCATACCTTCAAGCAAAGCCATTCTCCTGAAGGTCTTTTCGAGGTCGGAGACAGGATTCACCGCCCATATTTCAGCATCGGAGAACATGGAGCAGACGATGGCATGGAACCCGCCCGTACTGCTTCCGACTATGAGTCTTATGTCATTTTCGCCGACAATCTTCTGCAGGCTCTCACGAACCTGATACGGTGACAGGCAGGCGTAATCGAAAGTGGGCGACAGTACTTCGCTGTCGGGGAACATATCCTGCAGGATTTGCTTCTTTTTTGCGTTTCCGTCTGAGCCGTAGCCGTGTATGTACAGCAATTTGCGTTGGGCATTGCCGTTTTTTACTATTATATTTCGGTCCATCTGTTCTTATTGTATCATCGTTTATTCATTGTGATAAGGTTCTCCCTTGAGTATGGTAAATGCCCTGTACAGCTGTTCTACAAAGAAAAGCCGTATCATCTGGTGCGAAAAAGTCATTTGTGAGAGTGAAATTTTGCCGTTGCACCGGTCGAAGACCTGTTGCGAGAATCCGTATGCTCCTCCAACCACAAAAGTTAGCGTGCGTATGCCGCTGTTCATCTGTTTCTGGAGATACTGCGAAAAACCTACCGAGGTGTATTCCCTGCCGTGCTCGTCGAGGAGGATATTTACGTCCGATTTCTCCAGTTGCCTGATTATAAGCTGCCCTTCCCTGTCTTTTATGTCACCGGGTGAAGAATTCTTGGTATCTTTAAGAGCCGGTATTACCACCATTTCGAAGTTGACATAGTGTTTCAGCCTCTTGACATATACATCTATGCCCTCCTGCAGATATTTTTCATCTGTTTTTGCTACAACTACCAGCCTGACATTCATGACACCGACTATTTTTTCGTCTTGATTTTCAGCAGCAGTCCGAACAGTCTGCTGTTGCATTTGGTTATCTGGAAATACGGTACCTGCCTTGCACCGTAGCAGCGATAGGAATATTCGATTCCCTCATCCATGCTGCCCTCGAAATCGAAGATTTTTGTTTTGCCTGAAAGCATTTGCAGTATTCTCCAGAAAAGCAGTTCCGTAACTCCGTTTTCTGCATCAAGAAGGCGTGCCGAAAGCAAGGTGCAGGCGCTTTTCTCATCAAACACCACGAAACGCATTGCAACCTTTTTCCCTGCAGCATCGGCAAGTCCGACTATCATACCGTTTCCACGTTCAATTGCCTTGGTGCAGAGGTTCACCACAAATTTTTCCGACACCTTATCCTTTTGACCCCTTGCTTTCCAATATTTCTGATGGAAATCGTAAAATTCCGACGGAGTTATGTCAATGACCGTAGAGTATCGGTCTTCCGTTTTTCTTATTTTCTTCTGCCGTTCTTTTACATCAAAGTTTCCGAAAACGGAATCCAGATCGGATATATCCTGAATTTGGCAGGTATAGCGCGTGGTCTGCGAAAATCCCTTCCAATAAAATGGTAGCCAATTCGTGAACTGCGGTGAGAAATTCTGCTGGAAATAACTAATTTTCAGAGGTTTCAATTCGTCCAAAAAATAATTCACCACTTTTTTCTCGTAGCTCAGGCGGTCGTTTTCGGTTCTGAAAACCTGCGGTTTGTACCAGATTCCTGTGTATTGAGTGAGTTGTGGCTGCAGTATATATCTGAACCACAGTTTTTTACCGAAAAGAAACGGCATTGCGGCCGTTATTTCGCCGTTATCGGTGTACAGCAGCACATCCCAGTTTTTGTCCATGCACACGATCTCCATCCACCAGTATTGCAGGTAAAGGGGTATCGAAGTTTCACATTCGCAAAGGACTTTGTATTTTTCCTTGTTCGGCAAAGACATTTGATTATCAAGTTATTAAAGCATGGATACAAGCAGCTGTTCCACTTTCCGAAGCAGGTCCGTTTTAGGTGCGGAACAGTTGTTGATTATGAGTGCGAATGCGAGTTCATCACCGTTGGCACGTGTGGCATAGCCTGCAAAAGACTTCACATCCTGCATCGTTCCCGATTTCACGGATACCCTCGTACCTTCGGGGAGATTGCCTATGAGATTTTTGGTAGTACCGCTTTTACCCACCTGAGGCAAAGTTTTTCTAAATTCGCTGTAAAACCCAGCGCCATAAACTACTGCAAGGAATTCGGTAAGAAAACGGGTGGTTGTGAGGTTGTTGCGTGAAAGTCCGCAGCCGTCGGCAATTTTCAACGAGGTATTGTCCAAACCGTGATCGTTTATGAAACGGAAAACGGCTTTTGCTCCATTTTCGAAGTTCCCTTTGCCGTAAAGTTTGTATCCCAGACACTTGAATATCGATTCGGCATAAAGGTTGTTGCTTGTCATGTTGGTATATTGCGATATAAGATAGTACGGCACCGAGTAGTAATCGAATATGACTTTCGCTTTTTTTATGTCGCTGCTGCCCGAAGAAGCATGAAATACCACATTTATACCATTGTCCTTCAGGTAGTTGGAAAAGAGTTCCGCACAAGCCTTTCCGGGATTCGGCAAAGAGCCGCGCACCTTGAAGCCGTTTTTTCCCAGTGGTACCGACCCTGTATAATACCTCATTGAGGAAGACGGCATTCCGTAAATAACCACCTGATCACCGGAATTGGCCGCTCCTGTTGTAACCTCATTTTGTGCACGCACATCGATACCTTTCGGCAGTACCTTATCCAAAGTTGCGGGATAATTTTCACGTTTTCCCGAGTTGAAATAAGCGAAGTACATGTTTTCGTGAAAGTTCAGTCCCACGGCACCGGCACCATAGTAATTTCCGATATCGCCCCAGCCCCACGAGTCGTGAAGCTGTCTGTCGTCGAAGATGGAAGCATCGTAGCATACTCTTCCGTTGACGGACTTGATTCCTTCTTTCTGCACAGCCTTCATCCAGATTTTGAACACTGTATCCATCGAAGTCTGGCGATACCTGTATGAACCGAGTATTGGGTCGCCTCCGCCTATGATGTAAATATCACCGTTCAGGGTGCCGTTTTCGGATATGTTCCCCGAATATGCGACAGAAGTCTTGAATCTGAAATCCTTGCCGAGCTGTTCAAAGCCAACGGCAGTGGAAAAGACCTTCATTACCGAAGCTGGTATCAGAAAACGGTCGGCGTCGTAGGCGTATTCAAGTTTGTCCTTGGTAAGGTTATATACGCTCATCGAAATCGAAGCGTGCCGGCAGTTCTTATCCGAGGTCACTGCAGCCATCGTCTCCGATATTCTTTTTGCATGCTGGGCTTGGGTGTTCGCCTGCAGCATGAGCATTGCCGCAACGAAAACCGCGAAGCCTTTAATCATCAGTCTTCTGTCCATATTCTGTAAAGTTTTTGTTAAGTTCTTCTATTTCGTATAAAATTCTTTCGCGGCCGTACTGCGAAACCGAAGAAGTAAGAATCATCTCCGGTATTTCCTGCCATGTTTCGGCCAGTATTTTTTTCATGGTGTTGATATTGCGTGCAAGGTCTTTCTGGCGTTGCTTGTCAATTTTCGTGTACACGATGGTTAGAGGTATAGAATTCCTGCCAAGGAAGTTGATAAATTCGACATCGATATCCTGCGGCGGAATTCGAGAATCGACAAGAACAAACACGTTCACCAGATTCTTCCGTTGGAGCAGGTAGCTGTTGGTCATTTTTCCCCAACTTTGGCGGGAAGTCTTGGAGGTACGTGCATAGCCATAGCCAGGCAAATCGACCAGATACCAGCTTCCATTCATGATGAAATGGTTTATGAGTTGTGTCTTGCCGGGTTTAAGGCTCGTCTTGGCGAGGTTCTTATTGTTGGCGAGCATGTTTATGAGTGACGACTTGCCCACATTGGATCGTCCCACGAATGCGTACTCGGGCATGTCGGGAGCCGGGCATTTAGCTGGATCCGAATTGCTTATCAGGAACTTTGCAGACTTTATCTGCATGGCGGAACTATTTTTCGTTACTGTCATTCTCTCCGTCATTACGTTTTTTGGGGGTGAACTTGACTCTCAGCTGTCCGAACTTTATCTTGTTCCAATCGATGTTGAAAAACAATGGCCGCTTGAAGAAACGGTTCCTGTGGATATAGGAATGTATGTGGCGGTCCAACTTGGCCGGATATATATCGTCGAGGGTTATAAGTATTCCTGTTTCATCCACTTCTCCGAAAGGGTGATTTATGGCCGTACCGAACGACTGCATGGTGGAAGAGAGGTTCATGTAGGCATTCACTAGTGGCGGCACCGAGGCACCAAGTTCGCGGACCTTGCGCACGAGAATCTGATAGTCGTCCTTGTAGTTGCGTCCGTTGAAAGTATTCACAAGTCTGTTGTAATCGGAACCGATGATTCGCTCTTCCATCGGCCATACGAGGCCTTCCCTGTCGGGAAAATGCTTCTTGTAGAAATACAGTATGTGGTCTTTGGCTTCGCTGTTCATGTCGGGATACATGGTTATCTTGCCGAAGAAGTATTTCGTATTGGGCATTTCGATGGCTATGGTTCCGAGTCCGTCCCAGAGATTATCGAGCGAATACATTCCCTTCCGCATATTTCCCGCCGTCGGCTGATAGTTGGGCTGAACGAACGAGCGTCCGAGTTCCACGGTATAGGGCAGGTATTTCTGTACAAACACGTCGGTGAAGTGGAAAAGTTCGGCAGTGGGGCTCATGAACGTCCCGTCCACCTGACGGAATATGTTGGTGCCGTGTATGAAACGGTACCCGCCCACAATTTCTTCACAATCCGGATCCCATACAAAAAGCTGCTTAAAGCAGTATGGTTCGGGAGCCGTGTCGAATTCGTCGATGTCTACCGGTTTGCCCGTTCCGCCGCCGGCGGTGGCGAAACTTATTTCACGCAGACGACCTATTTCTCGCATTATGTTGGGCGAATGTTCGGCGGTGGTTACGTATATCTCATTACTGCCGTAGTTCGATTTTCTGAGAAAAATATCACGGCGGAGTTCTTTCTTTATGAGTTCCTTGTCAACGGGCGGTATTATGTAGTTAAGGTCTTTCATGGCAATTGCTGTTTTTCGAATTCAAGTTCAGGAGTTTTGTCCAGTCGGTACACGTGTTCCCTCACGCAGGCTGCCCATTCTTCGGGCTTTCTGGAGTTGTCGAACGCCGTATATGGTATGGTTTTTCCAAAGACGATCCGTATTTTTCCATTCCGCATGCGGAACATTTCCGATGGCAGGAGAAGCTGGTCGAAATTGAACTTTATTCCAAGTTTCTTTCTTATGTTGGCGAAGCGGTAGAAACGGTTGCTGTTGTGGGCGTCGATGTATACCGGGACTATATTTCTGTGGTATTTCTGTGCTTTTTTCACGAAAGTCTTCTTCCATTCCAAATCCCTGATCACGCCATTTTTCTTGCGTGAACACAGGCCAGCGGGGAAAAAGAGCAGGGCATTCTGACCGGCGAAGGCATTTTCCAAGGCATTCACGTTGCCTGTATTGCGGCCGAATTTGTTCACGGGAACGAAAACGCACTTCAGACCCGGCAGGAACATGAGTATATCGTTCACGGGGAAGAGGACATCGCTGCGCCGCTGCCCCACTTCGCTTATCAGAGCCATGCCGTCGACGCCGCCCAAAGGGTGGTTCCCGACAAAAACAGGATTTCCTCCGAGAGGTATGTTGCAGGGATTTACAACCTCCACTTCTACGTTAAGTTCATTCAGTATGTCTCTTGCAAAATCGGGGCCGAAATCGTCACGATACTTGTAAATCAGTTTATTCAAATCCTTCACGTGCAGAAGGCGTTCGGCCAAACGCACGACAAAACGCGGCAGAAAACGGTAGAGTCGCTCGTTTTTCGTCTTTATGACCTTTTCGAGGTCAATGTGCTTCTCCGTTATCTCTATATTTTTATCCTCCATGGTTTCCATTGTCGCTTCAGTTAAAAACGAGTTGCAAAGATACGAAAAAAAACTCTTTTTACCAAAAGTTTTTTGCCGTGCATATCCTGATTGCTTTTGTACAAAACAAAAAAACCGGAGTTAACACTCCGGTTTTTTTTTGCAAATGATAAAATCTTATAAAGCCAAATCTGAGCCAGCTTTGAATTTAACCACTTTTTTAGCGGCGATTTTAACTTTGGCACCTGTACGAGGGTTAACGCCTGTTCTTGCTTTTCTTTCAGCGATACCGAATGTACCGAAACCTACCAAACTGATTTTGTCACCAGATTTCAGAGTTTCTTCTGTTACATTGATGAAAGCGTCCAAAGCTTTTTTTGTGTCAACATTTGTCAAACCAGCTTTTGCAGCCATGGCTTTAACTAAATCATTTTTGTTCATAATAAAGCGTGTTTAAAATTTATATTTTGTATTTTCAAATTCCCTGCAAAGTTATATATTTTTTTTATTCTGAACAAATTTTTTTTCACATTTTTTCACATTTTTTTCACATAATTGCACTAAAACACTAATTTACAATTAGTTATATTATTACCATGCAAAAAATCTTCTATCGTATTTTTTCTTTTGCCGCTCATTTGAATCTCATTTATTGCGATAAATCCGTCTTTTACACCGATTTTCAGATATTTTTTTCCGTCAGTTTTCAAGGAAAACATCTGTACTCCGTCTTCTTTTTCGAAGGCCGCATCAAAGACCTTGAAGCTTACCGTTCCGCCGTCGGGATACTCAAGATTCATGAAGGCAGTGGGGTACGGCGACAAGCCTCTCACGAAATTCACTATTTCTTCGCCAGACCTGTTCCAGTCTATTTTGCAGTCATCCTTGAAAATTTTCGGGGCATCTTTCGGATTCAGTGGGTTCTGTGGCTGAGGTTCTATTGAGTTGTTTTCCAGACCGCGTATAGTATTCACGACCAGATGCTTACCCATTTCCATAAGACGATCGTGAAGGGTTCCGGCAGTATCGTCGTCGTAAATCGGAGTTTTTTCCTGAAGCAGTATTTTTCCCTCGTCGATTTTTTCATTGAGGAAAAACGTCGTAACGCCGGTTTCCTTTTCACCATTCATGACAGCCCAATTTATTGGAGCTGCACCGCGGTAGTCGGGCAACAATGAAGCGTGCAGGTTGAAAGTTCCCATGGGTGGCATCTGCCAGACAACCTGCGGGAGCATGCGGAACGCCACCACCACGAACAAGTCGGCATTATAGGACTTCAGCCGTTCAAGGAATTCGGGATCGCGGAGTTTTTCGGGTTGCAGAACCGGCAGACCGCGTTCCTCTGCGTATTCCTTAACCGGTGAAGGGGTCAGCTTCCTTCCCCTGCCGGCCTGCCGGTCGGGAACGGTAACGACGGCTTTCACCTCGTATCCGGCATCACATATTGCCGCCAGCGAAGCGACGGCGAAATCAGGAGTCCCCATAAATATAACTGTTGGTCGTGACATGATTTTTCGTTTTGTTCAGATTTACAGAATATTATCCATTTCGGACGATGTTTTTCGAGACTGCAAAGTTACAAAAAACATTTGAATACGACAAGCGGCGGACTATGAATGTCGTGCAAAATTTACATCAGCATGCCGCAGGTAGAAATGCCGCAGAAAAGCACATTCTCTCATGTAGCAGGAATCATAAACATTTCAGTGTTGATAATTGGGAAGCCTTGCCGCCTCATGAACGGCAAAAAAACACTAACTTTGCAGTTTGTAAATATATAGTATACATGTTGCACGCACACCACCATAACAGGATACGAAAAAAAGTCTTTTGGGCCGTTGCCGTTTTATTTTTACACACACAATCTGCTGTATGTCAACAAGATAGTATAAACATACTCCAATCGCAACTACAGACCACCCTGCAGCAGCTGAAACAAGCAAGACAAAAATACGCAACCGATTCCATAGCGTTCGAAAAACAGATTCTCTCGCTGAAAAGTCAGTTGAATGCGGCCAACAGGAAACTTGAATACGAAACTTCCGGCAACGACACGGTAAAATTGCTGGCAAAAGAAATAAAAAAACAGCAGACCAGCATACAGAATCTCAAGAAAGACATTCATTCCGTAACACGTGTCAAAGATTCTCTCATGAAGGTAAACTCACAGCTCATCAGACAGCTCAACGACCAGAACGACCAACTCATAGAGAAAGTACGCATCTTGCAGGAAAAAGAGTTGCAGATATCCAGAAACGAAGGCAGTTACAGAGACTCCATCGGCAACAACAGAATGACGATTGTACGCATGGAGGGGCTCCTCAAGGCTCAGGAAGTGAACGTAGCCGCCAAAACCAAGGAAGTGGACTACCTGAGGAAGGAAATCGACATCCGCGACAGCGAAATCGTCAACCAGAAAGCCGACTACCGCAGGGTACGCATTTCGAGAGACCGCTACATAAGTCTGAACGACTCTCTGCGCGAAAAACTCGTCAATGCTGAAAAAGTCCTTTTGCAGAAAGAAGAAGAACTGAAATACACGAAGAAGCGCGCCGAAGATGCCGAGGCGAAAATCAACGCTTCCACAAACAAGAAAAAGAAGGTACGCGTGATTCAGGGCATTGCCATGCGTACTTTCAGAACACCCGACTGGTACATCCGTCCCGATGCCAAAGACGGAGACGTCGTGTACCGCATTACGAACAAGAATTCGGGCAACGTAGAGTTCGACTTCATAACGGGAGCCTCGGTAATGCTCTGGGATCTAACTCCGTATTTCCACAGCAGAGTCGCACCGAAGGAAAACCTTGCCGGCTGGAGACGTTTCGATCAGGAATTTTCTTACGACCTCGGCGTATATGTCGGATTCGGCGGATCGAACCTGTTCAAGAACTTCTACTTCGGGCCGAGCTTCAAGTTCATGGATTTCTTCCATTTCACCATGGGAGCCAACATCGCCGAATATGAGGTTCTTGCCGGCGACTATAAAGAAGGCGACATCCTTGAAAAAGGATTCTCCATAAAAGACCAGATTGTAGAACAGTGGAAAGTGACGTTCTTTCTGGCACTGTCACTCGACCTCGATTTTCTGTCGTACATAAAAAAATAAGTAGCATCATGTTGGACAATTTACCGCGTTGGGTAGCATTCTACACCGCTCCGAGAGCCGAAAAGCAGGTTCTCAGACTTCTCGAAAATGACGGCCGTACCGCATACCTGCCCCTGCAACACAAACTGCAGAAGTGGCACGACCGCAAGAAATGGGTGGATTTCCCGCTGTTCAGTTCGTACATATTCGTCAAGATAAAAGCCCATGAACTTTTCTACATACGGAACACTCAGGGCATAGTGAAACCGGTATGTTTCGGAGGCGATGTGGCTACCATTCCCGACCGCGAGATAGAAAGCATAAAAATCCTGCTTGAATCAGAAAGAGAGCTTTTCGCACAGAACCTGAGCCAGATGAAAAAGGGTGCCAGAGTAAGGCTGCGTTCCGGAGTTTTCGACGGCATGGAAGGCGAACTGGTTTCGGAAAACAAAAACGGAAATTTCATGGTCCGCATCGAAGCCATATCGGCCGGAGTGATAGTACAGATGGATCGTGAAATGATGCAGATAATCAACGATGACAAACCTGCGTAAGATTCCCAAAAAAAGACAACTAAAAAAAAATTACACATATTTGATAAAAAAAACGTATCTTTGTACAAAATTTCATAATGGAAACACAACCGATCATAACACTGCAGAATGCCGTTGTAAAACGTTCTGACACAGAGATTCTGAAAGACATAAACCTGACTCTCAATCAGGGAGAATTTGCCTATCTGATAGGCAAAAGCGGTGCCGGGAAGACCTCCCTGCTGCGTTCGCTTTATGCCGACTGCGAAATTTCGGGCGACAAAGTAGAGGTCTGCGGTTTCGATCTGGACAACATCAAGAAATCGAAAATACCGATGCTCCGCCGGAAAATCGGAATCGTGTTCCAGAATTTCCGTCTCCTTTCCGACCGCAACGTTTACGACAACCTTGCCTTTGTAATGTACGCCACCGGCTGGAACAACAAAAAAAGCATTGATGCTCGCATTGTCGACGTTGTGGAATCGGTGGGACTTTCGGACAAGGTGCTATACCAGATACACCAGCTTTCGGAAGGAGAACAGCAGCGTGTCGGCATTGCCCGTGCCCTGATAAACAACCCCGAACTGATACTCGCCGACGAACCCACGGGCAACCTCGACCCCATCACCTCCGAGGAAATCATGCACCTGCTCATCGACATCAACCAGAAGTTCAACACCACCATACTCATTTCGACACACGACTACATAATGATAAATAAATTCAAGGCCCGTCTGCTGTGCTGCGAAAACCACACACTGAACGAGCTCAATAACCAACAATAAACAGAATACCATGAAACGAATAATTCTTGCAATTGCAGCCCTTATGCTCATCGCCCCGTCGGTGACCATGGCACAGAAAAAGTCAAAAAAAGAGGTATCTCCCATCATTGAAGGCAAACACAAAGTACGCAAAACCGACTATGATTCGGTATGGCGTTTCACAACCTTCAATACAAAGAAAATGTATTACAGCGATTTCAACTACCTTACTTTCAATTCAATAAACGATTCCGAAAAACCCATAAAGGACACCAAGCAGGAAATATGGGGTTCGTTTTCGCCCGTCATGAAATTTCTCGAAACCAACTCCCGCGTCCCGCTGAAAATATGCGCCATTTATGCCATAAATCCGCGAATCACCGACAAGGTGAAACGCATACAGCTTGAGAAGGAGGCCAACGACAAGGCCGTTGAAGCCCTCAACAACTTCGTTTCGTGGATAAAATCCAAAGAGTACAGGACAAAAATCACCATACAGGTAGCACAAATCGACTACCGCTACTGGTGGGGAAAGCAGTATTTCGACATGCCCCAGCCCGAAGACGACATCATTGTGGTAGGCAACGTGCTTTTCTTTGCCAGCAAGAAAATCAACTTCTTCCCGAATGCCGCCGAAGGAGCCAAGACTTTCAAGCCGATAAAATTCATGCCCAACAACACCGAACTGGTATCGTCGTTCAATCCCGAACTCGATGAACTTGCCCAGTACCTGAAAGAGAACGAACGTCTGGAAGTGCTTCTGAAAAGCTATTCCGACGACAACGGCACCGAAGCCTACAACATTGCCATTACAAAAAAACGTGCCGAAGCCATACGCAACGCTCTGGTAAAACGCAACATAGCATCGCACCGCATCGAGATAGAAGCCCTCGGATCCGACAATCCGATAGGTGACAACCTCACATACGAAGGCAAAGTTGCCAACAACAGGGTCGAAGTTATCATACAATAGAAAAAAACACCGGCAGCCGATTTCCACGAATCTGCCGCCGACATGAAAAATACGGTTCAGTAGAATTTCAAATCAGTAAAACATTGAAGAAAATGACAAAAAGACTCATCACATTTCTGATAGCGATGTCGGCCGTGGCAGCCTTTGCCGACGATGCGGCCATTCTTTCGAAAATCAAAACCGCCAATGCTTCGTACCGTACTCTGGAAAGCACGTTCAAAGAAGTGAAACAGCTGAAAGCCAACGGCAAAACCACCGAGAAGACCGGAACCATATATTTTTCGGCATCCGACAAGATGGCAATGCACTACAAAAACGACGGCGAGAAATTCATCATCAACGGCACGTCGGTTTACGTGAAACGCGACGGTGAAACGAAAAACTACAACACCTCGAAAACAAAACGCGTACGGAATCTGGTCTCCACGCTGATCTGCTCTGTACAGGGAAAAATAGAAGAACTCTGCGAGACCGTTTCTGCCACAAGTTCCTGTACCGAGAAAGGCGACAGTTACGTCGTGGTGCTCAATGCCACAAAGAAATCTTCAAAAGGATACACGAAAATCGAGCTGACGTACTCCAAAAAAGACTGCGTTCTCAGCAAAATGGTAACCACCGAAAACTCCGGAGATGTAACCACGTACACCATGTCAGGCACAAAGAAGAATCTGGCCGTGGCAGACTCGCAATTCACAATTCCTAAAAAATAATGTCGACAAAAGAAAACAAACGCTACCGGACACTGGAAGTTGCCGAGAACGTTTTTGTTCCCGAAACGGGCTTTGACTACCCCGAAGATGACCCGTACAGGAAACTTTACCCCTCGCCCCATCTCCGCGAACTCGTTTTCGATGAAAACTACACCTACCTCGACGAAAGTCTGAGTTTCAAATTCCAGCGTTGGGTAGGACACGTGTTCCACGTATCCACCATGATACCTCTGGTGCACCGCATAAAATTCGGCCTCCGCATAAGGGGCAGGAAAAATTTCAGGAATCACAAGCTCAACGGAGATTTCGCCGACGGATTGATCACTATCTGCAACCACTGTCACCGCTGGGATGCGCCGGCTGTGATACACGCACTCGGCAGACACCGCATGTGGCTTCCCGTTTACGGTGAGAACCTCAACGGCAAGGACTACTGGTACATAAAGCACGTGGGCGGGATTCCCGTACCCTCGAACATGGGTGGCCTGAAGAAATTCAACGCTGCCTTCGATGAACTGCACAGAAGAAAACAGTGGTTCCACGTATTCCCCGAAGAAAGCAGGTGGAACTTCTACAAGCCGATACGTCCGTTCCGCAAAGGAGCATTCACAATGGCATACAAATACGGCATACCCGTTGTTCCGTGCTGCATCACCTACCGCGAACGCACGGGCATATACAAGCTTTTCGGCAATCAGACGGAACCTCTGCTCACCATAACCATTGGCGAACCCATATTCCCCAACACACAAAACCACCGGAAAGACGAAGTGGAACGTCTGCTTACCGAAAGCCGCAGACAGATGCTGCAACTGGCAGGCATAACCCGCAACACTTGGCCAGACACTATCAGTGAATAATACAATGAAAGCAATTATATTTGATTTAGACGGAACTCTCTACGACAACAGCAAGCTACCTTTTCAACTGATAATAAGAAGTTTGGGTAAACTCCGCATACTGAAATCCGAACGAACTTCCAGAAAAATCCTCGCCGGAGTCCATTTCAACTCGCCCGAAGAATTCTACAAAAAACACTTCGACACCATGTCGCACATCTGCGGCCACAGTCCGGAAAAAGTAGAAAAATGGTATCACGAATGCTACATGCCGCTGATGATACGCGTGCTTTCGAAAAGGCACAACTGCAAATCCAATGTGGCAGAGACCATGAACGAACTCCGCAAAAACGGCATAAAGACAGCAGTACTATCCGACTATGAATGCGTGAGGGAACGGCTGGCGGCCGTGAATCTGGCCCCCGACATGTTCGACATCTGCATTGACGCACCGACTACCGGAGGCCTGAAACCCGACAAAAGTTCGTTTCTGCACATTGCAAATGCATTCGGTTTCGAACCTGACGAGATTCTCGTGGTGGGCGACCGTCCCGACACCGACGGCAAAGGAGCCGCGAATGCCGGCATGCAAATGCTTCTGGTAAACAAAAAAGACAGCAGGCTGAGCCTCGAAAAACACATTGAACAAACCATTAAAATATAATGATATGATTACAGATGACAAATTAAATCCTTTTGTACCGAATTTTCTGCTCGGAACAGCAGGCGGACTTATCTACCGCAAGTTGAAACGCGTAAGCAGAAATCCACGTAAAGCCAGCGAAAAGACCTTGCGCGCCATTTTGAATTATGCTAAAGATTCTGTTTACGGAAAAGAGCACCATTTTGCCGACATTCTCAAAGCCAAGAGCGACGAAGAACTCTACCGTCTCTACGCCGAAAACGTAAAGCCGAACGAATACGAAGACTTCCGTCCTTACGTTGAACGCCACAAACACGGCGAAGCCGACGTACTTTTCCCGGGAAAACCTGTACTGTACGCCACCACTTCGGGTGCCACAAGCGAACCGAAATGGATTCCCATCACCAAAGAATACATCGACAACGTGTACGGCAAGATGAACAAGGTATGGCTATACAACTTCATCATGAACCGCAAAAAAGTTTACGAAGGTCCAATCGTGTCCATTGTGGGCAAGGTAATAGAAGGCTACGCACCCGACGGCACGATGTACGGTTCGGTTTCCGGATACACGCAGACCAGCTGCCCCAACTTCGTGAAAAAGCTTTACGCGTCTCCGCAGGGAGTTTTCCGCATAGAGGACTATACCGCCCGCAACTATGCCATCATGAGAATGGGCATTGAACGCAACGTTCACCTCGTGGTGACTGCCAACCCGAGCACCATGGTGGAAATGCAGAACAACGTAAACAGATATCTCGATGAATACATCACCGACATCGAAAACGGAACCATACGTTCGCAATTCGGCGACTACAACATTCCCGAAGATATCCTGAATGAAATAAGACCTTATCTCAAACCCAACCATGAACGTGCACAGGAACTCCGCGACCTGAAATCCAAATACGATGTCGTGCTTCCGAAATATTTCTGGCCTGAACTCCAGCTCCTGACCACATGGAAATGCGGAAACACGAAAGTTTATCTCGAAAAACTCGAAAACTGCTATCCCGAAGGCATGCTTCATCAGGAATTCGGATATTTCTCTTCGGAATGCCGGTTCGGACTGGTTCTCGACGACAGCATAAACACCGTACTTTTCCCACATTACCACTACTATGAATTTGTATCGGAAGACGATTTCGGTTCTCCCGACGCGAAATTCCTGCAACTCCACGAACTCGTGCCCGGAAAGCGTTACTGCCCGTACGTTACCACTTGGGCCGGACTCTACCGCTACAACATGAACGACATCATCGAAGTAAGCGACTTTTTCGAAAAGACTCCACGCGTACACATGATTCAGAAAGTGAACGGCATCGTTACCATGACAGGAGAGAAACTCTACGAACCGCAGTTCATCGAAGCCGTACGCAACACCGAAAAGGAAACCGGAATGAAAACCAGATTCTTCATCGGATTTGCCGAGCTGGAAACTTCGACATACCATTTCTATTACGAATTCGAAAATCAGGAAACGACAAAGGAACAAGCCGAAGAATTCACGAAAATAGTCGATGCAAACCTCAAGAAGAGCGACATCGAATATGAGGCCAAACGCGACAGCTTCCGTCTTAAAGATCCAGTCGCTCACCTTTTGCAGGACAACAGCTTCGAAAAATTCAAGGAAGAGAGTCTCCGCATTTCAGGTGCCGACGCAAGCCGTTTCAAACTGAACATACTGCTTCAGGACGAGACGCGCCACGAAAGAATGAAACTCTTCGAAAAGAAATAGAATACATTTTTTCAGAAAAAAACGCCGGGGAATTCCGGCGTGTTTTTTAGCAGTAAACCACTGAATCAGAGCTATATAACACGATATTCTTTTAAAAAAAGCCGTATCGGAATGCCCGAACGGTATTTTTTTCGTATATTTGCAAAACAAAACGTATTATCATTGTAAAAAACCGACAATAGAAAAAATATATAATTAAAATATAAATAGTATTAATCATAGCGTTTGCTATTTATTCGAGGCAGTCCTAAAACCTGAGAAATTTTAGAAAGATGCAATTACGCGAATAAGTCAGTAGATGCCTGCGCTTGGGCGTGGGCTTGACTTATCTGTATTTGCGGGCAATTCTCAGGGCCTTAGGACGTGGGTATTTCAGGTTCCACGTCTTTTTTTGCCCTAAAAATTGTCTGTTAAAGCTGAAATGGATAAGCGAGCGCACAAATTATGGCGTAGAAAATGCAAAGAATAGACATCGTTGACACTATTGGCAGAGACAAAATAGTATCAAACATCGAGGGAGGAGAATTCTCGTACAAACAAGTACTTTCAAATGTTACACAAGCACATTGGAAACTCGATATCCGTTTTTATGATGCTGCAAAAAATGTGGCGATTTTAGTTGAAACAAAACAACGGCAAGTTGAAAATGACAAAAACCAACTTTTCGATTACGTTGACTTGGAACAACGGCAGAATCGAAATACGAAAATCATTGCCATTTTAGCCGATACAAGTCTGACTAACAAAATTCGAGTTTGGAAAGTTTGGAGAAATTCCATCGAAGAACTTATTGAAGAAACGGTGTTAAAGTCGTTTGATGAGTATGCCCGATTATTCGAACGTCAAACATACAATAATGCTCCAGCCGTATTGCAAAATACAAACGAGTTGAATGAACTTTTGCATACAAACGGCATAAAGGAAGGAAAGCGCAGTCAGTTTGTCGGAACTTGCATGTTGGCATTGAAAAGCGATTTGCAGTACAAAGATAGAACGACAAGCGAAATACTTGCGAATATAAAAGGTAAACTTGGTGAATACCTACAAAATAGCGTGAATAAAGCTGAAAAAATAGCTCTGCTTTCTACCAACGTGCTGCAAGACCAAAATGTGGAAGAATTGGAAGCGGAACACTTTGTAGAAATATTGGATTTCATCAATGAAAAAATTCTGCCGTATATCAATGATGATTCAACCAAGGGGCAGGACATTCTTTCTTATTTCTTCACTACTTTTAGTAAATATGTAAATCGTGGCGACAAGAACCAAGCCTTTACCCCTAATCATATTGCGCATTTTATGTG
>JAZRZP010000025.1:0-91451 GCA_045601425.1 Bacteroidales bacterium
CATCGACGTGTCAGCATTCCCAGCAGGCAGTTACACAGTTGTGCTGGTTTGCGACAACGTACCGTGTCATAGCAAAATTTTAATAAAACATTAAAACATTAAAAAATCCCTTCCTGAATGGAAGGGATTTTTTGTTTTTCAGGTGTTTTTATTTTTTTGCAGAAGAGGTTGCATTCTGGTCAGGAATCTACCCGAAAGATCCTTTTGATGAAAAATTTGCATATAAGTGAAAAAAAATGTATCTTTGCAACAATTTTTCGCATAAAAACGATACCAATTATCATACAAATACAAAAAATACATGAAAATATCACGATTATTAGTTCTGGGCTTATTGACGTTAAGTACAGTTGTAATGGCACAGGGTCCCGGTGGCGGTTTCGGCGGATTTGGCGGCGGCCGTCCGGGAGGCAGAACTCCCCGTGGAGACATGAACCGGCGTGCAAATGAAAACACACAAACACAGCAGAAAAAGGAAAAGACAAACGGCAAGACATATACGGTAATCGGCGTTTTGCAGGAGTTCGACAGTCAGGAACCGCTGATGTATGCCAATGTGGCGGTTTTGAAAAGGTCCGATTCTTCTTTCGTGCGCGGAGCATCTTCCGACGACAGGGGAAAGGTGACTCTGACTGGGATTCCGGCAGGTGAGTATTTGCTCAGGGTTACGAGCATAGGGTACCAAAACATCATGATACCGACCGACGTAAGGTGCGACACCAACATAGGAACACTCAAAATAAAGCAGGGTGCCACGACACTCAACGCAGTGGTAATAAGCGAAAAACGCCCGATATATTCGGTTGACGGGGAAAAGAACCTTTACAACGTAACCGATGACCCGAGCATACAGACCGGAACTACAGCCGACGCTCTGCAAAACGCTCCCGGCGTGGAAGTGGACATAGAAGGCAACATCACACTGAGAGGCGTTTCCAGCGTGGATATATGGATAAACGACAAGCCTTCCCATCTCAATGAAGAAAATCTCAAGACCTACATACAGCAGCTGCCGGCCAATGCACTGGAACGCATCGAGGTCATCACCAACCCTTCGGCAAGGTACGGGTCCAAAACCGACGGCGGTGTCATAAACATTGTCACCAACGCAAAAGTGAAGAAAAACAGTTTTACCAGCTTCGGCATAAACGGGTCGACCCAGCCCAACACCATGCCATGGATATCGTACATGTGGGCAAACGAAAAGTGGTCGTTCAACATATATGCCGGTGGCAGATATTCCAACAGAAAAAACAAATCGGACGGCTGGCTGTATAAACTTGACAAGTTAGGTGACACCACTACTCACGAAATAGACACGTCGAACAGTGAGAACAGATCTATCTCCGGAAATGTGTACCTGAATGCCACGTATTACATGGATTCCATGAACACTTTCTCCATGTGGGGAAGCGTAAACGGTTCGTGGAACAACAGCGAATCGGACAAGAAGCAGTTACGCGAAGAGTATTTGCAGGGCAAACTTTACGAATACCGTACCGGCGATACCGTGAGCAGCCACCGCGGATTCGGCAACATAGGCCTGAACTATGAGCACAAATTCAACAATTTCGGACACAAGATTTCGGCAGATTTCGGAACTTCCATCTCGAATTCCGAAAGCGAAAACATTTTCAGACGTAAGTACGGCGAACCTTTCGTGGCCATGAGCAAAGACAAGAAAGTAACCAATGACGGCAGGGCTCAGAATTTCAATTTCAGCGTCGATTATGCGTTGCCATATTCCAGAAACGGTGAAATAGAATTGGGCTTGTCGTATGATTTGGATAAGGACAACGCCTTGGTGAGCACGGATACCGCGGTCGTTTTCGGGAACAGAGATTACCGTACCGACAGTCTGCGTTTCTGCGACAGCAAGGGAAGCAGTACCCGATTTGACGGATATTTCACGATACGTCACCAGTTCGGCAATCTTACGGTTAAGGGAGGACTTCGTGCCGCCTACAACAATATCGACTATCAGGTTTTCAACACAATTCAGAAACAGGACGGAATCGACGTGGAAAAAGATTATTTCACCCTCATGCCGTCAATACATCTGTCGTACCGCACAGAGAGCATGCACACATTTACGTTGAGCTATTCGCGCAGGGTACGCAACCCCCAAAGTTCGCAGTTGAGCATGTTCCGTACATATTCCGAAGACAGTTACTCGTTTGGAAATCCGGAGCTGGAATCCACCTACACCAATTCATTTGAAGGCGGATGGACCAAATATTACGAAAATTTCGGCTCGGTATCGGTATCGGCCTACCATCGTAACTCCCAAAACCAGATAAACACGCTGACAACTTCGGAATACAATGACATTTTCGGACGAATGATAATGATTTCCCAGCCGGTGAACCTCGGAGCATCGTACAACACTGGCGGCGAACTGAGAATCGTATATCGTCCCGAAAGCTATTTCAATGTCCGTTTCTACGCAAACCTCTATGATTCGTACTTGGAGTACGTGGAGGAAAGCAATCACAAGACTTCGTACAGCTTCCGCGTCAATGTTTGGGCGAAACTTTGGGACAGACTCGAAGTCTTTGCGTCGGGAAGGTATAAGTCACCCACTCAGTCGTTGTATGCGGAACAGAAAGCGACATATTCCATCGACGGTGGTTTGCGGGCCGATTTTCTCAAGCGCAAGTTGTCCGTTTACGTCAACGTTCAGGATATTTTCAACTGGAACAAATCAGAAAACACCATCAACAACCCACGCTACATTTCCTACAGTTCACAGAAGGTTACCAACAGCCGTTTCATAAGTGCCGGAGTGACATTCCGTTTCGGAAAGATGGAACTTGAGAGACGAGCCAAGATAGGTGGCGAAGGTCTTGGTGAGGGTGAAGAGTGATGTATGTTGCACGAAAAAAAGCGAAGCCGTACGGCTTCGCTTTTTTTATTCGAACAGGTCGGTAAACGATTGTGGAAAGGGTGTCTCGAACTGCATCCGTTTGCCGGTAACCGGGTGGAAGAAGCAGAGTTTGTAGGCGTGCAGTCCAAGACGGCCGATGGGGTCGTCGGGGTTGTTGTAGCGGAAATCGCCGACAACCGGGTGCCCCATGACTTTCGAATGTATTCGTATCTGGTTTTTACGTCCCGTGTCGAGCTTGAATTCCACAAGGGAGTAGTTTTCTGCGTATTTGAGTGTGCGATAGTGGGTTACGGCGAATTTTCCGCCGTTGTCTTCGGCACTGCAGGCATAGCGTCCGTCGTCTTCGTACCGGATGTACGATTCGATGGTGCCTTCTTCTCGCATTTTGCCGGAAAGTACGGCAATGTAGCGCCGATCGTAGACCTTGCCTTTCCAGTCGGCTTCGAACATGAGTTCCACTTTTTTGTCTTTTGTGAAAATCAGCAGTCCGGACGTGTCGCGGTCGAGGCGGTGCACGACGTGTGCCCTGCAACGCTGGTGTGTGAAGAGCAGATAGTCGTTGAGAATGTTCTGCAGTGACGGATCGTTTTGTGTGAGACTGTGGGTAAGTATGCCTTCTTTTTTCTCGACTATGAGCAGGTATTTGTCTTCGTAGACAATTTTCATCCATTGGCTGAGAAAAGTGCCCGATTTTTCGACGGTTACAATATCTCCCGGGTGTAGCAGCAAGTTGTATTGGGAAACGTGTTCGCCGTTTATGCAGACCATCCCGTTTACCAGCCAGCTTTTTATTTTGGTACGACTTGTGGTGGAATTTTTTTCAATAAGGAAACTCATCAATTCTTGTACTGCATCTGCCTTGAATTCGTTCATCGTATCGTGAGATTTTTTTGTATTATTTCAGTTTTTCGGTTCGTTCTTTTGACAATATTTCTTCTGAAAAGCTAAGCAGGCACTCGTATTCGCCGTTGCAATCCATTTCTTCTTCGATTATTGCCGGAGGCACCAGAGTGCAGGTTTCCTGCCTGCCGTCTCCGTTGAAATCGCCGGAAATCTGGGCATAAAGTCCGTTGCCGTTTGCATGCAAAAGACACAGAAGCACCACAATTAGAATCCTTTTCAGCATCATAAAACTGTTGTTTCGGGTTGCAAAGATACGAAAAAAAGTGATTGGCGGAAAAATTATTTGCTATTTCGTCTGTTTTTCCAGAATCCAGTCGGCGATGAATTTTATGACCTCAGGGCTCGTGGTTTCTTCGATTATGCGGTAATTCAGGGAATTGTCGGGAGTGCAGTGCTGGAACAGGTGGTTCAGGCCATCGAAGTTTCTGACGGTTGCACGGCCACGGGTGAGTTCGGAGATTCTGGCGAGGTTTTCTCTGGCTGGAACCTGAAGGTCGTGGCTTCCGCCCACTGCGAGTATTCGGCATCTGATTTTGGGCAGGTAGTCTTTCGGGTCGAGTTTGAGGAATGCCTTCATCCACGGATTTTGCAGCTGTTTTGCAAGAACGAATATCCCGCTGCCGTCGAGTCCGCACAGCGAAAGATGTTCTTTCGAGAGATTTCCGGCTTTCTGTCTGACGGTATTCTTGAACAGTTCTATGAATCTGTTTTCGGGAGCGGTGTCGGCTATGGCAAAAAAATCTTTCATGCAGTTTATCCGTGATTCAATGACGGAGTCGGGAAAATTCTGCATGTCGAACAGTGCTCTGTTTTGCTGTAACAGAATTTCGGTACCGTTGTACCCTTGTCCGGCATAGGAGACTATGAATTTTACGTTTTTGTTGCGGGAAGCCACAATCTGTGCAATTAGTGCGCCTTCGCTGTGGCCGATGATCCCGACACGTTTCTTGTCGATTTTCTTGTGTTTGGCAAGGAAGTTGAACATGGCTTCGGCATCGTTTGCGAAGTCGAAAGTTGTGGCATTGGCCACATTGCCGATGGACAAACCGCAGCCGCGGTCGTCATATCGCAGCACCGCGATGCCTCTCTGGGCAAAATATTCAGCCATGAGAAGAAAAGGTTTGTGCCCGAAAAGTTCTTCGTTCCTGTCCTGCAGGCCAGAGCCGGAAACCAGTACTACGGCTGGAAATCTGCCGCTGCCGTTTTTGGGTATGGTCAGTGTCCCTGAAAGGGAAACGGAACCTTCTCCGTTTTCGATGGTTACACTCTCTTCGTCAAAAGAAAAAGGTGCTTTGGGTTCCTGTGGCCGGAAATCCCGATACATACCGTTGGCTGGAGTAAACTGTATTTTCGATGATGACATGTTTTGCCTGAAGATTCCGGCAAAGGAGTTGGCGTTTCTGTCGTAAATAATGGTAATACGTAGCCGTAGCCTGTTGCTGATACAGGTGAGAGTGTCGTTCGAGAATGACCACCGTGAGACATTGATGGGATCTTCGTTCTGAGTGGGGCTGTACAAGACAGGGCAGATGCTGTCGTTCTCCGCTTCGAAAGTTAGGTTGATGGGCAGGTTCGCTGCGGGAATGACAGCGAGCCACCATTTGTTCGCAAAAGACTGCGGAAGTTCCCTCGTCTGGGCCTGAATGCAGGGAAACAGGCAGACAAGCAGTAGTGCAGTCAAAAGTTTTTTTGTCATGTAGTTGAGGTTTTAAAGTTTGTAAGTTGAGAATTCGAGACGGAAATATTTTTTTCGGATGATGAATTCGTAAGCAATCCATACGGCGAAATATCCGTTTGTGAAAATGCTGTATACCGTATTCCATGGTGAAGGAAGCGTGAAGAAAATGTCAGCGAACCACATTCCGAGGTCGAGGTACAGCAGCATGTCCCACCATTTTTCGCGGTCGCGGAAAGTAAGCATGTTGCGTACGCCGCTCTGCACATTGATCCATTGTGAAGCCGAAAAAAACGGTATTATGCTCTGTATGGTGACGCGGTACTCGCCTTCAGGTATCTCCAGACTGGCTTCCGTGTTCTGCATTGTTCCGACCAAAATGTTGTTTATCAGAATTTTATGCGGAATTGCCGGCATGAGCGCGGACTTTTTGTACTTTATGGTGAGAATTCCCATGTCAGTCAGTTGTTTTGGAAGCAGTTATGCGACGTTCCCCAGAAGGCATTTCGCATATTTCGATTTTTACGTACGACAACGGCAGAATCTGTTCCACGTTTTCAGTCCATTCCGTGAAACAGTAGTGCCCGCTGTAAAAATATTCTTCGTACCCGATATCGTAAGTTTCCGATATTGAGTTTATTCTGTAAAAGTCGAAATGGAAAATTGGGTCGCCGTTGCCGGAGAGATATTCGTTCACTATGGCGAAAGTCGGGCTGCATACATTGTCGTTGGAACCGAGAGCGAGACACAGTTCCTTGATGAATGTGGTCTTACCTGCACCCATTTTGCCGTAGAATGCGAAGAATCTTTCTTCGGGAAAAGCGGCGAGCAGTTCCCTTGCGGCCTCGGGCAGGTTTTCCAGTGTCGTAACTATTTGTTTTTCGGTCATTGTTCCATTATTTTGAAGTCGAATTCGGTATCCAGTTTTTTTCTGCAGGAATACAGGACCATGTAGTATATTGCCAGAAAAGCCAGACCTGCCGTGGCTGAAAGCAGTTCTGAACCTGTTGCCAGCATCAGAATCACGGTTACGGCAACTACGACTGCGGCAGGTATTATGTAGGCAATGAAAGTTGCCAGAAGTCCCTTGTTTGTGGAGACGGCAACTTCCACAGTGTCACCGACTTGAGGAACGGTTTTCAGATTCTTCGTTTTTATGTCGATTATTTTGTCTTCCTTGTCGGAGATGGTGCACATCGTTTTTGCGTGGCACGAAGCACACGCCGAAAGCGATTCGATTTTTACTTTCACGAGTTCGGAAGTTACCTTGATTACAGTTCCTGTATGTTTCGCAATGTCGGGCATCTGAAGCAGTTTTGGGTTATGTTTTACGCTTGCAAAGATACGAAAAAATACGTTCGTGGGGAAAAATATTTTCATCTTCTCCGGCCTGATATGAGGAAAAAGTTGGCGTCTTGCCGGAATTTTCTCTCACCGCAGAAGGCAATTTGTCCGAGCATGTGAAAAAAAATTAAAAAGACGCATATTTATAATATATTGATAATCAGTAAAATACCCCCCCCTATAAGGGTATGTGCGTTTTTTTTAGGTACTGCCCTGAAAAAACGTGAAAATATCGGAAATAATTTGTAACTTTGCATTGTAATTCAGTCATGCTTTGAGCAGGTTGACTGTCTGTCGATTTTAAAACGCAGCCGTGGTAACCGTTCGGAGCATGATATAAAACAACTGTTTAAAAACAACGTTATGAAAAAAATTTTTGTTATTTAGTTGCAGTAATGGTGCTGTTGGCCGGCAAAGTGCAGGCACAGTCGGGTTGCGGGGCACCTTTGAATGTTAGGCTTGCTTCTCTCGGACAGGGTGGGGCGGCAGTTTTCGTATGGAATGATACAAACAGCGTACAGCCTTTGGGCTGGCTTGTGGAATACGGACAGCAGGGATTTGTTCCGGGTACCGGAACGTCGCTGTTTACCGCAACCAATTCGGCAGTCTTGACAGGGCTCGTCCGGCATGTTTCATACCAGATTTACGTCAGAACGGTCTGCAGGGCAGGAGATACAAGTTCTCCGGAAATATTGGACTATTTTTTCTATTGCGGTAGCCAACGGCCTTGTATAGATTATGCATCCCTTTCGAACGCCGTATGCACATACGGAACGTACCACACTTATGGAAACTACGACACAAACTATCCCGGTCCTTATGCCAATGTTGGTTTGGTGGACCATGGACCATGGGAATACGGACGTGGTAATAGTGTCGGAAGTCTGCACACGGTTGTCGTTCAACCTGATTTTGATGAAAGTACAAATTATCAGTTGACTGATGTGCCTTTGCAGGAATGCGAATCGGTGCGTCTGGGAGGCAGAGGTGGTACAAACCAGTGTCAGGCCATCAAGTACACGCTTGTTGTGGATACAAACCTGTACGATGCACTGGCAATACGTTACGCCACGGTAATGAAAAAAGAAAACTCGGAGGATAGTCCTGCACGCTTCACCATTGAATTCATGAATGATAACGACAGCCTTATAGCACCTGTTTTCGACGTGAATCCATACAATACGCAGGGCTGGCAAATAGGTGCGGACAGCAGCATAGTGTGGAGACCATGGGACATCGTAGGACTGGATTTCAGGCCATATCACGATTCGGTGGTGAATCTGAGGTTCACGACATTCCATTGCGGCGATGATTCCGTCGAACACTTCGGTTATGCTTATTATTCGTTGAATTCATGTATGAATGCACGGTTGCTTCCGGTACAGACGTTCATGAACAAAGACCATTCGATGGTATTCAAGGCACCGGACGGGTTCCGTTACAGGTGGTTTCTGTATTCCGACACGGCGAATGTCATTGATACCGATCAGGTTGCCAGAATTCCTCATGGGGAACGTTTCGGATGCCGTATATTCGACGGCTTCGGTCACAGCCGGGTGCTTTCGTCAATGGCATACGAACGTACTCCACATGCAGGGTTCACCGCAACTGTCAACATGCCCACATGTACAGGACGGTCTCTCATCCTTCATGGAAGACCCTTCGTGACTATCGACAGCGATAACTATGCAATACCGGAAGAAGTTGATTTCTACCACTGGATAGTGGACGGGGAAGTATTGACTGACGGCGGTAATCTTGACGCAGATTTAGCCATTACTCCGGGCGTGCATACCGTAAGTTTCGTGACCGGACTCAGTTACAACGGAAGAACCGACACCATGACAATGTCTGTGACAGTTCCCGATACGGGATTCATCGTGAAAAACGTTTTTGATACCATAGATGCCGGAGGAACATACGTCTTCGGCGGCGAGACACTCACTTGTTCCGGAATTTATTCCGACACGCTGCAGTCAGTCGGAGGCTGCGACAGCATTGTGGTACTGAATCTCACGGTGAAAAACGAAAGTACGGGCAATGCGGCCGATTTACCCGAAATAAAGATATATCCCAATCCGGTAAGGAACGTGCTTACAATCGAAACACTGTCGGACGTCATCGAAAAGCTCGAAATCATCGACAATGCCGGACGTACGCAGATGGTTGTCACGAACGTGCGGAATCTCGACCTTTCGGGACTGGAAGACGGAATCTACCATATCCGCATGACAACGCTACATGGTGTAGTGCTGAAACGCATAGTGAAACAGTGACGCTCGGGATGGCGGCAGAAAAGACTCCTGCCATGACCGAAGACCGGTTCGTAAAGGGATTTCCGATATTATGGCGGAAGTCCCTTTCCTTTTTTTGCATTCATCTTTCGTGTTTTTTTTGCTGTACCAGCCATTTGTTTCAAAAAAAAATCGTATCTTTGCAGTCGTTAACGGATAAAGAAATCAAAAAATCTGTTTTGAAAGCATGAAAAAAGTAGTTGTTCTTACAGGAGCAGGCATCAGTGCCGAGAGCGGGATAAGCACGTTCCGCGATTCTGACGGACTTTGGGAGCAGTACAGGGTGGAAGATGTGGCAACTCACGAAGCATGGGGCAGAAATCCGAAACTTGTGCTGGATTTCTACAATGCCCGCCGCAAGGACGTCCTGAACGCACTTCCAAACGAAGGTCACCGGCAGCTCGTGCGGCTTGAAGAAAAATACGACGTGCAGATAATCACCCAGAATATCGACAATCTTCACGAAAAAGCCGGCTCAAGGAATGTCCTGCACCTGCACGGTGAAGTGACCAAGGCCTGCAGCGAGAAGAACCTGAATGTCGCCTATCCTATAGAGGGAGAGACTTTGGAATACGGAAACTATGCCCCCGACGGAGGAATGCTCCGTCCGTTCATCGTGTTCTTCGGCGAGCCGGTACCGAACATGGAGTCCGCCGTGGAACTCTGTCAGCAGGCCGACTATTTCATCATAATAGGCACCTCCATGGTGGTTTATCCGGCGGCAAGCTTGATAAATTTCGTCCCCAAAAGCGCGGAATGCTATCTCGTAGACCCCAAGGCTGTCGGTGTGAACCGAAAAATGAAGATTTATGCCGAAAAGGCCGGCACCGGAGTAAGGAAAATAGTTGATGAACTCATGGAACTTTAATGTCAATATTTTGATTTATAACTTGTTATGCAAAGACATACCGATGTTTCACTCCTGAAATACAACTCATTCGGAATTGATGCGGCAGCCAGAGAACTGGTAATTGTCGAAAACAGCGACGAGATTCCCCAACTTATTGAGGAAGAGTTGTTCGATGCCCGTAAACACCTGATTCTCGGAGGAGGCAACAATGTGGTTTTTGCCGGAAATTTCGACGGCACCGCAGTGCATCTTTCCAACAAAGGGATTGAAAAGATAAGCGAAGACAGCGACAGTGTCTTTGTGAAAGCCGAAGCCGGCGAGATATGGGACGATTTCGTGTGGAAAACCATAGGCAACGGATGGTTCGGACTGGAGAATCTGGTCGCCATACCGAGCACCATAGGAGCTACTGCGGTGCAGAACATAGGTGCATACGGAAGCGAGGCCAAGGATTTCATACATGAAGTACATGCCTATGACCTGCGTACGGCACAAAAACGGGTATTCTCAAATTCAGAATGCCGTTTCGGCTACCGTGACAGCTTTTTCAAGATCGGAGAAGGAAAAAATTTCATCATTTCGTCCGTGGTGTACAAGCTGAACAGAAAGCCGGAAGTGAAACTGAACTATGCTGCAATTGTCAATTATCTGAAAGACAATAATATAACAGACCTGTCTCCGCGGCAGCTCGCCGAATGCATTACAAGCATCCGCTGGCAGAAACTGCCCAAGCCCGAAGAAATGGGCAGTGCCGGAAGTTTCTTCAAGAATCCTGTTGTGACACCTTCGCACCATGCCGACCTGAAAGCCGAATATCCCGACATGATAAGCTATCCGGCCGGCGACAAATTCAAGCTTGCGGCAGGATGGATGATAGAAAAAAGCGGGTGGAAAGGCAAAAAACTCGGAAGGGCAGGCGTTTATGAAAAACAGGCGCTTGTTCTGGTTAATTGCGGAGGATGTACGGGAGAAGACGTTATACGCCTCGCCAATGCCGTGACTGCCGATGTGGAAGCTATGTTCGGAGTCCGCCTCGAACCCGAAGCGATAATCGTAAAATAAAAAAAATTTCGTAAATTCGTTTTTTTTTCGTAATTTTGCAAGTCAAAATTTAAAGAAAAAACAGATGCCTTCAAGAAGAATACTATTTGTAAATCAGGAAATTAGTCCGTATTCTCCCGAAACAGAAGTTTCGAAATTCGTGCATGATTTATCGGCATTCACAAGCAAAAGCGGCCGCGACATACGCACACTCATGCCACGATACAATTATGTCAGCGACAGAAAACACCAGCTTCACGAGGTGATTCGCCTGTCGGGAATGAACCTCATAATCAATAATTTCGACCATCAGCTGATAATAAAAGTCGGCACGATGCCAAATTCCAGAGCACAGGTCTATTTCATTGACAATGACGAATATTTCGAAGGCAGGGAACCGATATATGCATCGGAAGGCGTGTTCCACGAAGACAACGACGAGAGAATGATGTTCTTCTGCCGCGGCAGTCTGGAAGCCGTACGCGGACTTGCATGGGAACCGACGCTGATACATGTCAACGGCTGGTTCGCCTCGATGGTCCCGTTCTATATCCGACGCATCAAGAAAGGAACAACTTTTTTCCACGACACAAAGCTGGTAATATCCATATTCGGTGACGATTTCGAACAGGTATTCCCAGAAAAAATGGAGAAGAAACTGAAACACGAAGGTGCTACCGCAAAAGATCTTAATCTGTATAAAAATCGTGATTTTCAGGCACTTATGAGAACCGCGATAACCTACTCGCAGGGCGTAGTGGTGGCTTCACCGAATGCAAACCCCGAACTGGTGGCTTTCGCCAAGGAATGCAAGAAAAACGTCTTGGACTACAATCCTGACAAGGAACAGTTCTTCTGCGAAATAAATAAATTTTACGACACTATAATCGGAACAAAAAAATAATAAGGACTGTTTCGCGTTACATAGGAAGGATATTTTTGTCATAAAGAAAACAGCTACCGATGAATAAAAAAACTTTTACTAAGATTGCGGCATTGCTTTTTGGTTTTTTGTCAATGATGGCCTGTACCGACGACAATTCGGATTTGGGAATCAGTCTTACCAATCCCGATGCGCAATACAAAGGTGCCTTGTACGACTCGACCACCGTCATTGCCAGCACTTTTCGCGAAGATTCGATGAACACGGCGAACTATGCCAATGGCGTCTTGGGAATAAGTAATGATGATGTCTTCGGCAAGACTGAGGCTGCGATATTCACACAGGTATCGCTCTCCACAACCGGCGGTATAAGTTTCGAAACTGCCGTCGATTCGGTAGTGCTTTCCCTTACATGCACCGGACACTATACGAAGGTCAAAACCGCGGCAAAATCCATGACGGCACATTTTGAGGTACAGCCACTGGCACAAAGCATGAACATCGATTCGTCTTACACATCAAGCTCCGAACTCGCCTGCCTTCCGGTAAAATTCTTCGACAGCGACGTGAAATTCTCATTTTCAGACACCGTAATCAATCTCAAACTCAAAAACGGCACTCACAAAAATTCCATACACAGGTTCTTCGACAGAAAAACTTACAGGAATAATGAAGAATTCCTCGACGTACTGAAGGGCTTGCGCATAAAAATGACACCCAAAGGCATCTATACCGACAACTTGCTCCTGTATGTAAACTTTGCCGCTTCCAACACCGGCCTTACCGTTTACTATCACGACAGGTTGGATTCGGTGCTTTCGTACAATTTCATTCTTAATGAAAGAAGCACTGCCGCCGCAGCACATTCAAATTTTTACCGGCATACGTACGCAGGCACGCCTCTGTCGGCTTTTGAAAACAATGCGGCAGATTCCATTTCGGGGCAGGAAAAACTTTATCTGCAGCCCCTTGGCGGAACTTTCGTGAAACTGAGATTTCCTGATCTCAGTGCGTGGTCGAAACAACATCCGCATGCAGTAATCCATCAGGCCAAACTCATACTTCCGGTGGCAGACGATGCTTCGAATGATGCTCCGGCCAACCGTCTGCTCTGTTACCGCTACCATGAAAACGACAGCGTTACGCTTGTGCCCGACCTTATCGACGGAGTCCTCTCTTCGGCATTCAACGGTTATTACGACAAGTCAAGCAAGCAGTACGTGATGCGCATTTCCCGTCAGATACAGCAGGTGGTTTCGGGCATAACAAAGGATTGTGGCCTTGCAATATACATCGATGCTCGCCGTACCGCTGCCAATCCGGTGGTGCTGAACGGTACTTCAAAGACACTTGCAAACCATGTGAAACTCGAAATAATATATTCTGAAACGAAATAGGAATTTCTTATTCATACGGAGTAAAAAGGACTGCCGCAACTAAAGTTGCGGCAGTCCTTTTTTGTTGGATAGGATGAAGACCTTTTGTTAGCCGGCCGTTCAGATTGTCATATTGTTTCGTAGTCGGCGTCGCTTATCCAGCCCGTGTTGCCGTCTTCGAGTTCTATTTTTGCCCAGTTGCCCACAATGTCCTTGATGAAGAGTTTCGTGCCTTCGTGCAGTATGTATTTTTCGGCAGAACCATCGTCGGGTGAACTTTTTATTGATACGGCAGGCGTTGTTACAATTGCCTCGTCGTGCGAATACAGCCGGTTGTTCGAGATTGCGGCATTGGCTATGCTTGCTGCCAAGAGACATATCAGCAGTATCCCAGCAAAGAAACTTGCCTTGCGTATTCTGTACGACCTGCTCATGAAGAACAACGATACGGCCACGCAAACAAGCACTATGAATACGATGCAGATTACGCCCCAGCATGTTGCGGAAAAACAGTGGTTTATCCTTGTCAGCCAGCGTGAGAGGAAAAATTTCGGCGTGGTATTGATATTGTCGGATGTTTTGCTTCTGGCAAGAGCGAGGTTGTTTTTTATGTCGCTGTCGGCAGGCGAAAGCCGTAAGGCCCGTTCGTAGTTCAAAATGGACTGGGCAATGTTACCGTTGCGGTATTCGACATTGCCGAGGTTGTAATACAGCTCTGCCGATACAAGCCCTTCCGATAATATTTTTCTGTACAAGGCCGCACTTTCGTCGTAACGTTTGGCTTTGTAAAGTTCGTTGGCTTTATGGAACATTACATCTGCATCTTCGGCGGAAACGGGTAAAATGCTGATGGCTAAAATGCTGATTATTACAAAAATATGTTTTTTCATATTGACTCTATTTTAGTTGTTTTTCAAGGTCGAGTATCATCTGGAGAGTTTGTTCGTATATCGACTGCATTTTTTCGGTGCTGTTGCCTGGTGCAAAGCGGGCAAAATCCACATCTTCGATGGTTTGCATGATTTTTGTCTTCACGTCTTCGGCGACATTGCGGTTTTCTAGGTTTTCTTGGATGGTTTCTCCGGACAGTTGCGAAACCGGTATCGTGAATTTGTCGGACACGTATCCCCAGATGGCTTGGTAGATTTCTATGTAGAAATTCTCGTCATCGCCTGTCAGCAAGTGTTTTTCGGCTTTGCGCAGACGTTTCTTTGCCTTGGAGGTTGCTCTGCGGAGGTTCAATGCATCAACGTCGGCACGCATGGCAATGACTTTTCGCATGGCAACGAATAGTGCTATTGTCAGCAGTATGGGCAGAATGCTGAGAATCCAGAATGCTGCACTGCCGAAGAAGTGGCTGCCGGCCGGTTGAAGTCTGGTGTTTCCTGTCTTTATGTATTCAATGTCGGAATTGAGAATCTTTACGTCGTTTTTGGCAACGGATGAAACTGCGTTGCCGTCGCCCTTATCCACTTCTATGGTGAATTTTTCGGTGCTTTTGGTTACAAAACTTTTGCTTTTGGGGTTGAAATATACGAATTCTGCCGATGGAATTTCATATTTTCCCTGTTCGCGGGGAATGAGAACCCATTCGAAAGTCCGGCTTCCTGATATGCCGCTGCTGGAACGGTTCAGGTGAGAGTTAACCTTCGGATCGTAGGCTTCGAATGTTGAAGGAAAATCAACTTTTACATCGTCAATGAGCATCAGATTGCCTGATCCAGAGATGGTTAAAGTGTAGGTCAGCGCTTCGTTGGCTTTGAGTTTCTTCGTGTCGGTCTTGCTCTTTACCGAAAAATCTCCAACGGCTCCCGAAAAATTGGTCGGTTCGTTGGGCAACGGTTTTACGTTTATCGATAAAGAATTGGATTTGAGTGTTTTATTGACAACCTGATAGCCTCCTCCGCTGAAGAACGGGTCGTCGAATATGTCGAAAATGGAGCCTGAACTTCTGCGGCGGGAGTTGTTGACTTCCACTATGGCCGAAACTTCGGTGTTTATGGGCGAAAGTGTAAGAGTCCCCGTTTCCTGCGGATAAAGTGCTATTTTGTGTATGGGATAGACAGCATAGCGTTTGCCGTCGATGATTTCCTCGTGTTGTTGCACCTGTTGGGAATTGTCGGTGAGGTCTTCGCTCCAGAAGCCTTTGTTGCTCGGCAATTTGTCTATCTGGAACTGACGTACCTGCACTTGAGAATAGATACTGTAGGTTATTATCACCTCTTCTCCCTGATATACCGAAGACTTATTGGCTTTGGCACGGACGAATAGGCTGTTGGAATTCACGGATACGGGTTCGTTCTGGCGTGTCTGCTGTTGCGTCCATCCGCCTTGGTTTCCACCACGGCTCTGCTGCTGGCTTTGTGCCGATTTGTCCACTGTTATCGTCAGGGCATTGCTCGTCAGGGTGGTTCCGTCCACGATGCATGTGGCAGGGTCTATTCTGAAACTTCCTTCGCGGTCGCAGGAAAGCTGATATGTGAACGAAACGTTCATTGATGAAGTTCGCTGACCGTTTATGAACGACGTGCTCGAACTTTGCGACTGGAACGGTCCGCCGAGGTAATTGAAGTTCTTGAACGTCGGGGGACGGAAATCTTTCGGCTTTGCATTGACCGAAAAAGTTACCTGAAACGGTTGCCCCACACCAACGGTGCCCGGTGCCGAAGCTGTCATTTTCGCTTCTTGGGCTGCGGCTGAAAAAAATGCCCAAAGCATTATCGTAATCGATAATGCTTTAGTTATTAGTGTATTGTGTTTCATTTTGAATGTGTTCATTGTATTACCAATCTTTTTCAACTCTTCCTCCTGCTGGAATTTTGACCTTCTGTTTTTCTAACGTCTGTTTTTCTTTGTTTTTCAACGCTTCGAGCATACGCTCTGCATCTTCCTTTTTCTTTTCTTTCTGTTGCTGTTGTTGTTGCTGTTGTTGCTGGTCTTTTTTATCTTGGTCTTTTTTGTCCTTGTTCTGTTGCTGTTGGTTTTGTTGCTGGTTGTTTTTGTTCTGATCTTTTTTGTCTTTGTTCTGCTGTTGTTGTTGCTGGTTTTGCGGGTTTTGCTGTTGCTGATTTTTGTTGTTCTGCTGGTTCTGCATTTCCTGCTGCAGCATTTTTTTTGCAAATTCCAGATTGTACTTTGTATTGCTGTTGTCTCCGGAAGCCTTCAATGAGTTTTTGTAGCATTCCACGGCTTCCTGAAAATCTTTCATTGCATCTTGCGAGCCTCTGTTTGCCAAACCTTCCTGAAGTGCACAGTTGCCGAGATTGTGCAGACCTTGGCTGCGTTCCTTGTCGTTTATCTGTTGCGATTCAAGGGCTTTCTGGTAATATTTTTTTGCTTCGGCATAGCGTTTCTGCTTGTACAAGGCATTGCCGAGGTTGTATTGCGATTTGTAAAAAGTGCTGTCCTGCACCAGCGACTTGCGGTAGGCAATTTCGGCCTCGCTGTAATTCTTCTTGTCGTACAGCCTGTTCCCCTTGCGTGCTGATCTCCTGAAATCTTGCGACTGTGCCGAAAATCCGCATGCCAAAAAGACAGCCAACATTATGTAAAAAACTTTTTTCATTGCAAATTGGTGTTTTTTGGAGTTCTGTCGAAAATGTTTTTGAAATTGAGAATTTTATTTCGTCTTTCAAAGATGAACAAGTTTATGATAATTAGTAAAATGGCTATTGCTAACGGGTATTGGTAACGGCTTTCATATTCGGCGAACATCTGTTCTCCGTAGTTTTGTTTGTCAAGTTTGTTCAGTTCGTCTATAATTTCGTCCAATCCGGTATTTATGTTCCCCGAAGGAACGTAGGTGCCGCCTCCCGTTTGGGCTATCTGCTGGAGCATGGCTTCGTTCAGGTGCGTGGTAACCGTGTTTCCGTCGCGGTCTTTCTTGAACCCCGTACGTGTTCCGCGTACATATTGGGGAATCGGTACTCCGTTGGGCGTTCCCATTCCTATTGTGTTCACCTGAATGCCTTCGGCTGCCGCCATTCTGGTCATCTCAAGAGCGTCGCCTTCGTGGTTTTCGCCGTCCGATATTATGATTATGGTGCGGCTTTTGTTCTTTTCCCACGGAATTTCGTCATCTCCGTACCCGAAAGTTTCCATCGATTTTTCAATGGCACCCCCTATGTCGGTTCCCTGATAGTTTATCATGTCCACATCCACGGCATCGAGGAAAAGTTTTGCGGCACCGTAGTCGCTGGTGAGCGGCAGTTGCGTGTATGCCTGTCCTGCAAAAATTATCAGGGCAATGCGGTCGTTGCTCAGTTCTCCTATGAGGTTTGAGATGGTTTTCTTGGCTCTTTCCAGACGGTTGGGCTGAATGTCCTCGGCCAGCATGCTGTTCGATATGTCCAAGGCTATTGCAATGTCGATACCGTTGCGCTCGCCTTTCACCATTTTCGATCCTGCTTGAGGATTTGCCAAGGCTATGATGAAGAAGCCCATGGCCAGCATCAGAAGCCCGAATTTCGTGTGTGATTTTATGTGCGACGTGTCTGGTGTGAGTCTTTCATAAAGGGCTGTGTCGGCAAATTCTTTTACCCTTAGCCTCTGCTTGCGGATATTGTATATGTACAAGGCTGATAATGCCGGTATCAGCAGAAGCAGGTACAACAAATATGTGTGTTCGAAGTGTATCATGGCATCATGGGGTTGTTTTCAGATAAGTCAGGCTTAAAAGTATCTCCAGTACGAATGCCAGAAGTGCAACGATGAGAAACGGAAGATACTCGTCCTTGGTCTGGTTGTATTGGGTTACGTCGATTTTTGTTTTTTCCATTTCGTCTATTTCGGCGAAAATCTTTTCGAGCGATTTCTTGTTGGTGGCGCGGAAATACATTCCGCCGTCGGTTTCTTCCGCCATTCTTTTCATGAGCGGCTCGTCAATTTCAACGGGAATGTTCTGGTATTGGGTGTGGGTGCCGAAAGGTGTCTGCACTTTGAAAGGGTAGGGGGCTTCGCCCATTTTTCCGACACCTATTATGTAAAGGCGTATTCCGTAAAGTGCTGCAATCTCAGCGGCAGATTGCGGATCCATCGACCCGCGGTTGTTTACGCCATCGGTGAGCAGTATTATTACTTTGCTTACGGCTTTGCTCTCTTTGATGCGGTTTATGGCTGTGGCCAGACCGTCACCGATTGCGGTGCCGTCTTCTATCATGTCGTATTTTACTTTTTGCAGTTGCGAAAGCAGTACGCCGTGGTCGGTGGTGAGCGGCGTTTGGGTGAATGCTTCTCCGGCAAACACAACAAGCCCCATGCGGTCGGTGTGACGTCCGTCGATGAAATCTTTTGCCACCGCCTTTGCCGCCTCCAGACGGTTGGGCTTGAAATCTTCGGCCAGCATTGTCCCCGACACGTCCAGCGTAAGCATTATGTCGATGCCTTCAACTTTCATTTCCTCGCGGCTGAGTTTCGACTGCGGACGTGCCATGGCCAATATGCCGGCAGTGAGGGCAACCATCTGCAATGCAAAAAGCAACGGCATCATGCGCTGGCGGAAAGTCTTGATCTTGCCGACAAAAAATTCCACGTTCGAAAAGTGTAAGTCGGGCTTCTGCTTGCGGTACCTTAAAATGTACCATACCGTTGCCAGTGGCACAAGTATCAGCAGCAGGAGAAATCCCTGATTGGCAAATGTTATACTCAAAAGCATGGTTCTACATTGTTTCTTGTTGTTCTTCTTCGTTATGCTGTGCGGCTTTGGTCTGAGCCTCGGCCTGTTGGCGTTGTTTGCGTACTGTTTCGGCGGTTTCGTTTACGAACAATACTGCGTGCGACATCGAAAGATCGTGTTCGCTGGGAAGCGGTTCGGATTTGGCGAACTTCACCATGTCAGCAGTCTGCAGTATCTGTCGCAGGTTGTCGCTTGCCGAACCCGGCAGTTCACGTATCCCAGTCACGGAGTCCATGATCTGCTCCGAAGTCATTTCAGTCGCCTCTATCCCGAATTGTTTCTCGAGGTATTGCCGTAGAATGTCGGTGAGTTCAGTGTGGTATTCCTTTATGCGTCCGTGTTTCCACAGTGCCGAAATCCTGAGTTCCTCCAATTTCTCCAAAGCTACGGTTTCTGCCGGTACATCGGGTTCTTTGCGGACAGGTATTATCGATTGGCGTTTTTTTATGCGTCTTACCAGATAAATTATGCCTAAGACAAGTGCCGCAATCCCCAATACAGCCAGTATCCATGGAAGTATTTCCCTGAATGTGACAGGAACCTTCATTATGTCTTCGATGTCCTTTATGGCTCCGTTGGTGTCGACTGCCACGCTGTTTACCGCGAGGAAGAGCGGGTTGGCGTAAATCTGTTGAATCTCTTTGCCCGGCATTTGGTAACGCAAAAACAGACTGTCCAAAGTATCGGTACCTTCTTCAAAAGATGTTATTGTGTATATTTGGCTTATTTTCAGTATTTTGCCGTCTTTGTCCAATGATGTGTCCTGTTTCTGTGAAATGATTTCCGCATTGCCGGTACTGAATTCATCGGCAGTGGGGAAATACAGGAACGCATTGCTTGTGTTTTCGGCCGAGAGCGTCAGGTGTACATGGTCGCCTATGGTTATGTTGTTGGTGTCCAGACTGGCACTGAAACGCACTTGAGAGTTTGCCGACCACAAAACACCAATGAAAGCGAATAATGCTGCAACTGTTTGTTTCATGATTGTTATACTTTTTGTCCACGCATTTTGAAAAGCCGCATGAGAGATTTTACGTAATCCTCATCGGTCGATATTTCTGCACTGTCTATGCCGTACTTCCTGAACAGCGTGTGAACGGATTCTTCGTGCTCCCTGTAATTTCTCGAAAAAGTATCTCGAATTTCCTTCGAAGATGTGTCCAGCCAGATGTTCCGGTTCGTTTCGGGATCGAAAAAGTGCACCAGACCCCAGTCTGGAAGCTGTTCTTCGTTTTTGTCGGTCATCTGCAGGGTTACGAGATCATGCTTCTTCGAGGCTATCTTTATGGCATATTCAAAGTCTCTGTCATAGAAATCGCTTATCAGGAATGCGGTGGAACGTTTCTTGATCACGTTTGTGAAATACCTGAGCGCTCCCGAAATGTCAGTTCCGCAGTTTTCGGGTTCGAAATCCACCAATTCTCTGATGATATGCAGAATGTGGGTGGTCCCTTTTTTGGGAGGAATGAATTTTTCAATTTTGTTGCTGAAGAAAATCACTCCAACCTTGTCGTTGTTCTGTATTGCCGAAAATGCCAGTACAGCGGCAATCTCGGCAATCAGGTCGTTTTTGAACCGCACGCGCGTGCCGAATTTGTTCGAGCCGCTCACGTCTATCAAAAGCATCACGGTCAGCTCCCGCTCTTCCTCAAAAACCTTCACGTAAGGGTGGTTCAGACGGGCAGATACGTTCCAATCTATGTTCCTCACGTCATCGCCGTATTGGTACTCGCGGACTTCGCTGAAAGCCATGCCTCTTCCTTTGAATGCACTGTGGTACTCTCCCGAAAACAGTTGCCTTGAGAGACCACGGGCTTTTATCTCAATCTTGCGCACCCTTTTGAATAAATCTTTTTCGTTTTCCATTTACACTCTTTGAATGATGTCTTTGTTTGTAAATAAATGAAAATCAGAGATTTGATATTTAAAACAGAAACCGGAATCAGGGCACTTCCACGCTGTTCAGTATTTCGTTGATGATTTCTTCGGAAGATACATTCTCGGCTTCGGCCTCGTAGGTGAGACCTACGCGGTGCCGCAATATATCCATTGCCACAGCACGTATGTCTTCGGGTATCACGTATCCGCGGCGTTTAATGAAGGCATAGGCCTTCGATGCAATGGCCAGATTTATCGAACCGCGGGGCGACGCACCGTAGCTTATCAGCCCTTTCAGTTTCGAAAGTCCGTACTCTTCGGGGAATCGTGTGGCGAAAATGATGTCGGTTATGTAGTTCTCTATTTTTTCGTCCATGTAAACTTCTCGCACCAGACCACGGGCCTTTATTATGTCTTCTGGTTTCAGAACAGGTGATACATTGCCGAATTCCTTAGTCAGACTCTGGTGCAGGATGGCTTTCTCCTCCTCTTTTTTCGGGTATGAGATTACCACTTTCATCATAAAACGGTCAACCTGTGCTTCGGGCAGCGGATAGGTTCCTTCTTGTTCTATCGGGTTCTGCGTGGCAAGAACAAGGAACGGTTCTTCGAGTTTGTAAGTGTTTTCTCCGATGGTTACCTGACGTTCCTGCATGGCTTCGAGCAGTGCACTCTGCACTTTCGCGGGAGCACGGTTTATTTCATCGGCGAGCACGAAATTCGAGAATATCGGTCCCTTCTTCACTGAAAAACCATCGTTCTTCTGGCTGTAAATCATAGTTCCGATGACATCGGCAGGCAACAAGTCTGGCGTGAACTGGATTCGGCTGAACTTGGCCTGAATGGCGTTTGCCATCGATGTGATTGTCAGTGTCTTGGCCAAACCTGGCACTCCTTCAAGAAGAATATGTCCGTTAGCCAGCAGACTGATCATTAAACTTTCCAGCATGTGCTTCTGTCCGACGATGTTTTTGCGTATTTCGCCGGTAAGGATGTCAACAAAAGCACTCTCTCTTTGGATTTTTTCATTCAGTTCCCTGATGTCAAATGTTTCGTTCATGTTGTTTATCTTATATTTATGTCTTTGAAAAAATAAAAATACACTGCATAAACGTAAAATGAAACGCCATTGTATAAAAAAAAACTTAAAAAATGTTAAAAAAATATCCGTAGCATTTGCTACATACGGCATAAATAAACGGACTGCGATTTTTTTTTCTCAAGCTCCAAAAATTTATTTTGAAAAAAAAACGCTGAGATTGAAAAAAAATGACTATCTTTGCCACTTGTATCAAAAACGAAAAAAACAGGTAGTAAACTAATTATAAACATCTTATGAAGATTAAAAGAATACTTATCGGATTGATTGTTTGCACATTTGTAACAGGAACAATCGTCGCAACAAGTAAGACATCCCTCATGGGAAGAAAAACCTATCAGCCTGACAGCAAAAAGGTTGAAACCAAAATGGCCAAATCGGTTGCCGATGAAATCGTTGAATTAGGTCCGGACAATATTGCCGGACGCACGAGAGCCGTTATTTTCGACAATCAGGATCCAACGAACCAGACCTTGTACGCAGGTGCAGTGGCTGGAGGCCTGTTCAAGTCTACGGATGGCGGTCAGCACTGGAATCGCGTGCCTTTGTATTCGAACGGCGTTGAGGTTAACCTCCCGATTTCATGCATGGTACAGACTTCCGACGGCGTCATATATTTCGGTACGGGTGAAGGTTTCCTGAAATCCGGCGGCAATACGTTCAACATGGCTCCAATCGGTCGGGGATTGTACCGTTTCGTTGACGAAAACAACTACAGCGTTGTCCCTGTGACAAAACCTGCAAGTGATTCCGTATTCGATGCAACAACTGATTGGGCTTACGTAAACCGTTTGGCTGTAGCCGAATACGGCAGCGTTACCTATCTGTACGTCGCAACAAACACCGGTCTTTTCCGTTGGAAACTCCAGTCCGAGACCGATTTGAACAACGCTCCGGCAAAAGTGTTCTCAGGTGCAGTTTTGGACATAGACGTCTCCCCGCGTAAGGGTCTGTTGTATTTCTCTACCAAAAACAACATCTACAGAATAGCCAGCATCGCGAGTGATGCCCAGTCATACGTAAACGTTTCTTCAAACTGCATCGATTCCAACAATACATCTCGCATAGAAGTGGCGATAGCACCATCTAACGAGAACTATGTTTATGCAGTTGTCGCAGATTCTGTTGGCCTTACGCAAGGTGTGTATCTTACGACAAATCAGCAGATATGGAACCTCATAACAACCAGTACCGTTACTATCTTCAACGGAACCACCAATAAGGGCTGGAACAACAATTCCATATCGGTATTTCCCGACAATCCCCGCAAAATAGCCGTAGGCGGCAACTCTTTGTGGATAGGAGAAGGTTTTGAAGGTGCCACTCTGTACACATGGACAAAGTCAACATACACTGAAAGCGAACTTAATGCAGGTGACTACATGAATACGGTTTACGTTTCTTCATCGTTCGTTCATTCGGGAATTCACTCCGTTGTGTTCCCCGCTACACTGAACACTCCCGATGATTACAAAACTTTCTTCATGGCTACGGACGGCGGTGTGTTTAAAACTTCCAACGCCGGCGCATCATTCGAAATGTGCAATAAAGGTCTCAATACGACACAGTTCATGACACTCGCTGTTGCAAACGACGCATCAGTATTGGGAGGAGCAATGGATAACAGCGTTCCTTTCATTGAATCGCGCAACGCTTCCGACGGCGGCTCAACGAATACCACTGCTCAAGTACTCTGGTACGGTGACGGTGGTGGCGTGGCTTCTTCAATGTTCCACATGCTCGAACCTCTCGAAAGAAGAGCAATATTCGTTTCTGCCAATGGCGGAAACGTAGGCAGAGCTTATGCAGATTACTCAGACTATACAAATTCGCAGACTTGGACTGGCGATGCCGATTTCCACAACGGTTTGTTTGTTTCAGGCCCAGACGCTACACCTATGGTTCTGTGGGAAACGACAAACAATACTGAAATACAAGACAGCATTATTGTAAGACTGGATACTACTACAAGAATTACCCGCGACGGCATTACATTCCCCATATCTTACGGCGACGACGCAATACAGGCAGGTGATGTGCTTATAGCCAAAAGCCGCAGCCACTTCGATTATCCTGTAAAATACGTCTTCACTGAAAATGTCAGCGTTCCACGTGGCGGCATTGAAATGAAGATATTCAACCCGATACAGAACCGTCTTTACATTGGTACTTACAATCAGGTTTTCTACAGAGTTCACATGACTTCGACTCCGACCGACTTTTCCAAAGATGTCGCAGCAATGTCATGGTTCACCCTGATGTCGTTCGGAGCAACAGCCAAACCTCATGCAATGGCAATAACTAAGGATGGAAACACTCTGTATGTGTCTGTCGATGAAGTCGATGGCAGCGGTTCTCGTCTGATCAGAATAAACGACCTGCTCAAAGGTACCAAACCTTCCCAGCTTGAGTACTATCCTGCTGTATCGGGGGACACAAATTGCGTCTTGAAAATAGACACATTGGAATTCAACGGCAGTAAACTCCTTCCGCGTACCATCACTTCCATAGCAACTGATCCTCGCGGAAATGACAATGTTGTTGTTACTTGCGGTGATTTCAATGACGAAGTGGCTAACATGTATTACATTACCAATGCTTCGGGAACTTACACGATAACTTCGAAAACCGTAGTTAACGACAAGATGCCTCTCTACTCTTCACTGATTGAAGATTCAACAGGGAACGTCTACGTTGGTTCGGAAAACGGCCTTTACATAACTGCCGACATAACTGCCGCTAATCCGGTATGGTCTACACGCGGTAACTTCCTCGGTGTGCCGGTTTTCTCCATTATCCAACAGACAAACAAAATGCCGAATATCGAAACAACCTATATCAGCGGCGTGAACGAAGAACACTACGCTTGGGGCAGAACGAAATATCCGAGAGCTATTTATTACGGAACCTACGGAAGAGGCATTTTCATGGATATGCAGTATGTTACCGATACTTTGAACGAAATCGGTATTCACGATGTAGTAAACCATGCAGGTGAAAACAGCACTGTTAAATTGTTCCCGAATCCTGCTCAGAACTACGTCGTAGTGGATATGGACATTGCAACGGCTTCCGATGTGGCAATACAGATGTTCGACCTCTCCGGCCGTATGGTTTACAGCCAGTCTTTGGGTACCGTAAAAGAAGGTCGCCATGCGCAGGTTATTTCCTGTCAGGATATGAAAAAGGGAATCTACGTAGTGAAAGTAGTGGCTGGATCTCAGGCAATGACTTCAAAACTTATTGTGAAATAATTTTGATATTTTAATTATCCTATGGAGGGTCATTGCATAATGACCCTCTTTTTTTAGAAAAACTTAATGATGAAGACAAATTTTGTAGAAGAACTCCGCTGGCGTGGCATGATTCACGATATTATGCCAGGTGCAGAAGAACAGCTGAACAGAGAAATGACTACGGCCTACGTCGGTATCGACCCGACAGCCGATTCTCTCCATATTGGACATCTGGTTAGTATAATGATGCTCAAGCATTTACAAATGGCTGGTCATAAACCGTTGGCTGTCGTTGGCGGTGCCACGGGTATGATTGGCGACCCATCTTTCAAGGCTGCCGAACGCCGTCTGCTTACCGTTGATGAAATTCAGCACAACGTCGATTGCATAAAAAAACAGCTGGCCAAGTTCCTTACTTTCGATGAGGGCGACAATGCTGCCGAACTGCTCAACAACTACGATTGGATGAAGGATTACCTTTTCCTTGATTTTATCCGCGATGTGGGAAAGCATATAACCGTAAATTACATGATGGCCAAGGATTCGGTTAAAAAACGCATGGAGTCCGGCATATCATTCACCGAATTTTCATACCAGCTCCTGCAGGGCTTCGATTTCCTGACTCTATATCGCACCAAGGGGTGCAGACTCCAGATGGGCGGCTCCGACCAATGGGGCAACATTACTACCGGAACGGAACTCATACGCCGTATGGAAGGCGGTGAGGCCTATGCTCTGACCTGTCCCCTCATTACCAAAGCCGACGGCTCGAAATTCGGGAAAACAGAAGGTGGTAACGTTTGGCTCGATCCTGAAAAAACTTCGCCATACAAATTCTATCAGTTCTGGCTCAACTGTTCCGATGAAGACTCGAAAAAATATATACGCATTTTCACCCTTCTGTCCAAAGAGGAAATAGAACGGATAGAAAAAGAGCATGAGGAAGCCCCTCATTTGAGACTTTTGCAGAAAGCTTTGGCCAAGGACATCACAATCCGTGTGCATTCCGAAAAAGATTACGAACAGGCAGTGGCTGCTTCGGAAATACTTTTTGGAAAAGGTACGAAGGAAACTCTCCAGCAATTCGACAGGAATACTTTGAGTGCAATATTCGAGGGCGTCCCGCAATTTACCGTCAGCAAGGAAAAACTTTCTGAAGGAGTAGATGTAGCGGAATTCCTTGCCGTCGAAACTCATACATTTGCATCTAAAGGGGAAGTGAAACGAGCACTCAAGGAAAATTCACTCTCAATAAATAAGACAAAAATCGCAGAAGGTTACAAGGTTACGGGAAACGATGTTCTTGCCGATACATACATAGTAGTACAGAAGGGTAAGAAAAATTATTATCTCATTGTAGTACAATAGATTACTTATGGAAACTGTGATACTTTCATGTTTCGTGGTCTATACCGCATTGTTGTTTCTGATAATGTGGCTGACCTCGCGCAGAAACTCTGGTAACGATGCTTATTTTCGTGGCAACCGCAGATCGCCATGGTATGTGGTCGCCTACGGAATGATAGGTGCGTCGCTTTCTGGCGTTACATTTATGTCGGTGCCGGGTTACGTGCAGGGTACACAGTTTACATACATCGGGGTTATTATTGGTTATCTCATCGGCTATGCAGTGATAGCCCTTGTACTGCTTCCTCTTTACTACAAATTGAACCTGACTTCAATTTACACCTATCTTGACCGGAGATTCGGAGCAGCTTCGCACAAAACGGGTTCGTTTTTCTTCATTGTATCGCGGCTTCTCGGTTCGTCATTGCGTATGTTTCTGGTAGTCTTTGTGTTATATGAATTTGTGTTCAGGGCATGGGGCATACCGTTTTGGGTGCCGGCAGTGGTTTTCATAATACTGATACTGCTTTATACTTTCCGCGGCGGAATAAAAACGGTAATATGGACGGATACTTTGCAGACCACCTTTTTCCTGCTTGCCACCATAATCACAATCGTGGCAGTATTGAACGAACTCGACATGTCGTTCGGTGATCTGATAGCAGCAGTATCGGAAAAGGGATATGCAAAAATGTTCGAAACAGACTGGCGCGCCGACAATTACTTCGTAAAGCAGATTCTCAGCGGTATATTCATAACCGTTGCCATGACAGGTCTGGATCAGGATATGATGCAGAAAAACCTTACTTGCAAATCGCTGAAAGATGCCCAGAAAAACATGTTTACCTTCGCGGTATCCCTCATTCTGGTGAATTTCCTTTTTCTGGCATTGGGAGCTTCGCTGCTCTATTATTCCGAACAGACAGGCTTTGTCCTGCCCCAGAAACCCGACCAGATATTTCCTTCGGTGGCATTCCACATAAGCACCTTTACGAGCGTCGTGTTCGTGTTGGGCCTTGTCGCAGCAGGATATTCCAGCGCCGACGGAACACTCACTGCCCTCACCACATCTTTCTGTTACGATTTCCTGCATTTCGACAGAACTGACGAACGGTATTCGGAAAAACAGAAAACAAGGATACGCAAGTGGGTACACATTGGCTTTGCACTACTGTATTTGCTTGTCATCATAGCCTTTGAACCATTCCACAGCGACTCCCTTATCGGTACGGTGTTCGAGGTGGCAGGCTTTACATACGGACCGCTCCTTGGACTCTTTGTGTTTGGAATGATTTCTAAGCGGAAAGTAAACGATAAACTTGTACCGGTCGTGGCAGTGCTTTCCCCAATAATCTGCTACATACTCAAAATGAATTCGGAAGCATGGTTCAACGGATACAAATTCGGTTTTGAAATACTCATACTCAACGGAGCCTTGACTTGTCTCGGACTTTTGCTTTTATCAAAAAAAGAAAAAATAAATGAAACTGAACATTAAAAATATTTTATTCCTGTTTTTTGCGGCCGTCTTGTTTGCAGGCTGTTCGCAATACACGGTATATCAGGTTAAGGGCCGTCCCGACAAAGATCTTTCGGGAGGAATCTTTTACGCATTGCCCAAAACGAAAATCCGCATTGAAGTTACTTTCGAGAGAACGGTATTCGAAGTGGCACCATATGTACGTTATGCTGAAAAATACCTTGCACTGCCAGTGGACACTTCAAATGTATGGAGTATCGTGGCTACAAGAATTGTCGGACAGTCCGAGCCCGACCCCGACAATTATTACTACGTGGAACCCGGCCGCTCCGACGTCTCCATTCAGGTGTCAAATGCGGGAATACTGAAATCGGTGAACAGCCCGTTCAATCCTGAAAAACCTCAAGATGCCGGAAAAACCGAAAGGGTTCAGGATATCAACATTGCTGAATTCTTGTACAATTCGGCAAATTACAATGTCTATGAACATGTGGATACCTTCATAGCACGCACAGTGTCTGACGAAGAAAAGGTGGTTTATTCGCGCACATCCGAAGAAAAATCCTTGGAACAGCGTGCTGAAGAAGCGGCGAAGCTCATTGATGAGATACGTATGAAGAAAAAGGAGATAATGTTCGGAGAATACGAATCCGCCTACACCGGAGAATCGCTGAAGTTCGTTTACGAAAGGCTCGAGGCCGAAGAACGCAAGCTCATGCAGCTTTTTGTAGGCCAGAAAACCACGTTTACCGAAGTGTTTTATGTCGAACCCGAACAGTCAAAGGTCGTCGTTGACGACCAGACGGTGGAACTCTTCCGCTTCTCACCACAGGAAGGAATTGTAGACAGTACCGATCAGGAAGCATCGGTGATTTATTGCAACATACGCTGTGATAATAATTTGCGTGCAGTGTCGCGTTATGCAAAAGGTAAGTCCGGAAAGAAGAAAAACCCGACAAAATTCAATAATTTCCGTTACAGAGTTCCGGAAGCAGCGGTGGTAAGTTTCGTGACACCGGATTTTACATTGCAGAAAACCATAAAGATTTCCCAATATGGTGCCGTGACAAGTTTGCCTGACGGAGATTACGAAGCCGTTTTTGATGTTAATACCGGAGAACTGATTTATCTGAAAAAGAAGTAACCATGAGTTTGTACGTAACTATATTAGGTTGCAGCGCCGCCATACCCACACGACACAGACACTGTTCGGCACAGGTGGTTAATGCAGACGGTTTCAAAATACTCATCGATGCCGGCGAAAGTGTCCAAAATCAGATCCGGAAATCGTCAATAAAAATGCAATCGGTGGGAACGATACTCATTTCCCATCTGCACGGAGACCATTTCTTCGGATTGCCGGGACTCATATCCACCATGCACCTTTGCGGAAGAACCGAACCTGTCGACATATTCGCACCCGAAGGTTTGCAGGAAATCATGGAAAAGATTTTCGCTCTCGGGAAAACAGTCCCCAACTTCGAAATAAGATACCATACGATAAAATGTGACTCTCCTGCACAGATATTGGAAAACAACAAGTGCAAAGTGACTGCATTCCCGATTTACCATTCTGTAGAATGTTATGGTTTCCTTGTTGAAGAAAAAATGAAAGCACTGAGGTCTATTCAGAAAGATGCAGCCAGATTGTATAACCTTACTCCCGATGAGATTTTTGACATAAAACGCGGTGCAGACCTTGTGCGGGACGGAAAACTGGTCGCAGAAAACTCCCTGATTACCATGTCCCGAAAGGCTCATCGATATGCCTATTGTTGCGACACTTCGTACAATGAAACCCTCATATCCGTCGTGAAAAATGCCGATCTGCTCTGTTTCGACACTACTTTCGATGCCAAAAATGAAGGCGTGGCTTTGGAAAAAGGTCACGGAACGTCGGTACATGCGGCAAAATTGGCACTTGAAGCCAATGTGGGACAGCTGCTGCTTTCGCACTTTTCTGCACGTTTCAGCAAAGTTGACGCACTGCTCGCCGAAGCACAGGCCATATTCCCCAATACAATTGTCGCTGAAGATCTGAAAGTAATTGAAATACGATGAACTTCTTCGAAAAAATGTGATATTGGATTTTTTTTCATATTATTCATTCAGTAAAGAATTTTCTTTACTGTTTTTTGAGGAATTGAAACCGAACTTTGTATTTGATAATTTGTTGTAAATCAGTATTGTAATTGGGCGATTGAAAAAAAGTAAAAAAAAAAACTAAAGTTTGGGAAAAAAAACGTAATTTTGCAACTTGAAAGTTTACATAATAGGCGATTGATTTTTTTTGAAAATAATAATAAAACCAATTTAAAAACAAATTAAAACATTTAAAACAATGAAAAAATTTTTTAAAGTATTGAGTTTAGCTCTCGTTGCAACAACTCTGAGTTTAGGCTTCGCAGCCTGCAGTGACGATGAAGAAGATCCGACAGCTCCCAAAAATCAGATTATAGTTACTTTCGGTGACCAGACTTGGGAAGCAAATTACATTTCAGCTGAATTTGTCAATGATTTTATCGCTATAGAGGCAACACCCAAAAATTCTTTGATTGAATACGAAATTAAAGACTCAGAAGGAACTCCTCAAGGTGTGCAGATGGTTAATTTTCCCATGATTTCCATCGCAGTAAAAAACGATGAAGGTACTTTCAGCGGAGATGATGTTTATGTAGAATATTACAATACTGATGAAGATTCTTATGTTTTGCCAGATCAGGACGGAGAATATTTCCTCTATGGCTGGCAAGGCAGCGATGCAAGAATCGAAGTAAGCAGCCTTTCCAAAACCGCAGCTACAATAAAGGTTTACGCAACAATGAAACAGCTGAATGAAACTGGCGCAGAAACAGGAGCAGCAAAAGCCCTGACTGCTACTTTCACAAACGTAAAACTTTCTCAAGCAGAAAATTAAACAAATTACAAGGTATATAATTTTTAAAACAGAAAAAAAGTCATGAAAAGAACATTCAGAGTATTAAGCTTGGCAGTATTGGCATTAGGCCTTACAGTTGCATGCAACAACCAACCTGCAGAACCGGTAGAAGACACAACTCCAGTTGTTGAAGAACCTGTTATGGACACCGTTGTTGAAGAACCCGTTGTAGAAGAAGCTCCGGTTGTAGAAGAACCGGCAAAAACTGCACCAAAAAAAGCAACTGCAAAGAAAGAAGACAAGAAAGCCGCTACAGTTGACGCTAACGTAAAAGCTGCTGCCGCTACAGCTACTACAGCAACTACAAACGCTGCCGCAAAAGCTGCAAAAGTAGCCACAGTAGAAGCTGCTCAAACAAGCGGTACTGCACAGGCCAGCGAAAATGCAGGCACTATGACTACAACAAGTGCTGCAAAAGCTGCTAAAAAAAGATAATCAGAATCTTTAATCGAAAAAGCACCTCCTGCGAGGTGCTTTTTTTTTGCCTGTTTTAAAAAGAAAATTGCTTGTGAAAAAATGCTCTTTTTTGCTGAAATTTGCTGTATTCAAAAAAAAAACGTATATTTGCAGTCCGATGATAGTTGGTGTAAAAGACTTTATGTGCTGATTATCAGAGAAATATGTATAATGTAACCAACGATAGACAGGTTTAAAATGATAAATATCACATTACCCGACGGTTCCGTCCGTCAATATGAAGCAGGCGTAACGGCTCTCGACATTGCAAAAAGCATAAGCGAAGGCCTCGCCCGTAATGTATTAGCTGCAAAAGTAAACGACAAGATAATCGAACTTTACCGCCCTATAGACGAAGATGCAGCTGTACAGCTTCTTACATGGAACGATGAAGATGGCAAACGCGTATTCTGGCACACTTCGGCACACCTTCTGGCTGCAGCCGTTGAAGAACTCTACCCCGGTGCAAAATTCGGCATCGGACCTGCCATCGAAACAGGGTTCTATTATGACATCGACTTCGGTGAACGCACAATATCTTCCGATGATTTCGCTGCCATAGAAAAGAAAATGGCGGAACTCGTTTCTGCAAAAACTCCGGTAGTACGTCGCGATGTAACCAAGACAGAAGCCCTCGATTTCTTCGCAAAAAAAGGCGACGAATACAAACTCGAACTCATAAGCGAACTTGCCGACGGAACCATATCGTTCTATGAATCGGGCAAATTCACAGATCTGTGCCGCGGTCCGCACCTCACCGATTTCAGCCCCATAAAGGCAGTGAAAATAATCAACCTCGCCGGCGCATACTGGCGTGGCGACGAAAAACGCAAGCAACTGACCCGCATATATGCCGTTACCTTCCCCAAAAAGAAGGAACTTGACGAATACATAACCCTCATGGAAGAAGCCAAGAAACGCGATCACCGCAAACTTGGCAAGGAACTCGGACTTTTCATGTTCAGCGACATGGTGGGAAAAGGTCTGCCTATCTGGTTGCCGAAAGGTACGGAACTCCGTCTGAGACTTCAGAATTTCCTTACGAAAATCCAGAAGCGTTACGGCTACGAACAAGTCATGACTCCCCATATCGGAGGAAAACAGCTTTATGTTACTTCGGGACACTGGGAACATTACGGCGCCGACAGTTTCCGCCCCATTACAACTCCCGAAGAAGGCGAGGAATATCTGCTCAAGCCGATGAACTGCCCCCACCACTGCATGGTTTACAAGGACAACCCTCGTTCGTATAAGGACCTCCCGCTCCGCTACGCAGAATTCGGTACCGTTTACCGTTACGAACAGAGCGGCGAACTTCACGGACTCACACGCGTGCGTTCTTTCACGCAGGACGATGCCCACATCTTCTGCCGCCCCGATCAGGTGAAAGAAGAATTCATACGCGTGATGGAAATCATTGAAATAATCTTCAAGGCATTGAGTTTCGACAAGTTTGAGGCACAGATTTCCCTGCGTGACCCCAACAACAAGACAAAATACGTTGGTACTGATGAGAATTGGGCAAAAGCAGAAGCCGCAATCGTTGAAGCCTGCAAGGAAAAGAATCTTCCGGCAAAGGTGGAATACGGAGAAGCCGCTTTCTATGGCCCGAAACTGGACTTTATGGTAAAAGATGCAATCGGACGCCGTTGGCAGCTCGGTACCATACAGGTGGATTACAATCTGCCCGAACGTTTTGACCTCGAATACATTGGCAGCGACAACCAGAAACACCGCCCAGTCATGATTCACCGCGCCCCGTTCGGTTCGATGGAACGTTTTGTGGCAGTACTCATTGAACACACCGGTGGCAAATTCCCGCTCTGGCTCACCCCCGAACAGTTTATCATACTTCCTGTAAGTGAACGTTTCGAGGAACAGGCTCAGAAATTGCTCAGTACGCTGGATTCCATGGATTTGAGAGGTATTGTTGACCTCCGCAGCGAGAAAATAGGCCGCAAGATACGCGACGCCGAAGTGAAGAAGATACCGTTCATGATAATTCTGGGAGAAAAGGAAGTAAATGAAGGTACCATTTCGGTACGTCGTCACGGTCAGGGTGACCTCGGCAGCATGAAGCCCGAAGATTTCGCCAAACTTATTCAGGACGAAATAAAAACCCTTTTGTAAAAGGGAACATATAATAAAAAAAATAATTAACTTAATTAAAAGGAGAAACAAGTTATAGCAACACCTGTCAACAACAGTAGAAAACCGATAAGAGGCAGAGGACCTGTGAAAAAGGAAGCCCAACATCGTATCAACGAGTTTATTACGGAACCCGTAGTTCGCGTAGTAGGCGAGGGAATCGAACCGAAAATTTACAATATCAAGGATGCTCTCGAATTGGCTTACGAAAACAAGATGGACCTTGTTGAAATTTCGCCGAACGCCAATCCTCCGGTATGTAAGATTATCGATTACCAGAAGTTTTTGTACGAACTGAAGAAGAAACAGAAAGAACAGAAGGCAAATTCAACGAAAGTCGTATTGAAGGAAATCCGGCTCGGACCGCAAACCGACGACCACGACTTCAACTTCAAGCTGAATCACGCCATAAAGTTCCTCAAAGAAGGTGCAAAAGTGAAAGTGGACGTTTATTTCAAGGGGAGAACCATTATATACAAGGAGCAGGGCGAGGCAATACTGCTGAAATTTGCCGAAGCTCTCCTTGACTACGGCAAACCCGAGAAAATGCCTCAGATGGAAGGGAAACGCATGCTCATGATCATTGCACCGAAAAAATAAGAAATCTCATATATTCAATATAGTTTATTAACCAATAAAAACAGTAAAGTAAAATGCCAAAATTAAAAACCAAGGCCGCTGCCAAAAAGAGATTTGCTCTTACCGGCACCGGAAAAATCAAAAGAAAACACGCTTATCACAGTCACATCCTGACCAAGAAAGAAACTTGTCAGAAACGTAACCTGACACATACCGGACTGGTAAGTGGAGATGACGAAAAACGTGTAAAAGAAATGCTTTTAGCATAAGGCCACGGCCTAAATCAACAGGAGTTATTAACCATTGTTCCGTGCCGAATCTGAAACAGACAATTGAAAATCAAGTATTTGCGTGAGCAAATCGCCGGAACGAAAAAAAATTAAAAAATTATGCCAAGATCAGTAAACGCTGTTGCTTCAAGAGCACGCAGAAAAAAAATCCTCAACCGCACAAAAGGTTACTGGGGAAGAGGTAAAAACGTATGGACAGTTGCCAAAAACAAATGGGAAAAAGGTCAACAATATGCATATCGTGACAGAAAATGCAAGAAAAGAGAATTCCGTTCCTTGTGGATCAACCGTATCAATGCAGGTTGCCGCTTGAATGGTGTTTCCTACTCTGTATTTATGGGCGAAGTTCACAAAGCAAACGTCGGTTTGAACCGCAAAGTTCTCGCTGACCTCGCAATGAACCACCCCGAAGCTTTCACTGCCGTTGTAAAAATGGTAAAAAAGTAAATAAACACGAAGTCTAACATTCAAACATTTCATATGTCATGAAAAACGAATTAATGCAATTTGTAGAAAGTCTGAGTGAACGCAAAGCGTTCCCCGATTTTAAAGCCGGTGATACCGTGACTGTTCATTATAAAATCCGTGAAGGAAACAAAGAACGTATCCAGCAGTTTCAGGGCGTTGTCCTCCAGCGTTCGGGAAGTGCCAGTACTGAAACCTTTACTGTAAGAAAAATTTCCAGTGGTGTAGGTGTAGAAAGAATATTCCCATTCAACTCTCCGTTCATCGAACAGATCGACGTCAACAAACGCGGTGTCGTTCGCAGAGCACGCATCTTCTACCTCAGAGATTTGACAGGTAAAAAAGCTCGTATCAAGGAAAAAAGAAGATAGTTCTTCCCGATTCTTTGGTCGGAGGATATATGAGACTAAAGCGGAACTTGACTCGTTCAGGTTCCGTTTTTCTTTCGTTGTAGGAGTACTATATCATTGTCGCCATCGATAATTTTCCACCCGATGGTGTCGTTGACCATCTGTTCTATCGTCGCCTCATCGCCTTCATAGTACGACCAGTGGTGTTTGGCTAACAAAAAATATTCGGTTGAGTGGGCAAGTCCCATCGGGAACATGTAAATACTGTCGCGACAGGCCAAACGTGGTACAAAAAACGTGTTTGCACAGACGGAAGCATCTTCAGGAATCCTTTTTAGGCAACGTCTTAAAGTGGCTTTGTTGAAATCACATTGGCTATAGTGCTTTGTGGAAAATATTCTTGTCCGGTCTTTCCAAATATGACAACGCGGATTACCTACAGTGTAAAATGAGGTGACGATTACCAGTAAAACAGTCAGAATGGCTGTCGCAGACTGAATTTTTGTTTTTTTGAATTCCGACAAAACAACGAAACAGCCACAGGCGAGTACGGTTACAATCTCTATATTGTACTGATATGATACGCCCCAAAAACCTTCGTCGGCGGAAAACATTTTTTGAGCCAACATAGGTATGAGCATTAAAAGGTAGTTGGGTTTTAGGCAAAGCAGAAGTAGTCCAGATGCCAGACAGCAGATGTAAAACTCTATTTTTAATGGTTTTATGACCGTAGAGTTGGGTGCACATACAAGCAGGGTAAGAGTGTCGAGTGGGTGTCGTATCAGATGTGAGGCCATTCCCATAAAATCACGGCCAAGCCATTCGTATCTCCACCACCCGGGATTATGGTCGCCCAATAGGGGCATTATGAATTTTGTGGTTGCAATGAAATATACTGCCGAATACAGCAAAAGTCCGCAGAGCCAAAGCAGGGCTTTTTTGTTTTTGCGATAATCCCACATCAAAGCCAATGCGGTGAAAATAAGCCACAAGGGAATGGTCTCTTTCGCCAATGACATCATGATGCCAACAAAAAAGGCGAGTCCGTACCTTTCCTTCCTGAAACAATATAGCAACCACGGAAACAACATTGCTGCCACTACGTTGGAATGATAATCAAACGAAAGAGCATGCCATATCCCGAAACTTGACAAAAAACTTATTGTGGCAACCAGTGCTAACCATGTTTTCTGGCTGTATAGCTCTGTGAGTTTATAGATGCCATATCCTCCAAAAATAACCGCTATTATCTGGATTATCATCAATGTGTATTGGCCGAATAGATATGCAAATGGCGAAAAAATTACGAGGTACAAGTCAAAATGGTCACGTAGTATTGGCTGACTTTCCCAAAGAAAAATCGAACTGTCGCAAATTCGCAGATGTGCATAGTCGTACAGTGTTTTTGTGTACAATCCATAATCCAAACAGGACATACGGTAGTTGGAATAGTTGAAAAACACCAGCAAGGCAAAGCCAATGGCAAATAAAGCTAGTATGGCAATGAGCAATATGTTTTTGTGTTTACGTAGGGCGTTTTCCATAAATATAATGTATGTTCGGACCGTGAAATTTGTTGCAAAATTACGATTTTTTTTTAAAATATGTCTTTGCATAGGTGTTTTTTAGTTTTTTTTCGTACTTTTGCAACACAAAATGTAGTACAATGCATAGAAGAAATTTATTATTAGCAATAGTTGTTTTTGCGATTTTTGGGTGTACGGAACGCCGTATTACCGAATTGCCCGCTCGTGATACAAAAACGGAAAATTTTGTATACCTTTCCGAAGGGACATTTATGCTCAATGGCGAGGAATGGTTCCCATTGATGCTCAACTACAAAACCGAAGTCCGAAACAGTGTTGTGTTTCCGGTTGCGTATTATGGTGAAGGGGCTACTTTTGTGGAAAATTTTCAGAAAATATCTGGTTGGGGATTCAATACACTCCGAATATGTATGGATGTGATGAGTGATGACGTGGATACCACCGTTCTGTTTCCATCGTTGGAAAAGATGATGGATACGGCTCAGATGTGTGGTTTTAAGGTTATGCTGCTTATAAAGCCTCCACTCGACGAGCAACGGAAAATTTTCACGGCAGGGCTTTTAAAGCATTTTGCGGAAAATCCGACACTATGGGCATACGATTTCATGAACGAACCTCTGTATTTCGACCCAGCGGAGACTCGCGATAAAATTGAGGCATACAATATTGTTGTTGATTGGCGCGAGATGATGGAAAACCATGCACCTCACCAACTTTTTACCATCGCTTTTTCGGAACCCATAGAGGTTTTCGAGTGGGATCCCTCCATTTTGCCTGTCGATTTCGTTGAAATGCACACATACCATCCTTTGCGGGTGGCGAGCGAGATGTACTGGTACGGACGTTTCGTTGGCAAACCGTGGATGGTAGGGGAGACCGGACTTCCGGCCGACAACGATTCGGTGCCTTATTCGTGGCAAGCTGTTTTTATGAACGAAACCTTTCAATGTGCTATTGATAACGGAGCTGCCGGTTATGGCTGGTGGGAGTTCCACGACTGTCTGGACGGCACCAATTTCGAAGCATGGTACACGGGTCTGCTGGATGACACCGGCGTGGAAAAACCTGCCTCGCAGATTGTGAAACGGCTGAATTTGCTGAAAAGACGTAAACCGCACAGACCTCTGAATTACTTCAATATGCTTGGATATGGGAACCTTTCCGTCGAAGGTGAAATCATAGACGAAAAGACCGGAAAAAATATCGAGGGGGCAGTGATACGGGGCTGGAACGAGGACTGGAGTGTGGGTATGAATACCTTCTCCGACGAAAACGGCCGTTTCTCGCTTGTGTCCAATGATGTATGTTTCCACTTTGAAATCTCTGCACCGGGGTACTCAAAAGCCAAATTTGATAAACCCGTACACTACGGAAACGTATCCGACTTGCCCGACAAGACACTCGAATATCAGCAGATAGGATATGTGCCTTTCTTGAAAAACGATACCAGCATGCTGACCTTGAATCCTCAGAAATTCATGGTCTCCCCGCAGAAGTTTGATATCGGTAGGGTAGAATTGAAGCGGATAAAGTGACTTTTACATGGAAATCTTTTCCAACTCCTTGCAGATACGTGCTACAGGCAGCCCCATTACGTTGTAGTAACATCCATCGAGCCGTTCCACTGCCCAAAGCCCTATCCAGTCTTGTATGCCGTAGGCACCTGCCTTGTCCTGATAATTGTAATTGTCAAGGTAATGGTTTATCGCATCTTCGGACAGCTCCCTGAAAAATACCGATGTGCATTCCGAGAACGATATTTTCCTGTCTTTATCCTTCAGGCACACGCCGGTATATACTTCATGGCGTTTTCCCGAGAGTGAAGACAGCATTCCGAAAGCTTCGGTCCGGCTTCTTGGCTTGCCGAGGACTTTTCCGTCGAGTACCACGACGGTATCGGCGGTGAGCAGTATTTCCCCGGAATGCAACCCTGTACCATATCCGTCTGCCTTCAGTATCGCAAGGGTTTGCGCTACGTCTCTGGCAGGGACGGGTGTGTCAAGTTTTTCTTCGACAGAAACGTTCACAACCTCAAAAGGCAGTCCAAGCAGGGAAACAAGCTGCTGCCTTCTGGGAGATTTCGATGCCAGCAGAATTTTTGGCAGTGCGGACGGAATCATCGTTTCTGGGCTTTAAAACCGTCTTTGTTGCGGCGTTTCTGCTGTTCCTGAGGAGTGGCTTTCTTTTTTACTTCCTTTGAAACCATGCTGCCTCCTTCAAAGGTCATTGTCATCGTTTCTTCGCCGTACTGGTCGTAATAGTGCCATGTGCCTACGCGGACAGAGTTGTCGTTTACAATTGAGTATTCGCCGACCATTGATTTCTTTCCGTTACGGTGGTATTCAACCCAAGTGCCGTCCGATTTGCCGTTCTTGAAGTGCTGTTCGCGTGCGATGTTGCCCATTTCGGTGTAGTATGTCCATTTGCCGTCTTTCAGACCATTGTCGAAATTGCCTTCTTCTTCGAGTTTGCCCGAAGTGTTGTATTTCTTCCATGCTCCGTCTTGCACGTCATCGGCGTAGTTGCATTCCGACATTATGTTGCCGTTGTTGAAATAGCGGACTTCCTTGCCGTTTTTCTTGTCCTTTCTGTAGTTTATGATGTATCGCGGTTTGCCGTTGTCGTTGTAGGCGTGCCATTCACCGGTTTTAAGACCTTTTTCAAAACTTCCTTCGTAGTCTACTTTCCCGTTGGTGTGCCATGCGGTCCATTTGCCTTCTTCGAGTCCGTCAGCATATTTGCCTTCGTGGAGTTTTTTGCCGTTTTCATACCATGTGGTCCAAAGTCCTTGGCGCACGCCATCGACGTAATTGCCTGCACGCCATTTTTCACCGGTTTCGTAATAGTATGTCCAAAGGCCGGTCTCCGATCCGTTCACATAGTTCCCGCGTATGCCTATACCGCCATTGTCGCGGTAATAAAAAATCCATTCGCCTTCCTGATTGCCGTCAACGATTTTGCCTTCCATGTCTTTCTTGCCGAGTTCGGTGTACCATACGGCATAGCAGTTGAGTTCGTTGTCCTTGTATTCGCCTTCGAATTTGAGCTTTCCGTTGGCATGCCATTCTTTGGTGGCACCGTCCTTTATTCCTTCAACGAAGGTTATCTCTTCTTTCTGGCGGCCGTTTTCGTACCACGATTTGTAGAGCCCGTTTTTCTTGCCGTCGGTAACATTGACTTCGCTTTTCAGCTTGCCACCTTGGTACCAGCTGCGGGAAACGCCGTTCTCATAATTCTCTACGGCACATTCGCTGCCGTCTTCATAATAAACTTTCCATACACCGGTTTTTTCTCCGCTGTTGTCAAAACTTCCTGTCTGGTAGACATTTCCGTTGGGGTGATAATATGTCCATGTACCGACTTTCGTGTCGCCCGAATACTGGCCTTCAACCGATTTCTGTGTGTTTGCCACATCGTAATATTTTACGACTTTCTGTGTGTTAGCAGTGTAGAATATTGTTGCTAAAAGGGTTAAAACGATTGCTTTTCTCATATTTGTAAGATTTGTATTATCATGTTTTTGAATTGCAAAGATACGAAAAAAAATCTTTTTCGGCAAATTTTTTTAAAAAAAGGAAACTGCGATTTCAAAGAGTCAAAACCGCGGCTTTTATGAAATATGAAAAAAATGTCTTTTTTTATTTTTTCGGCTGACCGAAGTTCATGCCGAGCGATATGCGGACTGTGTTAGCCAGCGGGCTCTGGGTTTTTGTGGTCAGTGAAATGAGGTACGAAAGGTCGAATGTGAAAAGGTTGTAGCGTATTCCGCCTCCGACAGTCATGTATTGGCGGCCGCCTTTATGCTTGTTTTCGTAGAAATATCCGGCACGGATGGCAAAAATTTTGTTGTACCAGTATTCGGCACCCACGGAAAGCTGTATTTCGTGCAACTCTTCCGAAAAACCGTTAGGCGAATCCGAGAACGACTGCAGCACAGCCTGCATGACGCTTATTTTGGCAGCGTTGTCTTCCTTGCCGGCAATTATATTGCCTGATTCATCATATACGGGAGGGGTGGGAACCAAAAGCTTGTTGGCGTCGAGCATCAGCGAAAACTGGTTGTATTCGTCGATATCCACCGTGTAACGTCCGCCGATACGGAGGTTGGCCGGCAGGAAGTCTTTTTCGTTGTCGTCGTCGGAATAGGATATTTTCGAACCAAGGTTGCTTATGAACAGACCGAGTGCCAGTTCGCCCGGCATCGAAGGCGATGCAAAGAGCGGTGTTTGGTAATAAACTCCGATGTCGGCGGCAATGGCATTTCCGGCATGAGTGGTGGCAGTGCCCACATCCTGACCCTGTGTCAGGTCAGAACGCAGATAGCGTCCGGTAGCACCGAGGGAAACGTTGTCCGAAAGTTTCATGGAGTAGGTCATGTCGATTGTGAATTCGTTTGGGTTGTAGTTGCCTAAACTCGAACCGCTTTCGTCGGTGAATTCCACTTCTCCGACCGAGTAGTATGTTATTGATGCTCCCAAAGCACTTCGGTTGTTGAGTTTGTAGTAACCGCCGAGGTAGAGCAGGTTCATGTCGCCAACACCGAGTTTGCGGAGCCACGGCGTGTAGGTCATGGAGAATCCCGCCTGATCTTCTACAAAGGCAAACTTCGCGTTGTTCCAATGCGATGAGTTCGCATCGGGTTTCGAAGCTGCGCCCACGTCGCCCAACCCTGCCGATGTGGCATCGGGTGCGACAAGCACTATTGGCATTGCCGTAGATATGTATTGCTCATCGTATTTCTGTGCAAATGTGTTGGCATACAGTAATGCGGATAGCGAAAAAGTAGCCAATATCTTAAATTTTCTGTTCATTTCTGAAGTCGTTTTTTTTTTTTGAAAAAATTGTGTTCGGAAAAACGGAAGTTGTTTTTTTTTATTGCTCAAAGTTTTTTTTTTGTTTAATTTTTTATCACTTTGGCCGATTTTGTCAGTTGTTCGCCATCGGAAAATGTTACCACGGCACGCATGAAATAGATTCCTCTGCCGGCTTTTCCACCGTTTTCTGTGCTGAAGTCCCAGTCTATCTTTCCTGCTACCGATGATCCCTTGGCGACGTTTGGAGTGAGTTTGCGTACCAACCTGCCCGAAGCATCGAAAATGAAAATTTCGGCACTCCGAATGTCGCTGCTGTTGTGTTCCAGTTGTATCGAAACATTTTCCTTTGCAGGATTCGGGTATGCGAAAAACCTGCCTATCTCGTTCTTTTCTGCCTTGCCGACAGTGAATTTAACGGTGGCACTGTTCGAGTAATTGTATATGTTCCATGCTTTGAGTGTAAGCGTATGCGGACCTTCCGAAAGGTTGTAGAGCGGGTATTTCACATATCCTTTGGCAGAGTTTCTGATGTCGGTTTCGAAAAAGTCGTTGAGGGTGATTATTTCGTTCACGGAATTGTCCAAAACGGCGGTAATGTCGTGGCCTATGCCGCTACCTACGGCGTTTATGCCGACCCTGTCGCTGAGAATGGCATATATTGAAGGATTACGGTTGGTGATTCCTTCCGAGATGAACAGACTGTCGTTGATGAACAACCGTACTTCGGGGTAAAATTCCAAAGTGTCGGCAGCTTCGTTGAATCCTCCGAAAAGTATGTTTTTGAAGTTTCCCGATGCGTTGGCATCGGCAGATTGTGCGTAATGGCTCAGTTTCCCGAAATCGTATTTGTACGAAACGTCTTTGGGAACAATGAACGAATATTCGAATTTTCCGTTCATGACAGTGTCTTGTGACTTGAACAGAACGTTCTTCTGCTGGCGGAAATCCGTCTCGGTCTCTTCGTTGTCGTTGGCCAGTGTCCGGTGCAGGGATTTTTTGTCGAAAACGGTGGTGTAGAGTTTCCCTTCGAAACCGTTTACAATGTTCCCCGAAATGTCCTGAATTTCTCCGCTTATTTTTATCCTCGACAATACCGTAGCAGTATCGGCAATTCCGGGTATGACATCGGAATCATTTATTTTTGTAACGGCGACATTATATTCGGGCAGCGACAGCTTGAGTGCAGGGTCACCGAAAAGGGTAAGAGCATGAGTGGTATTGAAACCGTTTTTCATCATCCTCACGGCATCTCCGATTGTGTTCTGTATGCCGTTGTGCGAAGCAAAGAGTTCAAGACTTATCTTGGTGTCCACCTGAGAGTTGTGACTTATTGGACGAGATGCTGCTACAACGCCAATGCCTCCTCCGTTGGCACTCAGAAGGAAAATCTCGGCTCCGGAAACATCGTCAGGATCATCGTATTTTCCCCAAGAGCATGTGCTTGCCATGAAAAACGGCAGAGAGTTGGTATTGCTGAAGTTCGGTATGTTTGAACGTTCCATGTAGCGTTCCGAACCAATGTGGTCGGGAGAACCGTGTCCTACATAATTCAGGAATATGCATCCGTAGTTCATTTTTTTTGTCACGGCATTTGTTACATCGGGGTAGAAAGAACCTATGGATCCTGACTGCTGAACGTATGCATCGGCATATATTTTCTCGATGTTCAGGTTCGGATACGTCTTTTCAAGTGTATCCGTGGTGTATTCGCTGCTGGTGACAAAGCTCACGTCGCTGCTGCATCCGGGGTCTGCGTCGTCGGCAAGGAATACTACCATGTTCCGCCAGTCGCCCCTTATGTCGGGAATGTCGAAGTCTCTGTTGGTTATGTATCGGCTGATTTTGTCGGTTAGAATGTCGGCCTGCGCTGTGGTGCGGGCGGGCAGACGGCCTATGCCGATGTCTATCGATTCCGATACGCTTCCGCTTTCATCGTCGTGCAGGTAACCGAATATGTCGTCGCTGGCAACAGATCCACCTTCATCGGTGAACGACTCCACCGTTTCGTATCCTATTACAGTGTTTTCATTGTGTTGCAGCAGGTTGCGATGGTCGAAACTGCCTCCGCCGAACAGAAGAAGGTACCTCGGCTTTGAGAGTGAATTGTCATCAACGGCTTTGTCGAAAAGCATTTTCATGAAACTGCGTATGGCAATGGCATCTTGCTTCCCTGACGAAAATTCGTTGTATATTTTTTCGGGCGTGGTTACAAAAACGCTCATATTGTCGTAGGTGCGGTGCAGTTCAGCAATCTTTTCGGCTTGCTGCAGGAAGTTTTTGTGTGCAACAATGACCAAATCAATTGATTTCTCAGCGTGCAGGTTCTGATTGTCGATTTTTTCGGCTCTGAGAGGCGAAAGAAACGAGCTGCCGTCGAAGGCGGTAAACTCGCGGATAACGTCGCTTTTTGCAACAAACACCAGCGTGTCGCCCAAAAAATCAGCCCGCATCATTTTCACGTTGTTGTGGTCGCTCACGTCCCATACACTCACGTTCCGTGCGTTTGTGATGTGATATTTTGACACAGAGTTGCCCGAATTGCCGGCAAAATTCCTGAAATCTAATTCTCTGCCGCTGTATTGCAGCAGAGATACGGCATTGACTTCTATAAAATCCAGATACCCCACGGCCAGACTTTCGGTGTAATTGTAAGTTATTGAAAAACTGCAGGTGTTGCCACCCTGCGACGTGCGTGAATCGGTGAATGTCTTGTACGGTGAGTTGTTCTGGAAATTGTATGTGTTGTGCCCGTTCCCCCAGTTCACGTCAAAGGAAGATCGGGCTGTAGATATGCTTGCCACAGCGTATCGGGCCATTATCTTTTCCCCACTCACCATGTTTGGCAGTTGCAGATTGAAATTCCGTGTCCGTGACGAAGGTGTGAATTTCTCTCCGGCCCATATCTGTCCGCTTTTGTGGGTGTTCGTCAAATCATTGTTTATCACATCTCTTGAAATGTATGTAACCACGTCTTCGGTTACGGTCAGGTCCGATTCGTCTACAGTTGCTATGCGTTTTCCGGTGCCGGTGCCGGTGCCGGTGCCGGTGCCGGGAGAAAAAGTGAAGAAATAGTAATTTTCGGTAGAGTATGTGTTCACCTTATATACGAACATCTTTTCGTTACTACTGTATCTCCACACGTTGGCGGCTTCGCCGAAGAACAGAATGTAGTCGTTTCCGTCAAAAATGCCGTTGCCGTTCTCGTCAGTCACGCTTATTGCCAGTTCTTTCAGGTCATCGGCGCGAGGAACGCTGTTCTTTTCCGGAAGGCATTCTCCGCCGTTGCCGAACAGCGACAGGTCGGCAATGCTTTTGCCTCTTGCCGGAATGCCCATGTTTTCGAAAGCCCCGACCGTAATCTTGTATATGCCGGTGGCGTTCACTGCAATCTTGTACCATTCACCGTCGGAAAGAACCGAATTGCCGACCGATTTGACAGATTTTTCGCAGACTGTGGTAACAGTGTTGAATCTGTAAGAGAGCGAAAACCTTTCAACACGCCTTATTCCTTCATTCGTACGGAAGTAAGGAAATAATGTCAGCACAAAATGGGTCGAGTCCTCCATGATTTTCGGAGAGACACTATAATATATGGTGTCGGGAATGCTGATTTTGAGGCTGTTCAAAAATAATTCCTCGGATTTTGAAACAAAAACAGAATATACATCGTTCAAAACAGAAATGCATGAAACTGGATTTTTCAAGTTTCCGGCGGTTGCGAATTCTTTGAAATAGTTGAAAAATGGAAATCTGTCACCGGCACCGCATTCCTCGAAAGTAGGACTGAATACGGTCATGGAATCTGGTGTTTCTGCCCAATGAATTTGAAATGATTTCGAATGCTGTTGCGAAAAAGCCGTGGCTGCACAGCAGAACAGGAAACAAACAAGTGCCGTTTTTCGGCAAGTATCGGAAAAAATCGGTGTCATATTTCTAACAAAAATAAAAACAAATAACTCAAAAAAAGAAAAAAAATTGTGTGCCGGAAAAAAACGGCAAAAATTGAAAAAAACGGCAAAAAAACGGCAAAAAAACGGCAAAAACAGAAAAAGCAGGCCAAAAAATAATGAAAGCTCTAAAAAAAAATTTTTTATATATCTTTGTAATTCAATAGATTGTAATTTTTTTTTTGTAAAATGCTGAAAAATCAAAAAAAAAATCGTAATATTGCGGAATTATTTAGAGACATAATTAATAACTTATGAAGATGAGAAAGATACAGAAGATAATGCTGGCGTTGGCAGTGGTAATCACTGCATGTCAGTCGGTTAACGCACAAGACTTTGTGTTCTCACAATTTTATGCCAATCCGTTATATTTGAATCCGGCATTGGCTGGTGCAAAAGTGTGTCCGAGAATTTCCATTAACTATCGTAACCAGTGGCCGGCATTGGTAAGTTCCTACAAAACGGTTTCTCTTTCGTACGACCAATACGTAGACGGTTTGCACGGAGGTATAGGTGCAATTGTAATGAACGACCGTCAGGGCGACCACGGTGCGCTGATGACAACGATGGCAGGTGTTATGTACTCCTTCCGTTTCCAGTTGTCGAGATATGTGTTCGTAAATGCGGCTTTGCAGGCAAGTCTGGTAAACCTCAACCTTGATTGGGATAACCTCCGTTTCCCGGACCAGATTGACCCCATATACGGTTTCATCAACGTTACGCAGGCTACGAAACCCGACAACCTCAACAAATGGTACATGGACTTCAATGCAGGTGCCGTAATCTACAGCGACGTATGGTACGGTGGTTTTTCTGTTTCCCATCTTACTCAGCCGAGTAACGGATTTTACGGTATCAGCGAACTCCCCATGAAGTTCACCGTTCATGGCGGCGGTCTCATAAATATGGCTACCGACAAGCGCAGAACATCTTCTCTCGCACTCGGTACACCTATTATCTCTCCCAACCTGATTTACCAGTACCAAGGTGGTTTCAACTACTTCAATTATGGTCTCTATTTGGATTGGATGCCTTTCATTGTTGGTGTATGGTTCCGTCATGGTTTGGAAAATGCCGACTCTTTCATCTTCTTGGTCGGTGTTCAGCAAAGTTGGTTCAAACTCGGCTACAGCTACGACGTTACGGTTTCCAAGTTGGCCAACAACACAGCGGGTTCTCACGAAATCAGCTTGGGATTCCTGCTCCCGTGTCCTGTTCGTGAAAAGAAAGTCAGAGCGGTACGTTGTCCGTCCTTCTGATGAAGAAACAATAATTTAGAATAAAAGAAACTTATTTTAAGAAAAAACGTAATACATCAAAAAATATATTGAGCCATGAAAGCTATTAGATTATTAAGTTGTATTTTATTGATAGGTGCAGTACTCGTTTCATGCGGAAAAAAACAGGCCTCTGAAACAACAGGCTGGAACTACAATGATTCTAAATGGGGCGGATTCGAAGTTTCCCCATATACTGAACAGATGCCGGGTCCTGGCCTGATTTTCATCGAAGGAGGCTCTTTCCTTATGGGTCGTGTTTCCGACGATACCCGTCATCAGTGGAACAACATTGAACATACAGTTACGGTTTCTTCATTCTACATGGACGAAACTGAAGTGAGCAATATAGCATACAAAGAATACATTTATTGGATGCAGCGTGTGTTCGGTGAAGAGTATCCAGAATATGTAAGAGCTGCCTATCCGGACACCAACGTCTGGAGACAAAAACTTACCTATGCCGAAGATATGGTAGAATACTATTTCCAAAGTCCAATCTACGACCAATATCCCGTTGTGGGAGTTTCGTGGGAACAGGCAAGTGCATACTGCTTGTGGCGTTCGAACCGCGTAAACGAAAAAATAGCCGTTGACGCCGGAGTCCTTTCTTTGGATCTGACAGACCTCAGTGCAGAAAACGCATTCCAAACCGACGTGTATCTTGCCGGTATGTACAGAGGTGAAACCAAACAGGGGCTGCAAGACCTTAATCCAAGTGCAGGTGGTGAACCGAGAAATATCCGCAAAACAGATGGTATATTCTTGCCGAACTACCGTCTCCCGACCGAAGCCGAATGGGAATTCGCAGCCCTCGGCATGATCGGCAATACTTACGATGAACGTCAGCTGGAACACAAAGTTTATCCTTGGGCTGGACAGAGTGCACGTTCTGCCGAAAAAGACTATTACGGTCAGTTCATGGCCAATTTCAAACGTTCTCGCGGCGACAATATGGGTGTTGCTGGAAATTTGAATGACTCTTGGGTTTATACGGCTCCAATCAGATGGTATTTCCCCAACGACTACGGCTTGTACCACATGGCAGGCAACGTAAGCGAATGGTGTATGGACGTTTACCGTCAGGATGTAAACCCCATCGGCGGCGAAGACCTCAACCCCTATAGAGGTAACGTTTACAGAACTGTAACAATAGAAGACGAAGAAGTTAAGATAAACGATACTACGGGTGGTATAGTTTACCGTAATGTTGACGACGACCTCAACCGTCGCAACTATCGTCAGGCAGACAATATCAACTACCTTGACGGTGACTATGCTTCCACTTTGAGTCAGGAAGGTTGGAGAATATCCAACAACAGCGAAGATGAGGAAGAAGGTGGCGGAGCTGCCGCTAAACTTGCTTCTCAGGACAGCGTTACGAATATGATGTACAGACGTTATACAAGACCGGACGATATTACTTCCATGGTGAACAACAAGGTAAGAGTAGTGAAGGGTGGTTCTTGGAACGACAGAATATACTGGATGCAGCCCGGTACGCGCCGTTATTACGATCAGGAAAAATCCACTTCATGGATTGGATTCCGTTGCGCCATGAGCCGCTTGGGTTCGCAAACCTTCCAAGGAAGTACAAAGAACAACAGAGATTAATAATGTCTTTTAAAAATACAGAAGGCAGTCAGACCGACTGCCTTTTTTAATACTAACTGATAAAAACAAATCATTTATGAACGATTCGGAAAAAAGAAGTTACGCACTCGGATGTGATATCGGAAACAATTTCAAATCAATGAATTTGTCCATTGAAAGAGACAGCTTTGCACAGGGCGTCATTGACGCAATAAACGGGAAATGTGCTTTGAACAATGAAGAACTTTCTCACCAGTTCGAACTTATAAATCAGGAAATAGAAGCCAATCACCGTAAAGAATTGGAAGCAGAGACGGAAAGAGGCAGACAGTTCCTTGCTGAAAACAAAACCAAAGATGGTGTGACGGTGACGAAATCGGGTTTGCAGTATAAAGTCATTAAGATGGGAAACGGCCCGAAACCAAAGGCCACAGACACCGTGAAGGTACATTATCACGGTACCCTGATTGACGGTACGGTGTTTGACTCTTCGGTGCAGAGAGGTGAAGCCATAGAATTCCCGCTGAACCATGTTATCGCGGGCTGGACGGAAGGCGTACAACTGATGCCTGTGGGCTCGAAATTCATATTCTATATACCTTCGGAACTGGCTTACGGAGAACAGTCCCCAAGTCCGCTTATCAAACCTAATTCTACTCTTATATTCGAAGTGGAACTTTTGGACATCAAAAAAGCATAAGTCTCAATTCCGGCTATATGGAACCGAAAATTTACATGACGGATTTTCAGGACGCCTGTTTCGAAAATCCGTCATTTTCCCTTTGGTGCAGGAAATTTTTTCCAAATTCGTACTTTAAGCGGAAAAATATTGCGGTTTCAGTGCTTGGAAAAATACTTCTGAACCATGCTTTCAGACAGCAGTTCCCCGACACTGAAATGCCGGAACTGAAACTTTCAGAGTCAGGCAAGCCGTTTTTCGAAACGGAAAAACACTTCCGTTTCAATATCTCACATACGGGCAACCGTGCTGTCGTGGCAACGGCACCGTTTGAAGTTGGTGTGGATGTTGAATTCTTGAGAAAGTGTAATCTTGAAATCGCAGCACGCTTTTTCAATCCGAAAGAGTACGGATATCTGAAGTCTTTTCCTGCCGGAGACAGACAGAACGTGGCCTTTACGCAGCTTTGGACAATGAAAGAAAGTTGCGTGAAACTTGTCGGAACTGGAATATCGGACACTTTCGACAAATTTTCGGTGGATGTGGAAAGCAGGACAACTTCGTGTTTCGGAAAAAATTATTATTTCAAGAATGTGAAATCAGAAGACGGGTGTTATGTTTCGCTGTGTACGATGGAAAAAGATGTTGCAGTAGAAGTTATTTTTGTCGAAGTGGGAGAACTGCTTCGGTGTTTATAAATTTAAATATTTGAAAAACAATGAAATATAGAACAGGAATAGGAATTGACGTTCACGTTTTGGCAGATGGACTGCCGTTTTGGCTCGGAGGCATACAGGTTCCGCACTCGAAAGGTGCAGTCGGACATTCCGATGCAGATGTGTTGATACACGCAGTTTGTGATGCCATGCTCGGTGCAGCGAATCTTGGAGACATAGGTCAGCATTTTCCCGATAATGACCCTGCTTACAAGGGAATAGACAGTAAAATTCTGCTTTCGAGGACTTATGAACTCGTGAAGGCAAAGGGTTACGTGTTGGAGAACTGCGACAGCGTGATATGTCTGCAGAAACCGAAAGTGGCCAAATTCTTGCCGGAAATGCAGAAGACATTGGCAAGGGTGCTGGGAATCAGTGAGGAAGATATTTCGATAAAGGCCACTACTACCGAACATCTCGGTTTCGAGGGCAGGGAAGAGGGTGTTTCGGCATACGCTACGGTACTCCTATCAAAGAAGTAGGGGAAGGCGTATCAAAATGTGGTAGAGATAGTGTGGTACGAAATTACATATCTTAAAAGAGTGCTTATCGGTTGCTAAAGTAGTTGTAATAGAGTTTGTTCATTCTGTTTTGGTGGAGCAAATTGTTTAAAAGAAATAGGTAAAATGGTGTTTTCTAAACTTTTTTGAGAAAAAATAAATCTACCATCACAAACAAAACCCAATTCAAACCAATTTATTTTGTTTAACTCTTTGCATACTTCTTTGATATTGACATTTTGGTTTTTGGGAAATATTGCAAGAACAGAGCCATCATAATTTTTGCAATTGTGTATAAAAAAAGGATTTTTATTTCTTGTCTTGGCATTCACATAAATTCTTTTTTCATTGGAAATGTAATGATTTCGTCCCCATTGCCACCAATTTGCTTCATCAAATTTTTTGATACCACGTTTCAATAAAATATCTTTATAATCTATAATATATTGATTTATAGTATTGTAAATCATTCGTTTTGTTTTTCCTGTTTTAGCAGTATAGGAACAAACAAAATCCGCATTACCAAACTCATCATGTGTAAAGATATTATCTGCCCCACTAACAGCACCAACTTTGACAAAAAATAAATCTTTAAATTTTATTGGATATGAATTATCCGTAAACATCAATTGTCCATTGGTACAAACAAATTCTTTAGATACATTGGTTTTTCGGCTGAAATTATTTTTTTCAAATCTAAATATAATACAATTAGGATTAAATCCTTTAAATATTTTCTTGTCGCCCAAATCAATTAAATCTGTTATTGTTCCATTTTGATATATAAAGTTATTTAGTTTGATACTGGATGTTGCTTTTAGAAAATCACGTGGAGTAATAAAAATAAGTTCTCCATGTTCAGTCAAATGGTTGATACATTTTTCAATGAAGAATAGGTATAAATTACTTCTTTCATCAAATAAGTTTGATTTCAATTTATTTTTTGTAGACATTTCAATATCTTGGTACCTAACATAAGGTGGATTTCCTATGATTGTGTCAAATTTTTCTTCCAATGGATAATCAAAAAAATCCATGTTTAATGCATTGGATGGACAATGTTGCGAATCATATTCTATTCCTATACAATTCGGAATTTCGTTAAAGAATGCGCCATCACCACACGATGGTTCAAGAATTCGACCATCATTTCTTATTAATTGTAACATTTCGGCAACGATATTTTGTGGTGTAAATACTTGCCCTAATGTTTCTACATTATGCATATTGAGGAAAGTATTTTTTAAAGTTGAAATAGATACCGGAACGTAATTTGATGGATTCACCTAGCGTTTTTAAAATAAATTCTGCAGCATCATCAAAGTCACGACTAAATAAATTTCTATTTGAGTTCCATCTGCACTGAAATGGAAGATTATTGCCATTGGGTGTAATTGATTTTAAACATCTCAATGTGGTGCAAAATACGTCATTACGATTGTTTTTATTGACAATTAAAAAATAATAATCCTTATCCTTTTGTTTGCCAAAACCATTATATAATTTTTCAAAGTAGGGTAGCCAAGAAATTTCGTTGCCAAAAGAGGGTTTTAGCCCCGTTAATGCATAGTAAATTCCTAATTTGCAGTTGAGATTGTCTGCATGTGTGGTATCTGTTACTTTAATGTTTATTGGATAAAATTCTTTTTTGGAATTATTTTCGATAACGAAATCATACCATTCTCTTGCATTTGGGCGAACTAAAACATATCCTTGAGGAAATTTAAAATACGTTTCAATGAAATCAAGAATTTCATCTTCATTTATTGCAGAATTAATACGTTCGTCTTGTGTGGATTGCGAAAGCGATAAATTTGCAGTTGAAATTAATTCGCAAATGTCTTTTAAAATTTTTGGAATAATCGCCATAATTGATAGTTTTTTTGCAATGCTATCAATCTCCAATCTTGGTTATGGCTAAAGAGAAAAGGTGCGAGCCTTTCTATCTTGTCCACGAGGAGCCTGCAAGAACCCCGCCTACGCCTTAGATTAACTCACACCTTAATGTGTGAGCATTAACTGCTAAAGACGTAGACGAGAAACGAAACTTCTCGTGGATTAGCGTATATTCCAATGACTGAGAATCATCAGTTTGCAGGCTTTTGATTCGGACAAGAATAATAGCTAATGCTTTGGTTTGTAATATGTTAATTTATATTTATATCAAATGTCAATTTTTCGTTTTTTGTATTGAATATTAAGTTTTTATTTTTTTGCAAAAATACGAATTATTTTTCAATTGCAGATAAAAAAACATCGGCAAAAAAGCCGATGTTTTTTTTAGAATAAAAGAATCATTATTCCATAGGCCATACAGGTTGCAAGTTGCGGTCGCCGTAGGCGTCGTCGATTTTGCTGATGGTAGGCCAGTATTTGTCGTCGTGTGGCTGCGGGAAGGCAGCTTTCTCACGGGTGTAGGGTCTGTTCCATTCGTTGGCACAAACGACCTGCATTGTGTGAGGTGCGTTGAAAATAACGTTGTTGTTCTGCTCAACCTTGCCGTCCATGATTTCACGGATTTCTTCGCGGATGGATATGAACGCATCGCATAGGCGGTCCATTTCGCCGAGAGGTTCACTTTCGGTCGGTTCAACCATAAGGGTGTTGTGAACAGGGAATGCTACTGTTGGTGCGTGCAGACCATAGTCCATGAGTCGTTTTGCGATATCTCCCACAGAGACTTTCAGGCTGAATTCGTTGAAATCAACTATCATTTCGTGGGCACACATGCCTTGTTTTCCGGTGTAAAGGATTTTGTAGTAAGGAGCCAGACGGGCTTTGATGTAGTTGGCATTGAGTATTGCGTGACGTGTGGCTTCGGTAAGGCCGTTGCCGCCGAGCATTTTCAGATAACCATAGGTGATAGGTAGCAGCATTGCGCTTCCGAAAGGTGAAGCGGACATGGCATTGCCTTTTTCGCCGCCGACTTTAACCTGCGAGTGGCATGGGAGGAAGTCGATGAGTTTTGCCGACACTCCGATGGGTCCAACGCCGGGACCACCGCCGCCGTGAGGCATTGCAAAGGTTTTGTGGAGGTTCAGGTGGCAAACGTCGGCACCCATGAAGCCAGGGGAAGTAAGGCCGACCTGTGCGTTCATGTTTGCACCGTCCATATAAACCAAACCGCCGTTTTCGTGGATGATATTGATGATGTCGAGAATGGCTTCTTCGAAAACGCCGTGAGTTGACGGGTAGGTAACCATGAGGCAAGCGAGGTTGTCTTTGTACTGTTCTGCTTTTGCACGGAGGTCTTCGACATCTATTTCACCATGTTCGGTAGATTTTACCACAACAACTTGGAATCCGGCTTTTGCGGAAGATGCAGGGTTGGTTCCGTGTGCTGAAGCTGGTATCAGGCATACGTTGCGGTTGCCTTGGCCTTGAGAGATGTGATAGTTGCGTATAACCGTGAGTCCGGAGTATTCGCCTGCCGCTCCTGAGTTTGGCTGGAACGAGATGCCTGCGAAACCTGTAACTTCGCAAAGAGCCTTGTTCATGTCTTCTATCATTTCAAGATAGCCTGCAGCCTGATCGGCAGGAACAAACGGGTGAATTTGTGTGAATTCGGGCCAGCTGAGCGGCATCATTTCTGCTGCTGCATTCAGTTTCATTGTGCAGGATCCGAGCGGTATCATTGCACGGTTGAGCGAAAGGTCTTTTACTTCCAGTTTTTTCATGTAACGCATCATCTCGGTTTCGGAATGATAGGTGTTGAATACCGGATGATCGAGGAACGAGGATGTGCGTTTGAGGGTGGCAGGAATTGTGTTTACGCTGCATGTGCATTTTCCGTTGCATACGAGTGGTTCGAATTTCTTGCCGGCAGCTTCGGCCAGAACACGGAGTATATTGTTGATGTCGTCTTTGGAAGTGGTTTCGTCCAAACTGATGCCGATGCATTCGTCGCAGATGTAACGGAAGTTGATTTTGTTTTCGAGGGCGATTTTCTTCACTACGTCGCTTTTTATCGGACATTGTATTGCGAGTGTGTCGAAGAAATATCTGTTGTGCTGTTTGTAGCCGTATTTTTCAACTTCGGCAGCAAGAACGCCAGCCATTGTATTGATGTTGCGGGCGATAGCCAGAATGCCATCTTTTCCGTGCCAAGCGGCGTAGAAGCCGGCCATTATGGCGACAAGTGCTTGAGACGTACAGATGTTGGAAGTTGCCTTTTCGCGTTTGATGTGCTGTTCGCGCATGCCGAGGGCCATGCGGAGGGCTTTGTTGCCTTGAGCGTCGATGGTCCAGCCGATGATACGTCCGGGGAAGGCACGTTTGAAGGTCTCTGTACATGCAAAGTATGCAGCGGAAGGACCGCCGTAGCCCATCGGTATACCGAAACGCTGTGTGGAACCGAAAGCACAGTCAACGCCCATTTCACCAGGAGACTTGAGTAATGCCAGAGCCATGATGTCGGCAGCCATACCAACGAAGATGCCTTTTGCCTTGGCGTCGGCTATGAACTGCGTATGGTCGGTGATTTCGCCGAACTGATTAGGGTATTGGAGTATTGCACCGAAGAAGGTGTTGTCGAGTTGCACTTCGGATGCTTTTGCCACTACTACTTCGATACCTCGCGGGGCGGCATTGGTTTTTATTACGTCGATTGTCTGTGGCAAAACGTCATCGGAAACGAATATTCTGTTGGCATTGTCTTTTACCTGCTGACGTGTGCGTGAGTTGAAGAACATGAGCATGCATTCGCCGCCGGCAGTGGCTTCGTCGAGGAGCGATGCATTGGCGAGGGGCATTTTTGTCATGTCGGCAACCATGGTCTGGAAAGTCATAAGGGCTTCGAGACGGCCTTGCGATATTTCTGTCTGATAAGGAGTGTATGCAGTGTACCAGCCTGCGTTTTCAAATACGTTGCGCATGATTACGGCTGGGGTTATGGTGTTGTAGTAACCCATGCCGATGTATGTCTTGTAGATTTTGTTTTTGGAAGCTATTGCTTTTACGTGGTTCAGGAATTCGTATTCGTTCATTCCGTCGGGTAAGTTCAATGGCTTCGGCAGGCGTATTGCTGCAGGAACGGTTTTGTCAATCAATTCGTCTAAAGAAGAAACGCCTATGACTTTGAGCATTTTTTCTTCGTCGGCAACTTTGGATACTCCATTGTGTCTTGGGGTGAAATTATTGGTAATCATTGTGTTACAATTATTTTATTTTGTAAAATATTATTTGTTTCGTGGGTGCAAAAATACGAAAAAATACGAAAAAAAACAATTCTTTTTTTTACTCATGGCAAAATTTTTGTTTTTTTACCATCGACGCTTGGATCTTTTCAAGGATCGGGTGTCTTTGGATTTACATTTTTTTTGTTAAAAGGCGAACTGTTCCAAGTGTTTTGTAGCAATTGGAAGGATTATTGTAGTGTCAACCCGTTGGCCATGTCAAATATGCTTTAGATTAATTCCGCCAATGGGTTAATTCATCCAACAGGTAGAAATAAAAAATACGCATGTCAACAAGAAAAACAGAGGCCGTTGGTCTCTGTTTTTCTTTATGGAGTATGCTGAGCAACACTCGTACCTGTGGGAAACGGTGGCTTCTTAATATGAAAAGCTACGGTCATGCCTCAGTGAGCCGCCGGCAATCATCCCTGTACCAGATACACGAAAAGTGCCGCGATTCCGGTATCAACGATTAGTGTGAGAAAAGTGAACCACAGACGTTTTTTTCTGTTTTTTTTCTTGCCGCAGAAAGCCGCAAAAAACAATACGGTTGCAAGAACGAGCAGGATTCCGGTGATTATGTTTCCGATAAGCATCATGATGTTGAATGTTTTCAGTTGTTTGAAGTTTTGTAAACGATATATGCGGCTACGACTCCCGCTAGTAAAAGTGCCATGAATATGTAAAAGACAATGCTGCATCCGCGGTTGTCAGGACATCCGCTTTTGCGCTTGTTTTCCCGCGATTCCCTTTCAAAATAGAATACGGCCAGAAAAACAACTGCGACGACTGCTGTTCCTAAAATAATCTCTGTTATATTATTCATCATTTGTTGTGTGTAAATGTGCCACGATGGTTGAGGCTTAATGGTTGAAACCGGAATGCAAAGTTACGTTTTTTTTCCGAGCACGGCAAATGTTTTTTTTAGGGTATAAAAAAAGGTTGTCCTTTTCGGGGCAACCTTTTCTTGTAAGGTCAGAAAATTATTCTGCAGATTCGGCGTAGCCGATGTATTTGTCGATAGAACGTGCTTCGGTAGAAGCAGGGTATTCGGTCTTGATGGCATTGAATTTTTCAAGGGCGGCCTTTTTATTGTTTTGGATCATGTAAACCATGCCGGCTTTGAAAAGTGCCATGGGAGTATTGATGTCGTCATCGCTCTTTTTTGCGGCTTTCTCGTAGCAACTGAGGGCTTTGCTGTCGTTGCCGAGTTCGAGATAGGCATCGCCGGTGAGGATGATTGACGTTACGGAAGTCATGACGTCTTTTCCGCTGTAGTCTTCAAAATAGTCAATGGCAGCCTGATAGTTTCCGAGACGGAGGTTGCAAATTCCAGCATAGTATTTTGCGAGGTTGCCGATTTTGGTAGAGCTGTAGTCATTGGCAATCTGTTCGAAACCGGGGTGCTGAGCGTTTCCCTTCAGTGCCAATTGCAGAGAATCCTGACCGAACCACTGCTGTGCAGGAAAAATGACATCGGCGGCTTCATTGTTGCGGTTTTCGTTGCAGGCACGATAACCGAAGATTGCGACAACAATAACCAGAATGGCACAAATTGCACCTACCAAGATGCGCTTGTTTTTTTCAATGAAATTTTCTGTTTTGGATATAACATCCCCAATTTCAGTGTTTTGAGCTTCTTTATTTTCTTTCATTATCTGTAGTTTATTAAAAATATCGGTTTGCAAAATTACTCATTTTTTTTGGGAAAAACAAGCCAATATTTTTTTACTTTCGTAAAAGTAATATTTTTTTTTGTCTAAACGTTTGAAATATAGTTCTTTAATGTGTGGTATTTTTTTTGTGTTGAAAAAAAAATATTTGAAGTGCGGAATTGTGAAAAAAAAATCATATCTTTGCAAAATCTTTAAATTGTATACTGGAACGATATGGACATTAAGACAAGGTTTCTGGGATTGGATTTGAATTCACCGGTGATAGTCGGGAGCAGTGATCTCTCGACGTCGCTTGCGAATATAGAAAAGATGGAAGAGTCCGGAGCCGGAGCAGTGGTCTTGAAATCGATATTGGAAGAAGAAATATTATACTCCGCAGGGATAAAATCGTCAAGCATGAGATTCTACGGAGTTTCGGGCTCGAATTACGATTTTGTCAGGGAACACATTCCTGCACATGGCCCCCGAAAGTATCTCGAACACATACGCGGCATAAAGGAGCGCTTCGCAATACCTGTGATAGCGAGCGTCAACTGCTGTGCATTCGGCGGGTGGGTGAATTTCGTGCAGGAACTCAAGGATGCAGGCTGCGATGCTGTTGAACTCAATATCTTTAACCTGCCGTGCGACATGAACATGTCTTACGACGACGTGGACAGGCTTTATGCTGACACCCTGCTGGCATTGGGAAGGATAAGAAATTTGCCGGTAGTGGTGAAAATGGAAAACTATTTCACGGATCTGGCCAAGTTCGTGCAACGGCTTTCAATGTATGGCATCTCAGCGGTGACTCTGTTCAACGGAATCTCCGTTTTTGACATTGACACCGACGGAAAAAAAGTTATAAATCGTCAGGCACCGATGCAGTCCGGAGATCCGAGTTTTCCATTAATGTGGACGGCACTGCTCTCGAAGCGAATATCGTGTGATATTTCGGTTTCGGGAGGAATATCCACATCCGACGACGTCATAAAGGCTCTGCTTGCAGGGGCGGCTACGGTGCAGACGGTTTCGGCTCTGTACAGACACGGAATTGAATATATCGGAGAATTGAACAGCGAAATAATGCGCTGGATGGAGAAGAACCAATACGAGTCGTTGGGAGACTTCAGGGGAATGTTGGCAATAAAGACCAACTCGGAAGCCAGACAATTTACACGGATACAATTTATTAAAACAATAGCAAACATTCACTAGGGAAAAGAAAAATCTCAAGGAACTGATATACAAACTAACATCACTTATCATGGAAGTAAAACGATTATTTGACTTGCTGGAATACAGGAAAAACACCAACCCCGACAGACCTGTGTTTGCCGCAAAGCGGGAAGGGAAGTGGGAGGAATTCAAAATAGACGAGTATATTGAAATGTCAGACAACATAAGCTACGGCTTGCTTGCAATGGGCCTCCAGCCGGGCGAGAAAGTTGCCTTGATTTCATCAAACCGTCCCGAATGGAATTTTTTGGATATGGGAGTGCAGCAGATGGGCGGAATTCTGGTGCCGATATACCCGACTATCAGTGAAGACGACTACAAATACATTCTTTCCAATGCCACAGTGAAATTCATATTTCTCGAAGGCCCCGAATTGTTGCGCAAGATCCGCAACATACTTCCGGAACTACCCAATGTACAGAAAATATACACCTTCAAGAAACGCGACGAACAGACATCGGATTTTGCAGAACTCGTAGAACTCGGAAAAGCCAATCCCGTTCCCGAACGCCTGAAAGGCATAAAGGATTCCATAAAACCGAAAGACATGGTGACCATGATTTACACTTCTGGGACCACCGGCATGCCGAAGGGCGTGATGCTTTCGCACGAAAACATAATATTCAACTTCATGGGCGTGAGGGAAACGCCGAAACCCTACTTTTCGAGGACAATGAGCTTTTTGCCGCTATGCCACGTGTACGAACGCATGATGAACTATTTCTACCAGTTCATCGGTTATGAAACCTTCTATGCTGAAAACATGGGAAAAGTAGCTGAAAACATTGCAGAAGTGAAACCACACCTGATGTGTTCCGTGCCACGTTTCCTCGAAAAAATCTATGATAAGATTTACCGTAAGGGAGAAAAAATGAAGGGCATAAAGAAAAAATTATTCTATATGACCTTGGATCTGGCCACGGAATACGATTTGGATAAAAGATCGTTGTGGTACAAGTTGAAGTGGAAAATAGCTGACAGAATCACATATAGGAAAATCAGGGAAAGTTTTGGCGGATGTCTGGAAATGATTGTTTCGGGCGGTGCTGGAATCCAACCGCGTTTGGCAAGTTTCTTTACATGCATAGGCATGAGCATATACGAAGGCTACGGCCTTACCGAAACTTCACCCGTGATAGCAGTGAGCAACTCGGCTAAGAACGGCCGCAAGATAGGTACGGCAGGACCACCGCTCCCCGGGGTTGAAGTCCGTATCGACCCGGAAACGAAAGAAATTCTGTGCCGTGGCAAAAATGTCATGCTGGGTTACTATCAAGCACCGGAACTTACAAAGGAAGTAATTGACGCCGACGGCTGGTTCCATACCAGCGATACTGGAGAACTCCTGCCTACAGGTCAGCTGAAAATAACAGGTCGAACCAAGACCATGTTCAAGACCTCGATGGGAAAATTCGTGAATCCCGAAGTAATAGAGGAAAAATTCAAGGAATCCCCGTTCATACTTGAAATGATGGTCGTTGGAGAAGGCCAGAAGTTCGCGGCAGCACTCATTACACCCGATTTTGAATTCCTCAAGGATTGGCAGCACCGTCACGGAATCAACTGCGAGACGCGCGAGGAAATGGTCGCCGACAAACAGACATTGGAACGCTACAAACGCGTGATGGTCAAATACAACGCCTGTTTCGGCGAAACGGAACAGGTGAAGAAATTCAAGCTGCTGACCGATACTTGGTCGGAAGCCAACGGACTGATAACACCGACGCTTAAGATAAAACGCAAGAAAGTGGCAGAACGTTACAGCCAGGAAATAGAAAATCTTTTCAAGTAACCAACAGGATTTTAGAAGATTAGATAAAATAAATAACAAATAATAACTTAAAAAAACACCATGGAAACAAAAGAACGCACCTCCAGTTTTTATCGTTTCGAAGATTTGAGAATCTATCACAAATCGCTCGACTACAGCCAATGGGTAATGACAAACCTGAAAGAACCCGCAACAAAAGCAGAAAAAGAACTCGTGAAATGTTTCTGCAATTCCGCTTATGCAATCGGACTCAACATAGCAGAAGGTTCTTCGAGAAACAAAACCCAGTTTGAACACTATTTGAAAATATCGAAAACAGCCATCCGCGAATGCGTCGTTTTCACCGAAGTGGCCAAGAAGACAAGCATGCTTTCGGAAGAAAGCTACGAAGCATCGCGTAATTCGCTCATGGAGCTTACACGCATGATAGGAGCCCTAATAATTTCGTTGCAGAATCCCGGACGCCGTTCAAACAGAAGCACCGACGGCGAAACGGAGACGGATGATGAAAGCATGGAAATGCCTTCGGCCGATATCGATGCCATTGATACCGATTTTTGAATTTTCAAGAAAAATTGAAGTTAATTGCGGCAGATTTTATCACCTGCCGTATTTTTTTATTCTGCACCGAAAGATGTTTTCAATCGGCATATACAATTTTTTTAGGAGAACTTCGTTATAGGCACGAACTTTAAAATTATAAGGAAATGCCACTTATTTGGATAATATTCATAGCACTGACTCTGGCAAGTTACATAGTAAGCAAATCGCTGGAGTCTCATTTCAAGAAGTATGCCAAAATACCTACCAACGAAGGCCTTACCGGCAAGGAGGTAGCCGAAAGGATGCTTTACGACAACGATATACATGACGTGAAAGTAGTGTGCATAAACGGCATGCTCACCGATCACTACAATCCGACCGACAAAACTCTGAACCTGAGCCGTGACGTTTATAACGGCAACAGTGTGGTTGCGGCTGCGGTAGCTGCTCATGAAACAGGACATGCAGTGCAGCACAATGTCGGCTATGCATGGCTGCAGATGCGCTCTACGCTTGTGCCGGCAGTAAATTTCGCATCGAAATGGGTGCAGTGGGTGCTCCTCGCGGGCATTATAATGGTGAACAAGTTTCCCGCATTCCTCCTTGCAGGAATCGTGCTTTTTGCCGTCACTACGCTGTTCAGCATCATCACTCTGCCGGTAGAAGTGAATGCATCCAAAAGGGCTTTGGTTTGGATCAACACGCACAGCGTGACTTCGCAGCAGACACACGCTCACGCGGAAAAAGCCTTGCGGCTGGCTGCCTACACATACTTCATAGCGGCCATTTCATCGCTGGCAACGCTGTTGTACTACATTCTGATTTATCTCGGCGGCAACCGCCGGTGAGAATAAAAAAAGACGGAGCATAGAAAACTCCGTCTTTTTTTGAAGCACGAAAACCGGAAATTCCGCAGTCGGCGGAAACAATAAAAAAATATCGTTTTTCAATAAAAACCAACAATAAAATTTTGACCGGAACGTTATTTCCCAAAGCTTTATATGATGAGACAGAAAAACAAGTATATCAGGCGTCTTTGGGGTATTTATGCGCTGTTTTTCGGAGTTGTGATTTCATGCATAGTCCTGTTTGTATTCGACGTCATAAGTGCCGACGACTATTTTGCATTTGAAAAGCTCAACGAAAAACTTTCGAGGGAGAAACTCTCGGCGGTTGTGGTGAGTGACATATACAACCTGCAGGAAAGTACCGGCCACGATTTCATTGTCGAAAACAGGCAAGACAGCACGCTGCTGATAAATGCCCATGTTGACCGTTTCGATATTTCGCTGGCAAGCCGGGACAAGGCGCAACTGGATTCCCCGTTGGTTACATTGAATGTTGTTTTACAGTATGTTACGGTGGTAATGCTGTTCGCAATATTCGTGTTCGTGTTTTTGTCGCTGAGCTCGTTCTATAAGTCTATCAAGGCTGGAAAGATATTCCGTAAATGCAACATACGCTATCTTCGCATTATCGGCATACTGCTGATACTCATGTCGTTGAGCATCGATTTTATAGCTTATCTCGACAGGCAGTATGTGGAAATGTTTCTGGCAAATACCGACTTGCTGGTTGAAACCGGTTTCAGCATACATTTTACACGTATCCTGTTCGGACTACTGATAATTTTTGTTGCCGAAATATTCAATATTGGCAAGCAGATGCAAGATGATCAGGAACTTACAATATGAAAGAGGAGGGGAAATGGCGATAATTGTAAATCTTGATGTGATGATGGCCAAGCGGAAGATTTCGCTCAACGAGTTGTCGGAATTGGTGGACATAACACCTGCCAATCTTTCGATACTGAAAACGGGTAAGGCTAAAGCTGTGAGATTCAGTACTCTGGAGTCTTTGTGCAAGGTGCTTGACTGCCAGCCGGGCGATATTTTGGAATACGATGACGGCATGAAAGACGACTGAAAGAAAATATTTATAGAGTGCAAAAACTTTTTTGAAAAAAAGTTTTGCGATTCAAAAAAAAATCGTATATTTGCAATCGGTAAATAAAATTCAAAAGAAAATAAAATATTGATATATAATATGATAACAAAGAAATTCACCTTAGTAATCAATCCGGGAGCCACTTCAACAAAGGCTTCCGTTTATGAAGGCGAAACAGAAGTCTTCACAGAGAATATCAAACATTCCATCGAAGAGATTCAAAGCTTCAAGGAAGTCGCAGATCAGTTCGATTACCGTAAAAATGCAATACTCGAGATGTTGGCCAAACATGGTGTTTCCACCGAAGAGATAGCAATCGTTGTCGGACGTGGCGGCCTTACAAGACCATGCGAATCGGGAGTGTATCGTGTGAACGAACTCATGAAACAGGAATGTCGCGAAGGCATACAAGGTAAACATGCCTGCAACTTGGGAGCGCTGATATCGGACAGCATTGCCAAGGAAATAGGATTGGGAGATGCTTACATAGCAGATCCGGGCATCGTAGACGAACGTCCCGACTACGCCAAAATCACCGGACATCCGGCATTTGACCTTGATCCGAAACGTGAAGGCGTTATCTGGCATTGTCTCAACCAGAAAATGACGGCAAAGCTTTATGCCCGTGAACAAGGCAAGAAATACGAAGACATGAACCTTATCATAGCACACCTTGGAGGCGGAGTTTCCGTAGGAATGCACAACCACGGAAAAGTCGTTGAAGTGAACCGTGCATTATGCGGTCTCGGACCATTCTCTCCGACACGTGCAGGTTCCATCAATGCAAGCAAACTTGTTGACGTATGTTTCAGTGGTGAATATACCAAGGAAAAAGTGAAAAAGATGATTACTGCCGAAGGTGGTTTCGTGGCTTATCTTGGTACCAACGATGCCTACACCGTAGAAAAAGAGGCCATAGCCGGTGACCCGAAATGCAAGCTTCTGGTTGATGCATTCTGCTATCAGGTTGCATTGGAAATCAGCAGATTGGCAGCCGTAGTAAAAGGAAAAGTGGATGCTATCCTTCTTACCGGCGGCATCGCATACAGCAAACCGTGGATGGAACAGATTGCAGAACATGTGGATTGGATTGCTCCGGTAAAGGTTTACAAGGGAGAAAACGAAATGCTTGCTCTCGCTATCTGCGGAAAAGAAATTCTCAACGGAACAACTCCGAAAGAATACGTATAAGAATTAAAGTAAACGACAAGCCCTATTCTCCTTGGCGGATAGGGCTTTGATTTTTGTAACGATGAAAAAAATAATATTGGCAATTGCCGTGTTCATGCCTTTGGCAATGATGGCTCAGGAAGAGGCAAAGACCTTCACACCTTCAGTGAAATTGAAAAACCTGTCGGACTCAGTGTCATACGCGATAGGAATCTCGGAATATCAGGGAATGTCCACACAGTTGGGCGATATCGTGAACTACGATGTCTTAATTGCGGGTTTGAAAGACGCGCAGAAAGAGAAACCCGGTTTCAATCAAGAACAAATGCAGGCAGTTTTCCAGATGTTGCAGGCAGAACAGCAGCGCCGCTATGAAGTCAAAGTACGGGAAAATACCGAAGCTGGAAAGAAATTCCTTGCAGAAAACAAGAAGAACAAGGGTATCGTGGAAACCGAATCGGGACTGCAATACAAAGTGAACAAGGAAGGTACCGGCAAAAAACCGACTCTGGAATCAACCATCACGTGTCACTATACAGGCAAGTTGCTTGACGGTACCAAGTTCGATAGTTCCCTTGACCGAGGCAAGCCTCTCACAGTGCCTTTGGCACAGCTTATAAAAGGTTGGGGCGAAGGCCTGCAACTGATGAAGGAAGGTGCCAACTACACTTTCTACATACCTTCGGAACTGGCTTACGGCACCCAGCAGGCAGGTATTATCCCTCCGGGAGCGACAATAGTTTTTGATGTTGAGCTGATAAGTGTGGAAGAAACTCCGCAAAACCAGCAATCGACATTGAAAATAGAAAAATAAGACTTTGAGGTCTTCTTGAAAAATATCATGAAAGTTTGGAACAGCATGAGTATATCCAAACTTTCTTTTTGGCATGGAAAAATGGCAGGCAACACTATAGGAAATATTTTCCGTCTGACGACATTCGGCGAATCGCACGGCGATGCTGTCGGAGGAATAGTTGATGGCTGTCCTGCCGGTATGGAATTGGATTTTGCAAGGATAGATGCTTTCGTGAATCTCCGCAAGCCCAGACAGAAATACGAAACTTCTCGCAGAGAATCCGATGAAGTGAGGTTCCTGTCAGGCATTTTTGATGGCAGGACTCTCGGTACTCCGATAGCTTTCGTTATTGAAAACCGTCAGCAGAATTCTGAAGATTACAGGATTCTGGAGGACTCTTTCCGACCTTCGCATGGTGATTTTACAAGTTTTCGAAAATATGGGATCAGAGACTGGCGAGGAGGAGGGCGTTGTTCGGCACGCGAAACGGCTGCCAGAGTCGTGGCAGGAGCAATAGCCTTGCAGGTACTTGAAAAAAACGGTATCAGTGTGGTGGCATGCACACATCAGATCGGCAACGTGAGAATGCGCGAAAACATGAACTTTTCGGCTGGAGATGTTGCTGCCTCCAAACTTCATTGTCCGGACCCTGAGGCAGAAAAACAGATGCTTGTGTTGTTGGGAACTGCAGAAAATCAAGGAGATACTGTGGGAGGGTTGGTGGAATGCAGAATTTCAGGGTGCCCTGTCGGTCTCGGAGAGCCCGTTTTTGACAAACTCAGTGCCGATTTGGCAAAAGCCGTGATGAGCATTCCCTCGGCAAAGGGGATTGAATTCGGATCAGGGTTCCGTTCGGCAGAAATGAAGGGCAGTGAATACATAGACCTGTTCAATGAGGATTTTTCGACGAAGACAAACAACAGCGGTGGAATACAGGGCGGTATCTCGAACGGAATGAACATCGTGTTCCGTGTGGCGTTTCACCCAATAGCTACGCTGGCCGTGCCTGTGGAAGTCGTTACGGTTTCGGGAACGAAGAAGACAGTCTCCATCGGAGGCCGACACGACTGCTGTCAGGTGCCGCGTGCCGTACCCATAGTGGCAAGTATGGCGGCAATCACGGTTTTAGACAATCTTTTATTACAAAAAAACAGAATATAAATGAAAATCAGACACATCTCGATGCTGGCCGTTACGGCAATGCTTTTTTCCTGCGGGAGCAAGGATTATTTTACAATAGAAGGCACTCTTACAGGTGGCGAGGGGAAGACAATAACCATAGAGGAAGTGGCTCCAAAGGAGATTATTCCAATCGATACCATAAAGTTAGACGAGAACGGTCATTTCGTTTTCAAATATGAAATGCCGTACCAGAGTTTCTACAACGTGAAGGTTTCAGATGCTGATTTCGTGATGCTTCTGCCCGAAAACGGTGAAGTGATTGCTCTTACGGGTGAATACGGAAGATTTTCGCCGACATATCAGGTGGAGGGCTCTAAGGGCTCTGTACTGCTCTGGCAGTTGAATGACTACAGCCTTTACGGTACCAAGCGGTTGGATTCCATAATCACCGCATTCAACGATTTGTGCAAAAACTGCAACGGCGACACCGTCTGCATACAGAAACAGAAACCTGCCCTCGACAGCATATTCAAGGAAGCTTTCCGCGAACAGCAGGATTATGTGGTTAATTTTCTGGAACGGAACAAGGGCTCGCTGGCTACCCTGATTGCATTGTACAAGATGTACAACAGAAATCCGCTCATAAATCCCGATACCGAAGATTTCGCTTTTTACGAGGAAGTGGCCGATGCACTTGAAAAGTCACTCCCAGACAACAAACATACCATAGATTTCCGCAATACTGTGGAGAAAAAGCGGTTCCAGCGTCAGCAACAGATGGAGAAGGCTCCTCATGTTGTCGTGAATCAGGGAAATATGTGATGCGTTAGAAATGGATGGTACCAAGAAGATATATTTCGTAACTGATACGCATTTCGGGTTGCCTCCCGACAGTAAAGTGCGTGAGTCGGAGTTCGTCGCATGGCTTGACGGCATAAAGGACGATGCGGAAAAGCTGTTCCTAATGGGGGATATTTTCGATTTCTGGTTCACGTACAAACATGTTGTCCCGAAGGGATTTGTGAGAGTTCTCGGAAAACTGGCCGAGCTTGCCGATAAAGGTGTTGAAATTCATTATTTTACGGGGAATCACGATATGTGGATTTTCGACTACTTTGCGAAAGAACTGAATTTTGTGATGCATACTGAACCTGCAGAATTTCAGTTGGGCAGGAAAAAATTCCTTGTGGGTCACGGCGACGGGCTTACGCGGCAGAACCGGAGTTACATCTGCCTGAAGAAAATTTTCGCTTCGCGTTTCTGCCAGAGGCTTTTTGCGGCTATTCATCCGTGGATAGGATTTTCCGTTGCCTGCAGATGGTCGCAGAACAGCAGGAAGAAACATTTCCGCAAACCGGAACCGTACATGGGCAACGATGTGGAGGAAATTCCGGTTTTCTGCCGGCAGAAACTGAAGGAACAGCATTTCGACTATTTTGTTTTCGGCCACCGGCATCTGCTCGTTGATGAACAACTTACCGAAAGCTCAAGGTATGTCAACCTCGGCGAGTGGATAACCATGAGAAACTACGGGGTCTTTGACGGGGAAAATTTCGAAATAAGAAGTTTCATTAAATGAAGCGTATCCGGCACATTTCAAAAAGAGAAGCCTGCAACTTAGTTGCAGGCTTCTCTTTTTCTGGCAGCAGGCATTTACTGCTGCTTTATTACTTTCTTGACAAGTATGCCGTTGTCGGTTGTTATGCGTAAGGCATAGAACCCAGCTTTGAGTCCGGAGATGTCGATGCTTTCGGCATTGTCACAGCTCATGATTTTCCGGCCGGCGTTGTCGTAAACTTCCACGCGGTTTACGGTGGAGGAGAAGTTTACCGAATTGCGTGTGGGATTTGGATAGAGTCTGAGAGTATGCCGAGATTCTTCGGGATCGCTGATGTTTATGCTGTTGCCGAGTTGTACCTTGAAAGCGAAATAATAGTCTACATTACACTGTTGGTTTTCTTGTCTGTTGAAATTTACGGCAGGGCAAACGTGTCCGGAACGGTATCCTCTCAGGTAATGCCCGCTTATGTCGCTGAGACGAGGCATGTCTGATTCGGGAACACTGGTGCAGGATACCTTGGCGGCAATCTTTGACGGACTTTGTGCCTGAAGTACAATCCAGAATGGAGATGAAGTTATTTCGTAAGGTGTCGTAAGAACAACTTCCTGTTCAGTGTTCAGATTTTCAACATTGTAGGATTGTGTGAAAGTGGCACGTCCCAAGGCTGTAGAACTGTCGCATTCACCAGTTGCAAGAACCGAATAGTCGATGTTTTTGAATATTTTTATGTAGTAAGCGCGTCCGAGGAAAGTCCCTTCGTTGACAGGTTTGAATTTTACATGCGTGATTTTGTCGCCTGTTGAGAAATTGCCGTAGCTCTCGGGTCGTATAATCACCATGTTCATGTCGGTAGAGGTGAACTCTTCCTTGTCGTTGCCGGAAGTGTTGCCGTACCATCCCGAAGCCATGTGGTTGAGGGCTGGCTGTTCTATGTAAATGGTTTTGAACTGGTTGTCCTGAGAAATGGTTACTGTTCCTATTCTTGAAGCGTTGCCGTCGTTGGCGGCAACAGAGATGGTGATGTTGCTGCTGGCACCGAGGCCGGCACCGGAAGTAGGAGACACCGTAATCCATGGGCTGTTGGCATTTGCAGTCCAACCGACACTGTCGCTTGCGGCCGTTACCGTTGCTCTTCCAGACCCGCCTTCACCGGCAATTTCCAATGTGGTAGGAGTAACCATAAGCAGGTCTGAATCGGGTTCCATATACACAAGGGCTTGTTGAACGCTGTCGAACGACATTCCGGGGTACAGGTACGAAAGTTCGAAATATCCGTCGTAGTTTCCTCCCCAACCCCAGTTGAAGTGGTATTTCCCAGTGTTGTCGTAGCCGTCGCAAATGAAAGCGTGTCCGGATATGTCGTTGGTGTCGGTGTAGTCGAAGCCGGAATACACTACGATACGGCGGGCATCAAGTTCGTTTTTCAGGAGCATGGCCCATGCACTGTCGGTGAAATCGCCGCGGTATTCCGAATGTATTGTGTCTTTGTATCCGAAAAATGTTTTGAAGGCATATTCCGAAGAAGTGTAATCGCTGCCGTGGACAGCGGCAGAGCTTGATTCTCCGTAATTCATGTTCACCGAGATGCCACAGTGCAGGACGAGTGTCTGTATGGCGTTACGTTCGGTGAAGCCAGACGAGTTGTCCAGTCGGACAGGCATGTGAGCCCAGTCGTAATGAGTGTTGTCGAAATTGGCGGAAAGTGTTCCGTAGGTTTCGTGCGTATATGAGTTGGAACCGATGCCGACGGCAGGGTGGTTCCAGTATTTCATGGCTTGAGCCATGGCTATGGCCGTACAGCCTGAGGCTGTGAAGCCGATGGTGCGGTCGTGCGGGCACAGTCCGTTGTAAATGGGCATTTGGTTCCATTTTGTCTGAACGAGCGGACCAACGACGGCACCTTTGTCGTATGCCATGCCTTCGCCCGAAAGGTATTTGTTCCAAAGTCTTTGGGTATTGGCATTTGCCGGCGATTTGTGTTCGACGCAGTATGCAATTTGGCGGTTGTAGCTGCTCAGAAAGACTTTTGTGGTGGCAGGGAGGTCAGAGTTACCGATTCCGTCGGTTGCAGAATAGGCCAGAACAGGTTGCACGCAGTCGTCGGCAGCGACGATGACGAATCCGTCGCCTAAGGTGTTCCTCATTATGTAGAAATTGCTGAACCCGTTGTCCGCTGCTATGTCGGTGACCTCCAATTCAGCTGAAACTTTTGCCGTAAGCGGGTTGGATTTCCAGAAATTTACAGCAACTTTCAGTGCTGTTTGTGTATCTACGGGACTTGCCTGCATCATCATCGTAATGCCTAAAAGCAGTGCCGGAAAAAATCTTTTTGCTATTTTGGACATAATGTTACTTGTTTTGATTCATGAATCGTTTTGACTTTGCAAATTTACGAAAAAAAATGATGTTTTCCGTGATTTTCCGAAAAAAAAAGATGAATTATCGCACAAAAACATTTTTCCATGGCCGGAAACACAATATAAAAGCCTGTTTTCCGTTTTTTCAATCTCATATAAAAACTAAACATTACACACAGAACAATGGAAGAAAATTTTTCGGATACCGGTTTTTCGGTAAAAAATTCAATGAAATTTTTTTACAGATGGCGTAGGATATTGCTAATAGTGTTTGTCGCCGCAGTAGTGACAAGTACCGTGATTTCCTTTCTCATACAGCCGCGATACAAGTCTACGACAGTGCTTTTTCCGGCAAGTACCAACCGTATGACGAAATCCATCATGGCCGAACGTTATAGTATGGACATAGTCGATTATGGTATAGAGCGCGATTGCGAGTACGCCATTCAGATACTTTCTTCGCAGTCGATGATGGATGACGTGTGCGACCGGTTCAATCTCATGGAGCATTACGGTATCAGCAGTGATGCCAAAGACAAGAATACCCGGCTTTCGGACATGTACAAGTCATATATTTCCGTAAAGAGGACTGAGTTTCTCGGCATAGAAGTGAGTGTGGAAGATTCCGACCCGCAGATGGCTGCCGACATAGCCAACTACATTACTGCCAACTATGATACAATATGTACGGAAATGCTTTTGCCCCGCACGAAGGACGCTCTCCGTGTCATGCAGCATGCAGGCAAGTGTCTGGAAGCGGAGATAGCAGAACTTGACGATTCTTTAGGCGGAATGTACAATTATTCGGACTATACCAACCGAATGTATCAGGAATTGGCAAAACAGACGGCTTCCGGCAATACAGCGGCAGTAAACAGAATAAAGGAGGAGATTGCTTCGCACCGTACGGCAAAAGGTTCATTCGCCGATATCGACAACCTGCTGAAAGAAAAACAGAAAGAACTGGCGGAAATACAGGCTCAGGTGATACAGCGTCAAGTGGAAGTGGATATGTCCATGACTCGGAAATTCTGTGTGGACAAGGCTGTACCTGCCGACAAGAAATCTTCACCCAAACGTGCTTTGATAATCATTCTCGGCACATTCGCAGCGGAACTCATGCTCATACTCGTGCTTCTCATAGCAGAACGCTGGAATGTGTGGACTGCAGGAGTCAAAGAGCAAGACTGACGTTTTTTTTAGCATTCTTTTCAGATGCCCGACAGTTTCCAAAAGATAAAGCATTTCTTCGCGGAGAATAAGACGGTAGTGGCAGCGACGCTTGTGTCTGTCTTGTTTCTCGTGGCAAACTCCTTCGCCCTGCTCGGTGAACTTTATTACATCGCCTTCATTCCGGTGGTGGGAGCGGTAATTCTGTTCTTTACAAGGGAACTTGAGTACGGACTCTTGGCAATGGCCATGTTCACGCCGTTCGCCATAAATTATGAAATTGTCAGAGATGCAGAACTTTCGATGCCGACGGAGCCGATGATGATTCTTTTCATGTTCATCTTTCTGTTCCGCGTTATGCTGAAAAAATCCTACGACCGGGACATTTTGAAGCATCCGGTTTCGCTTGCCGTTATGTTCTCGCTCTTGTGGATGCTGGCGACATCGTGCTTTTCGGAATTGCCGTTGGTTTCGTTCAAATACCTTCTGGCTAGACTGTGGTTTGTGGTTCCTTTCTATTTCGCCGCAGTACAGATATTCAGGAATCCTCGCCGAATAAAACAGTTCTACTGGTGCTATGCGGTTTCGTTGGTGGCGGTGATAGCCATTACGACGGCCAAGACTTTGGGGAATTTCTCCGACCTGCAGACAATGCACAGGGTCATGAGGCCGTTCTACAACGACCATACTGCTTACGGAGTGGTGATAGCACTTTTCGTACCGGTGGCCTTTTATTTCGTGTTTGAAAAGAAGAGAATCAACCCTGTCCTGCGGCTTGCAACAGTAGCGGCCTTTGCGTTGCTGGTAACGGGTCTGGTGCTGTCTTATTCGCGTGCGGCATGGATAAGCGTGGTGGGTGCCATAGCAGTGTATTTTGCCGTGAAATTCGGCATGAAGGTGAAATGGATGCTCGCCGTTGCGGTGATTGGAATAGGTTTGTTCTTCGCCTATCAGGCCGATGTCATGTACAAGTTGGGCAAGAACAGTCAGGATTCGTCCTACGACATTGCCGACCAGATAAAATCCATTTCAAACATATCTACCGATGCCTCGAATCTGGAACGCCTGAACCGTTGGGCTTCGGCATTGAGAATGTTCGAGGAAAGGCCGGTAACAGGCTGGGGTCCTGGTATATACCAGTTCAAATACGCGTCTTACCAGCGTTCCTACCAGCTTTCGACAATAAGTACCAATGCAGGGAATCTCGGCAATGCCCACAGCGAATATATAGGACCCTTGTCGGAACAGGGTGTAATAGGTTCTCTGGCAGTGTTGCTCGTATTCGGTATTACTTTCGGTACTGGTGTCAGGGTGTATCGTACGGCAAAAGACAGGAATATGGCACTTTTGGCAATAAGCCTGACTCTCGGATTGCTGACGTATTACATACACGGGTTGTTCAACAACTTTCTGGATACCGACAAACTTTCGGTGCCTGTCTGGGGCTTTACCGCAGCCATAGTGGCGCTCGACATGTATTCGGAGAAGAAAACGGAAGAATCCTGAACAAAGTGAATTTCTTTCAATGAAAAAGGTCAATTATCACACTCACTCGCGTTACTGCGACGGCAAAGGAGAACTTCGGGAATATGTGGAAGCGGCCATATCGAAAGGCTTTACCCATCTCGGATTTTCGGGGCATTCTCCGATGCCGTTCGAAAGTTCTGTTGCCATAGCCGGTGCGGAATATGGAAATTACTGTTCCGAAATCCGGAAGCTGAAGGAAGAATATTCTGCACAGATAAAAATATTCCTTGGTCTGGAAATAGACTATATCCCGGGTATTCTGGACGATTTCGGGTATCTCGTCAAAGAAGGGAACCTTGATTACTGCATAGGTTCGGTGCATCTGGTAAACCGGAATCGCGGGCATGATTTGTGGTTCATCGACGGAAAAAGTCCGGACCCCTATGATGAAGGTCTGCGCGACATTTTCGGCGGTAACGTGAAAGAAGCGGTGACCGCTTTCTTTCGGCAGAATTGTGAAATGATTGAAACTCAACGGCCTACGATAGTCGGACATTTTGATAAAATTGTGATGCACAACAAAAACCGTTTCTTTGACATAGGAGAACCTTGGTTCCGGACTTTGGTCATGGATACGGTTGAACTCATACGTGAAACAGGCTGTATCTGCGAAATAAACACAAGAGGACTGTACAAGGGCAGGTACTGTGATTTCTATCCTTCAAAAGAGACTATAAGGGAAATGAACTGCAGGAACATTCCGGTTGTCGTTTCGACGGATGCCCACCAGCCTTCCGATTTGGACCTGTTCGAAGGTGCCTACGAGTTTCTCAGGGAAATAGAATACAGGAACCTGCTTTTCGAATTCCTTTAAGACGGCGATTTTATTCCACCGAAAGTTCTTTCAGACCCGATTTGTCGCATACGACCCATATCAGGTCGTTGACTTCCATTTCTGTCGATGATTCGGGATTCATGAGCACCTCGTCGTCGCGTTCTATTGCAATTACGAGGGCTTCGTATCGCTTGCGTATGTCTGCTCCGCTGATTGTCTTTCCTATGAACGGATGACCATCGTTGAGTTCGATGGAGTACAGCCCCATTGGGTGTTCGGAAACTTTGTCCGCAATAAGTTCATCGTCGATTTCTATCATGGATTTCAGTTTTGCGACTTCTTCATCGTTGCCGAGAATCGTTATCTTGTCGTTGGGGTACAGCACCGAATACCTGTCGGGAAGGTTGATGCGGCGTTTTCCGCGTATTATGCGGACAATGTTTATGTTGTATTTTTCGCGTAAATACAGTTCTTTCAACGGTATGCCGATATATTCAGAATTGCTACTTACGACCATTTCCTCGAGGTGGAAGTTCTGAGACATGTCTTCCGGAACAAGTATGGCCGAGCGTTTACGCTGTTCGTCCTGACGCTGGTTCAGGTTTTTCATGAAGCGGCCTTCAATCTGCTGGTAGAACGAGGAAGCCTTCTTCGAATAACGGATAAAGTAAAGCGCGGCAAATGCAATTGCAATGAGGTAACCGATGGCGAGGTTGATGTATGAAACCATTACTGCCGACATCAGGAATATGGCGGCGATGTATCTCAGAAACCCCACTGAAATGAGAATGCCGTGGTTCAGCTTTTTTGTCGCAAGAATCTGCTTTATGGTGCCGTGGCTGTTTTTGTTGCTGACAAGGGCTTTTATGAACGGTGCCATTATCATCAGTGTGGTAGCCGCACCTATTATGTTTGCCAACATAGCCGACATGCCCATCGTGGTGAAAAATTTATTCACGAAAGGACGGAACAGCGTAGTTGACAGCAAAAATATAGCCGTCAGAATGGAACCGTAGATTATCAGGGTGGAAATTTGTGATTTAATGTATTTTTTTACTATGTTCTCGTTTTCAACCGTTTGTGAACCTGACGAGTAGCGGTTGAGTATGAGCCGTACTTTCTTGGGAATTCTGGGTTCTATTTTTTTGTAAATGGGATTTGAAAGTCTTATCATGAACGGCGTGAAGAAAGTGGTGATTACCGATACCGATACGATTACCGGATAAAGCCATGGGTCTATGACCTTGTAGCTTACGCCAAGAGTGGCAATGATGAACGAGAATTCTCCTATCTGTGAAAAACAAAAACCGGCCTGCATGGATGTCTGCAGGTTCTGTCCGGAAATCAGAATGCCCAACGTGGCACTGAAACTTTTCACGAACATGATGGCCAGCGAAATAATCAGAATGGGTACGGCGTACTGCACTATTATTTCGGGGTTTACCATCATGCCCACGGTTACGAAGAATATGGCACTGAACAGGTTTTTTATCGGTGTTACAAGTTTGTGAATCTGGTCGGCTTCGATGGTTTCGGCCAGAATCGAACCCATGATGAATGCCCCGAGTGCTTCCGAAAAACCGACGTATGTGGCGAATACAACCATTCCAAAGCAGAGCCCGATGGAAAATATCAGCAGGGTTTCTTCGGTCATGAGTTTGCGGGCTTTGCGTAATATCGAAGGTATCAGATATATGCCGACAATGAACCAGATAACGAGGAAAAATACCAGCTTTACCAGACTGAATGCCAGTTCGGCTCCGTTGAACTGTTTGCTTACCGATATCGTTGAAAGCACTACCAGAAGAAGCACTGCCACAAGATCTTCGACCACAAGTACTCCGAAAACTATGTTGGCGAACTTGTTCTTTTTCATTCCAAGATCCTCCAGAGCCTTGATTATGATGGCGGTGGATGATATGGCAAGCATGCAGCCGAGGAATATGCAGTTCATATCCTGCCAGTCCAAGATTTTGCCTATGGTGAACCCTGCGGTGAACATTATTGCCAGTTCCGTGATTGCAGTCACGGCACCCGTGGCACCGAGCACCTTTAGTTTCTTGAAACTGAATTCCAGCCCCAAGGCAAAGAGCAGGAACACCACTCCGATTTTTCCCCACACTTCGATGTTGGTGGTGTCGGTGAGTCCGGGAAACAGATAAAAGTGCGGACCTACCAGAAATCCGGCAACAATGTATCCGAGTACAAGCGGCTGTTTCAGCCATTTGAAAATAATAGTGGTTATACCTGCTGTTATCAGAATGAGTGCTAAATCGGAAAACAATGCTGGCAGGGCGTTCATATTCTATGGTTTTTGGTTTGGTTAGTGAATGTCTGAATCGAATGCACTCATGCACTTCGCACGAATACACAGAATGTAAACGGGGGGGGTGCTGAAAAATTGCATGCCGTACTGATTTTAACACTTTTTATGGAACTGAACGACACAAGACGGAACCAATCTGTCCCGCCTTAGTAAATGGTATTCAACCGCCGGCAAAGTATGCCTACCGTATGTTGCATTTGATCAGGGGTCTGTCCTCGAGAAATCCCTCAAGGCAGTCTCCAATCTGTATCGGGCCTACGCCGGCAGGTGTTCCGGTGTAAATGTAGTCTCCGATTTTCAGGGTCATGAACCGAGAAACGTATGAAATCAGCTCATTGATGCTGAATAGCATCTGCGACGAATTTGCCTGCTGTACACATTCTCCGTTTTTGAGGAGTTTGAAATTCAGATTGTTCACCGGTTTGCCGAATGATGACAGGTCAACCATCTCGCTCAGGGCAGCCGAGTTGTCGAATCCTTTGGCCAAAGCCCATGGGTTGCCGTTTTTCTTGGCATTCATCTGAATGTCCCTTGCGGTAAAGTCGATGCCGAGTGCAACTTGGTCGTAGTATTTGTGGGCAAATCTGGTCTGTATGTTTTTTCCCAGCCGCGTAATCCTTACCACGAGTTCCAACTCATAGTGTATGTTGTTTGAAAAATCGGGGTAAAAGAACGGCTGGTTTTTCAGCAGCAGGGCACTGTCGGGCTTCAGAAAGAATATAGGTTCTTCCGGCACCATGGCATCGAACTCCGCTGCATGTTCGGCATAGTTTTTGGCAACGCAGATAATCTTCACGGTATGTTTTTTTTAAAAAAGACGTTCCTGTCCGCCACCGTTGAACTTGTCTTGCAGCTGTTGCAGTTTGCGTTCGGTACTCTTTTCCCTGCACACATCTTTGTAGATTCTCGTGATTACCTGTTTGGTGGAAAGCGGAAAATCGGCGTTCATCATCCATGAGTAGTACGACGGTTCTATTTTGAACACTTCTCTTACGGCACGGCCTTTGTACTTTCCGAAATTGAAAATTTCATAACCTTTGTTCCTGTCAATTCCGATATGGCCTACAAGGTCGGCCCACTGGCGGGCGGTGGAGAATTTGCTCAGCGCCTCTATGTCGTTCACTACGGGTTTCGTTTTGGTGCCGTTTTCTTCGTATTCGGCATCGCGGTAGCGGTCGAGCTGGGCAAGAAGTATCTCGTATGTGGCTTTGGTGTCGGCATCGGCCGAGTGTGCGTTTTCGAGGTCTTTGGCACAGTAGAATTTATATGCGGCTTTCAGCGTGCGCTGTTCCATCTTGTGGAAGATGTTCTGCACATCGACGAGATGGCGGTTCTCGACGCTGAAATCAATGTCGTTGCGAAGGAATTCCTCAACCAAGAGCGGCACGTCGAACTTGTTGGAGTTGTATCCGCCGAGGTCGGCATCGCCGATGAATTTCAGAATTTCGGGAGCCAGTTCGCGGAACGATGGCTCGTTGGCAACGTCGGCGTTCGTAATTCCGTGAATTTCCGTGGTTTCCGGCGGAATTGGCAGCGTTATTTCTTCAATGCTGTCGCCGTGTTTTACCAGAGTCGTGGGACGGACACGTCTGGTGAGTTCCTCGGTACTGCCGTCGGGGTTGACTTTGAAAAGGCATATTTCGACGATGTGGTCGCTGCCGACCTGTACTCCGGTTGTTTCTAAATCGAAAAATACTATTGGACGTAAAAGATTGAGTTTCATATTTCTGATGTGTTAAAGTTTCTGATTTGCAGCTTTGTGTATTACGAGTAGGCGTTTCAGCAGGTCTTCGGCAAAGTCGAGGCGGAGCATGTTGGCACCGTCCGATTTTGCGTAAAGCGGGTAAGGGTGAGTTTCCATGAAAATGCCGTCAACACCGACGGCCACTGCTGCACGGCCAATGGTCTCTATCATTTCAGGGTTGCCTCCGGTGACTCCTGCCGTCTGGTTGGGTTTCTGGAGCGAGTGTGTGATGTCCATGATAACGGGCACTTCGTTGGTCTTCATTTCCGGAATGCCTCGGAAATCCACCACCAGATCCTGATAGCCGAAAGTCGTTCCACGGTCGGTAATCATGATGTCTTTGCCTCCGAAATAGCGTACTTTGTCTACGGCATGTCTCATGGCTTCGGGTGAAAGGAACTGGCCTTTTTTTATGTTCACGGTTTTGCCGGTTTCTGCTGCGGCCTGCAGAAGTGATGTCTGTCGGCACAGAAATGCCGGAATCTGCAGTACGTCGACATACTGCGAGGCCATTTCGGCCTCCGTTTCCGTGTGTATGTCGGTTACGATGGGAACTTTGTATTTTTCCGAAATTTCCTTCAGCAGTTCGAGGGCTTCCCAGTCTCCTATGCCGGTGAACGAATCCACGCGGGAGCGGTTGGCTTTGCGGTACGACGCCTTGAACGCGAATGGTATCTGCAGGCGTTCGGTTATCTCTACGAGCTTCTCTACAATTTCAAAGGGAACAATCTTGTCCTCCACTACGCACGGACCGGCCAGCAGAAAGAAATTGCCGGTTTCGGTGTGTCTCAGATTGGGAATATTCGGGTACATCATGGTTAGTGTGTGTTTTATGTTCTTCGTGTTGCGGTTGCAAAGATACGATTTTTTTTCATAACGCTGAAAAAACGTCAAAAATAAATTTTTTTGCGTGCAAATCCGCAACGGATGTTTTTTGTCGCTAAAGTGCAGTGGTTTTGCATTGTCAGATGAAAAATCACTGCGGCATGAAACGTGTTGTGTATATGGATGTGAAAATTCGGGTATGGTTGCGCAGCCGGTTCTATTCCTTTCCGGCTACTATGAGTACGATTTCGCCTTTCACTCCGGTTTCGGCAAACGACAGTGCCAGTTCCTGCAGAGTTCCGCGGCGGGTTTCTTCGTGAATCTTGCTTATTTCGCGCGAAACGGAAGCTTTGCGGTCGGGACCGAAGACTTCGGCAAGCTGTTCAAGGGTTTTCACCAGACGGAACGGAGATTCGTAGAATACTGTGGTGTACGGATTTTCCTTGAGTTCGTTCAACCGGTTTTGGCGGCCTTTTTTCTGAGGCAGGAAGCCTTCGAAGAAGAATTTGTCGCACGGCAGTCCTGAATTTACAAGGGCAGGGACAAAAGCGGTGGCTCCGGGCAGAGTCTCTATTTCGATGCCTTCCCTTGCACATTCGCGGGCAAGCAGAAAACCAGGGTCGGAAATTCCCGGCGTGCCTGCGTCGGTGATTACGGCAATGGTTTGTCCGCTTTTTAGACGGTCAATGATTTGCGAAAGTTTCTGATGCTCGTTGTATTTGTGGTTCGACTGCATCGGCGTGGTGATGCCGTAGTGCTGCATGAGCGTTTTTGAGGTGCGGGTGTCCTCGGCTAGTATCAGGTCCACCTGATTCAGCACCTCAACGGCACGATAGGTCATGTCGGAGAGGTTGCCTACGGGTGTGGGTACAAGATAGAGTCTGGACATTGCTGTTGCTTTTTGCCATCAAAAAACAACAGGCCGTACTTTGGAAAGACGACCTGCTGCTGTGATAGTTTTTTTATTCTTCGAAGTCTTCGGGAATTTCCATGTCGTGGTAAACTGCCTGAACGTCGTCGTCTTCTTCGAGAAGGTCAACGATTTTGAGCACTTTGCGCATGGATTCTTCGTCGATGGTTTTTGTTGTGTTCGGAATGCGTTGAAGTTCGGCACTTTCGAGTTCTATTTTCAGATCTTCGAGTTTCTTGACCATGGAGCCGAAGGCTTCCATTGCGGTGTAGAGAGTTACTTCTTCTTCGTCGGATTCCATTTCTTCGAGACCGGCGTCAATGAGTTCCATTTCAAGTTCTTCGAGGTCCATGGAGATGGCGGTTCTTTTGAGTTGGAAAACACCTTTGCGGTCGAAAATGAAGCCGAGGGAGCCGTTGGTTCCGAGTGTGCCGCCGAATTTGTTCATGATGGAACGTACGTTGGCTACCGAACGCATGTTATTGTCGGTCAGACATTCGATGAACAAGGCTATGCCGTGAGGTGCGTAGCATTCGAAAGTGAGTTCCTGCAAGGCGGCAGAGTCTTTGTCGCTTGCCTTGCTGATGGCACGCATGAGGGTGTCTTTGGGCATGTTTACACCTTTCGCATTCTGCATGAGCAGGCGCAGACGAGGGTTTCCGTCGGGATCGGAGCCGCTTTCCTTAACGGCTACGGTTACTTCTTTCAGAATTCTCGAGAATGCCTTGGAACGTTTGGCATCGGTTGCTCCTTTTTGTCGTTTTATTTTCGACCATTTATTGTGTCCTGACATATAATAATACTTTTATTTTGGTTTATATTCTATTTGTAATAAGTAGATAATCAATATTTTGTGTTGTTTTTTTATTGAAGAACCGGATTCCAAAGATAATATTTTTTCTTCAATTCTGCAAAAAAACTTTTCAGTATGTGAATGTGCCGTTTTCGGATTTCACTGTTACTTTTTTGCCTTCGAAGTTTTCGCAGTGGCCTATTATTTGGGCATCCACGTTGAACGATTTCGATATAGCGATTATGTCGCCGGCAGTTTTTTCGTCGGTGTATATTTCCATGCGGTGTCCCATGTTGAAAACCTTGTACATTTCTGCCCAGTCGGTCTGCGATTCTTCGTGAATCATTTTGAAGAGCGGAGGAACTGGGAATATGTTGTTTTTTATAACGTGCAGATTGTCAATGAAATGCAGGACTTTTGTTTGGGCTCCGCCGCTACAGTGTACCATTCCGCATATTTGGCTGCGGTGTTCTTTCAGAATTTCCCTTACAATCGGAGCGTAGGTACGTGTCGGGGAAAGGACCATCTTGCCGGCATCGACGCCGGGGACTTTGGTGGGGGAGGTGAGGAGTTTGCTTCCGCAGAATACCACGTCGTCGGGGAGGTTGTTGTCGTAGCTTTCCGGGTATTTCTGTGCATATACGTGGCTGAACACGTCGTGGCGGGCCGAAGTGAGTCCGTTGCTTCCCATGCCTCCGTTGTAGGCGGTTTCGTAGCTTGCCTGTCCGCAAGAGCTCAAGCCCACTATTACGTTGCCGGCTTTTATGTTGTGGTTCGATATCACGTCGCTGCGTTTCAGGCGAGCGGTGACTGTGGAATCCACCACTATGGTGCTTACAAGGTCGCCTATGTCGGCTGTTTCGCCGCCGGTGGAGTAGATGCCTACACCGAGTGCCCGCATCTCTTCAAGAAAACTTTCGGTTCCGTTGATGACAGCGGCAATTACCTCGCCGGGTATGCGGTTTTTGTTGCGGCCTATGGTCGAAGAGAGGAGTATGTTGTCGGTTATGCCTACGCACAGCAGGTCGTCGAGGTTCATCACTACTGCATCTATGGCCACGCCTTTCCATACTGACATGTCGCCGGTTTCTTTCCAATACATGTAGGCCAGCGACGACTTGGTGCCGGCTCCGTCGGCGTGCATTACCGTGCAGTATTGTTCATCGCCCGACATGATGTCGGGAATGATCTTGCAGAATGCTTTCGGGTAAAGACCTTTGTCTATGTTTTTTATGGCATTGTGGACATCTTCCTTCGATGCCGAAACTCCACGTTTGTTGTATTTTAGTGTATCCACGGTAGTTTTATTTTTTTGCAAAGATACGAAAAAAATCCCGAATGGAAGAAAAAAATAATATTTCTTTTCCTTTTTGCCAGCTTCAGTCTGTGTCCAAAGGTGGCTTCAGGGAAAAAACAAAGGCAGCGATTCCGAAAATCGCCGCCTTCTGTTTATCCTTTGCGTAAAAGGATTATTTGTTTTCGGGAACGAGTCTCACATCAACGAAGTTTTTGGTATCGAAGGCGGTTTTTGCCATGCTTCTGATGTCTTTTACAGTTATGGCATTGATACGTTTTTCGTAGTCATAGAGGTTACTGATGTCGTTGCCGTAGAAGTAAGATCCGTATATGAGGTTTGACCAGAAACTGTTTTCCTTGAGGTTGGTTTCACGGGCAGAGATGAGTTGTTTCTTCACCTTGTCGAGAGTTTCTTCCGATGGCCCCTTTTTGATGTAGTTGTTTACGAGTTTCATGAGAGCGGTTTTCACTTCATCGGCCCGGTCGGGGTCGCAGTTGATATAGAACATCCATGTTATTTCGGATTCGGGCAGGACTTCGTAGCTTATCTGAACCATCGGGCTGTATGTGCTGCCCATTTCTTCGCGTATTACTTCCAGAGCGCTGATGGTAACGGCATCGTTGAGCATGTTCACAATGAGTTTGTTCTTCGGAGTAGGATCGAATTTCTTGGTGTTGCCCATGAGTACGAGTATGCCTTGGTTGTCGGTACCTTTTTTTGCAACGGATTTCACGAGACCTTTGGCGAACGGTGTTTCGCGGTTAATCCATTTCGTTGCGGGGGTGTCGGCTTTGGCGGGAAGGTTGCCCAAATATTTTGCAATCATAGGAATCATTTCATCAGAGATGTTTCCAACAAAGAAGAATGTCGTGTTTGAAGCGTCGGAGAAACGGTCTTTGTATATTTGGAAGGCGCGTTCGTAGTTGATAGAGTTGAGTTCTTCTTCGGTTGGAACTATGATATTGCGTTTGTTGTTGGGGTAAGCAGTTTTGTAGAGTTTGTCGATGAATGCATATTGTGGATTTTCACCGATGAACTTGAATTGGGTACGGAGTTGTGACATAAAGCGCTCGAAAGCATCTTTGTCGTAACGGGGTTCAGTGTAATAGAGGTAAGTTAATTGCAATACGGTTTCAAAGTCTTTGGGAGAACAATATCCGGAGAATTGTTGAGAGAGTTCGGCGAGGGCAGGATTTATAGCCAAGTTCATACCTTTGAGTTTCTTTTCGAGTTGTGAGTTTGAGAAGTTTGCAATACCGCTTTGGTCAACGATGGAAGGAGCAAGGTTTGCTGTTAGGAATTCATCATCGTTATAGAGAGAAGAACCACCGGTAGAGTATGAACGGAAGAGTATTTCGTCGTCTTTGAAGTTGGTTTTCTTTACCACGAAGCGTACACCGTTGGGCAGAGTGTATTCTGTGAAGTCGAGGGCTTCGTTTTTATTGGTTTTTGCTATTTCAACGGGAGTGAGCTGCTTTTCAAAGAGAGGTTCTTCCTTGTAGTTGTCCACGTACGGAGTTGTCTGAATGTTCTTCATGTCGCTTATGATTCTCAGAACTTCCTTTTCGGTTGGAACCTGAACTTTTTCGTTGGCTTGTATCCATACCACGAGATTCTCGTCGGTAATCCATTCGGCGATGAGCTTGTTGACTTCATCGAGGGTTATTTCAGGAATGAATTCCTTGGCATACTTGTATTCTTTCATTATGCCAGGGATTACTTCGCCTTCGAGGAAGTTGTTGGTATATTCTTGTGCAAAACTGTTGTTATGGGTTTTGTCGCGTTCCTTGAACATTTTTTCGAAGTTGCTGAGTATTTCGTCTTTCTGGCGGTCGAGTTCCGTCTGTACGAAGCCATGTTCGTCGGCACGTTTGATTTCGGTGATGAGGGTCTTGAGAGTTTCTGTGATTTTGCCATCTTTGGGCATTCCGAGGAGTGCGAAAGCATCGCAGGAGCGGCCGAGGAATCCTTCGTATCCGCCGTTAGCGGCGACCATTGGAGACTCGGATTTTTCGCAGAGTTCCGAAAGACGGGCGCCGAGCATTCCGTTCACGAGCATGCGTACAAGAGATTCGCGGTAGTTGCCTACAGTGCCGTGGGGAGCTTTGCTGTGTTTCCAGAAAAGCGTGAGCTGTGTGCTGGTGGCTTCCTTGTCGGTAACGATGGCTACGAGCGGTTCCTTGTTTGCGGGAATGTCGAACGAAGGTCTTTCGCGGGGATTGTCGCGCTTTGCATAGCCGTTGAAATATTCTTTCACCTTGGCTTCCATTGCGTTTACGTCAATGTCGCCGACAATCACTACGGCCTGCAGGTCGGGACGGTACCAGTCCTTGTAGAAGCGTTTGATGCTTTCGTGCTTGAAGTTCTTTACGCTTTCATAGGTTCCGATGGGGAGACGGTTGGCATATTTCGAACCGTTGAGGATGATCGGGAACGATGCTTTCATGATGCGTTCGTTTGCACCGAGTCCGCCGCGCCATTCTTCAATGATGACACCGCGTTCTTTTTCTATCTCCTCTCCTTCAAAAAGAAGTCCTCCTGCCCATCCGTCGAGGATTTTGAAACCCATTTCAAGCATTTCCGGCTTGTCGGTAGGCAGCTCCACATAGTACACTGTTTCGTCGAACGAAGTCCACGCATTTATTCCGCGGCCGAATTCGATGCCGTTTTTCTGCAGTTCGCTGATCATTTCGTTGCCTTTGTAGTGCTTGGTGCCGTTGAAGGCCATGTGTTCGCAGAAGTGTGCCAAACCGAGCTGGTCATCGTCTTCGAGAATGGATCCGGCATTGGTCACCAAACGGAACTGTACACGGTTCTCCGGCTTTTTGTTGGCTCTGATGTAGTAAGTTAAACCATTTTCAAGTTTGCCTATCTTTACTTTCTTGTCGATGGGAACCTGAGCATTGAGGTCTTCGCCTTTTGCCGTCTTCTGTGCAAAAGCTCCACTGACTCCGATTAACAGAAGGGTCAGAAGAATAAAAATTTTACTTTTCATGATAGTTATGAATTTAATTTGTATTGTTTTATTTTTTTTCAATGAAAACAGTTGCAAAGATAACGATTTTTTTCCGATATTATTGCTTATTTATTGAAAAACGATAAATATTTATTGTTTTTTGTTGAGGGTAAAATGTGTAATTCCTTGAAAATATGGAGGTTGTCAGAACTTCGAATTTTTGAAAAATTTTTTTCGCAGAACCTGATTGTGCAATTTTTTTTGAAAAATATGATGGAAAAATCGTATCTTTGCAAAAATTTTTCCATCGGCTCACGTTGTTTTTACGGATGGAAAACTAACAGAAAAAAAATGCAGACTATCATAATTGTTCCCTGTTACAACGAGGCCAAACGCTTGAATTGTAATGCTTTTGCCGATTTTGTGGAAGAAAATGCCGATGTGGCATTCCTTTTTGTCAACGACGGCAGTAAGGACAATACCATCGAAGTGTTGAATTCATTGTCGGAGCGTAACAGACGGCTTATGGTTCTGGATCTCAAGCAGAATGGGGGCAAGGCGGAGGCGGTGCGAAACGGCATGTTGTATGCCTGCAACAATCTGGATGCTAAGTATATAGGTTTCTGGGATGCCGATTTGGCCACACCGCTTTACGAAATACCACGCTTTGTTGCAATTGCCGAACAAAAAGATTTTGAGATAGTAACGGGGCTCCGGCTCATGCGTCTCGGAGCCGGCGTCAGACGCAAAAAGAAACGCCATTATCTCGGACGATGCTTCGCTACGGCTGCATCGGTAATGCTCGATCTGCCTGTATACGACACTCAGTGCGGTGCAAAACTCTACCGCTCCGGAGTGGTAAAGCCTCTCTTTTCCGAAAAGTTCGTCACGCGCTGGCTTTTTGACGTGGAATTGCTTGCCCGTTACATAGTGAATTTCGGCAAGAAAAGAGCTACTGGGAATATTTACGAACACCCGGTGTTCGCATGGGAAGACGTGGCAGGCTCGCGGCTGAAGTTCCACGATTTTTTCAAAGCTCCTCTCGAAATGCTCCGCATTAAACGCAAATATTTAAGAAAGAAACATATAAAACCTTGAAAATAACTCTTTTATGAAGAAATTTCTTTTGGAAAACAAAAAAAATCCTTGGTTTTGGGCATTCGTGGCAATGGCTTTCGTGCTGCTTTTCGCAATGCCGTTAATGAGTACGTCGGCCGGCAACAGCGGTGATGAAGACAGCTTTCAGATACCACAGGGCCGGAATGTGCTGAATTATTACAAAACCGACGGGCAGGACACCACCTGTTTCTCATTCGAAAACCTCAAGTACTACGGCTGCTCGTTCGACGTGGTAACCGCATGGTTCAACGAAACGTTCGGCATTGACGACATCGCGACATCGCGGCATATATTCAACTCGCTGTGCGGCTGGCTGATAATCCTTTTCGGAGGTCTCATCGCATGGCGTATAGGCGGCTGGAGGGCAGGCGTGTTCACCATGGCTCTGCTTTTCCTTTCACCGCGGCTTCTGGGACATTCCTTCAACAATCCCAAGGATATACCGTTCGCCGCAGGCGTTACCATGTCGCTGTACTACATGATTATGTTTTTCCGTCAGGCTCCCAAGCCAAAATGGATAACGATGGCGATGCTTGCACTTTCGATAGCTTTCGCGATAAGCATACGTGTCGGCGGCCTTATCATATTCGGATATTTCGGTCTTTTCGGACTTCTGTGGCTGATAAAGAATGTACGCATGAGCAAAAAACAGTCTTCGCAGAAAGGAAATAAGAAACTGCAGCCTGCTGTTTCAGGCAGCGGAATATGGCGTACGATAGGATGGGCAGTGGTGATATGCATGGTGGGATTCTTTGCAGGACTTCTGCTTTGGCCATACGCATGGCAGTCGCCGATAGCCAACGTCTCCGAATCATATTCGGCAATGTCGAAATTCGCAATAGTAATACGTCAGGTATTCGAGGGTCAGATGCTTTGGTCGGGCGATCTGCCTTGGTACTACACGCCTAAATTCATCCTTATGACAATACCCGTAGCCGTTATTGCAGGATTCCTTCTCTATCCGTTCTTCGGAGGGTTCAGAAAAGAAAATTGGCTCGAAACGACCATGGTTTATTTCACCTTCGTATTCCCCGTTTTCTGGATAGTATATACAGGTGCCAATGTTTATGGAGGTTGGCGTCATTCGCTGTTTGCCTACCCGACTATGGCTGTGGCCGCAGGTCTCGGCTTTTCAGTTCTCGCCGACTTTGTCAGGAATAAGGTCGGACACGTGGCATGCTGCGTATTGCCGTTCGTACTTCTTGTACCGCCTTTCATGCACATCGTGAGAAACCATCCTTACGAATACATTTATTTCAACGAATTTGAAGGCGGTGTAAAGAACGCTTTCGGAAACTATGAGCTTGATTACTACTACCATTCCGTCCGTGAGGCTACCGAATGGGTTGTGGCAAACGCCCAGCCTGCCGGAAATTCGGAAAAGATAAAAGTCGGCTCATGGCATATCAATTCCACCAAGTATTTCCTGCGAAACGACACCAACCGCTTCGAGGCTCGTTTCGTACGTTGGTACGAACAGGGTGAAACCGACTGGGACTATGCTGTTTTTGCCATAACGGGAATCTCGCCGGAATATCTGAAGAATCCGGAGGTTTTCCCGCCTAAAAACACCGTTCATACGGTCAATGTTGATGGGGTACCCGTTGCCGTTGTCCTGAAGAGGGAAGACAAGAATGACTTCATCGGGACGCAACTGAAAAAGGAAAATAAGTTCGATTCGGCCAAGTTCCATTATTTCAAGGCATTGGAAGCAGATGGACACAATATGACCGCCATCACCAACCTCGCCGAAATATATCTCCGCGAAAACAAGCCCGATAGTTGCATAGCCATTGCAAGCCGTTTCACGGCCTTCGAACCGCACAACAATCAGGCAAACTACTTTATAGCGTATGCTTACTATGCCAAGAATGATTTCCAGCACACAATCTCGCTTTGCGAAGACATAATAGCTCACAACGTGAAGTATTCGGCTGCATACATGCTTCTCAGAGACACCTACCTGCGTATCGGCGACCTGTTTTCGGCAGAAAACACCATGGTACGCATGATGGATCTGGATATGGTGGACAACGAGTTCGTCGGAATGTGGATAAAAATCAACAAGGCGGAAGGTTTCGACGAACGCATGGCTTACGTGAAACTGTTCAAAGCACTTGTCGAAAGTAGCCTGAAACGGGGCTTGACCGAAGATGCCGAAAAATACCAACAGCAACTCGACCAACTGCAATAAACCATGACACCGGCAAGAAGTCGCAGGATACTGAAACTTTTCGGGTGGACTTTCAACGAAGGCAACAACCCCGACATTACGCGCTGCGTGATGGTGATGGCACCGCACACCAGCATCTGGGATTTTGTCATCGGACGCATGTCGGTCTGGATTCTGGGTATCCCTGCAAAGATTCTGGTCAAGAAGGAATTCTTCCGTTTCCCGCTGGGCGGCCTTCTACGCAGACTCGGAGCAATACCCGTCGACCGCGGAAACAGGAACAACAACATCGTAAGTCAGGCGGTGGCACACTTCCGTGAAAACGAAAACTTCACACTCATACTTACGCCCGAAGGTACCAGAAAATATGCAAAACGCTGGAAACACGGATTCTATGACATCGCAACCGCAGCCGGAGTCCCAATAGTGCTGACCTATATCAATTATGGAAAAAAACAGGCCGGAGTTGGTATCTCGTTCTTTCCGACGGGAAATTATGAAAAAGACATAGCGGAAATTCAGGATTTTTACAGAAACATTACTGCCCGATATCCCGAAAACTTCAACATGAGCGAGATGTACTGGCAGAACGAAAAATAAAACAACTTTTTAAACACAAATTACAATGTACAGGACTCATACTTGTGGTGAATTGAATATGAACCACGTAGGACAGAAAGTTACGCTTTGCGGCTGGCTTCAGCGCTCCCGTGACCTTGGCGGAATGACATTCGTCGATCTCCGTGACCGCTACGGCATCACACAGCTGGCGTTCAATATGGAAACCAATGCCCAGCTCTGCGAACAGGCACGGAAACTCGGACGTGAATTTGTTTTGCAGGCAGTTGGAACCGTTGCCGAACGTTCAAGCAAAAACAATAAAATACCGACGGGCGAAATCGAAATAATCGTTGAAGAACTCAATGTCCTCAATACCTCGAAACTGCCTCCATTCACGATAGAAGACAATACCGACGGTGGCGATGACATACGCATGAAATACCGCTATCTGGATCTCCGCCGCAATGCCGTGAAGAAAAATCTCGAACTGCGTCACCGCATGGCCATGCTGACACGCAACTTCCTCAGCTTACGCAACTTTCTTGAAATAGAAACACCCATGCTCATAAAATCCACTCCCGAAGGAGCCAGAGATTTTGTCGTTCCGAGCCGTATGAACCCCGGCGAATTTTACGCACTCCCACAGTCTCCGCAACAATACAAACAGCTGCTCATGGTTTCGGGCTTCGACCGTTATTTCCAGATTGTACGCTGCTTCCGCGATGAAGACTTGCGGGCCGACCGTCAGCCGGAATTCACCCAAATCGACTGCGAAATGTCATTCGTGGAACAGGAAGACGTCCTCAATACTTTCGAGGCTCTTCTGAAACATCTTTTCAAGGAAGAAAAAGGCATGGAATTCGGCGATTTCCCGAGAATGACTTGGCACGATGCCATGAAATTCTACGGCAGCGACAAGCCCGATATCCGTTTCGGTATGAAATTCGTTGAACTCAACGACGTTGTGAAAGGCAAGGGTTTCGGACTTTTCGACGGTGCCGAACTCGTGGTCGGAATATGTGCCGAAGGCTGTGCCGAATATACCCGCAAACAGCTCGATGCCCTGACCGACTTCGTAAAACGTCCTCAGGTAGGTGCCGGCGGAATGGTTTACATCAAATACAACAGCGACGGAACATTCAAGTCTTCGGTGGACAAATTCTATACTCAGGACGACCAGAAAGCCATTGCGGAACGCTTCGGTGCCAAGCCCGGCGACCTTATGCTGATACTCTGCGGCCCTGCCATGAAGGCACGCAAGCAACTCTGCGAACTCCGTCTCGAAATGGGCAACCGTCTCGGGCTGAGAAACCCCAATGAATACGCGCCCATGTGGGTGGTGGATTTCCCGCTTCTGGAATGGGACGACGAAACACAGCGATTCTACGCCATGCACCACCCCTTCACGGCTCCGAAGCCCGAAGACGAAGCTCTTCTGGAAGACCAGTCCCGCTGGGGTGACATACGTGCCAACGCATACGACATAGTCATGAACGGCGTTGAAGTCGGCGGAGGTTCCATACGTATCCACGACCGCACCTTGCAGAACAAGATGTTCCATACCCTCGGATTCACCGACGAGTCGGCACAGGAACAGTTCGGTTTCCTCATGGGGGCTTTCGAATACGGAGCACCTCCTCACGCAGGTTTGGCATTCGGATTCGACCGTCTGTGCGCCCTCTTCGGAGGTGCCGACACCATCCGCGACTACATCGCTTTCCCGAAAAACAATTCCGGCCGCGATGTCATGAGCGGAAGCCCTTCGCCTATTTCCGATGCTCAACTCGACGAATTGCAGATAAAAACTTTGGCAAAATAAGTCATTTGGAAAAAAATATATGGTAGGCTCTCCGCCGAACACCTACAAACAAAAAGTTGAAATTTTAGAGCCTGCCTTAATATTAGAGGTTATCAGTAGAATTTAAACTTTAGAAACATAAACAAGAAAAAAATTAAATAACATATTATAACATAACGCATTAGCTATTATTTCGCGTTCAAACCAAAAAGCCTGAGAAACTGATTTGATTTGAAAATCGGATAGCAATGTTCACGATTAGTCTGGAAAGATTATCGTTGCTCAACAATAATGTTAATGCTCGCACCCTAAGGTGTGGGCTAATCTATGTTGAGCACCGGGTTTCTTCTCAGGCTTCCCGTGAACGCGAGTAGAGAGGTTCGCGCCTTTCTTTTTGCCCGATTATGAGGATTGATAGCATTGCAAAAAACTATCAGTCGAAATGGAAAATTTAAAACTTTCAGTGATTATTTGCACTTATAATCGTGCAAAGCTTCTTCCCGAAGCCCTTGGTTCGGTATTGAATCAAAAGACCGACTTTGATTTTGAAGTTATTGTTGGCGATGATGCCAGCACTGATGGAACACACGAATTGTTAAACGGGTATCAAAAGAAATATCCGCAAAAAATCGTGCTTAGTTTAATGGAAAAGAATAGCGGAATAGGCGCAAACTGGGCAACAGCATTGATGAAGGCACATGGCAAATATGTCGCATTTTTAGATGACGACGACTATTGGACTGATGACCAGCGAATGCAAATCATGGTGGATTATCTTGAAAACCATCCTGAATACGATGCGTTATATACGAATGCCGTCTCATTGAATGAAAAAACCGGCAAAAGGCACTTGATTAGTTATCCAAGTCCTGAAGAATATGACATTTATAAGCTTTGGGGAGGAAAGCAACCAAATATCTCACTAAATACTTTGATAATAAAGAGGAACATTTTTGAAGAATGTGTTAATCTGAAAGATTATGTTGAATATCAATTCCCAATACAAGACTGGAATACGCATATTCTCCTGCTTCGGAAAGTCCGTTTCGCCTTTATGGATATGCCTACAAGCCTTTTTAGAGTGACAGACGGTTCTCTGTCTCATCCAAAAACCTATGAAAAGGTTATTACAAAATATCAGAAAGAGAAAAGAATGTGCAAGTATCTTTCGGAACAATTTCTTTACGACCCAAGATTCTCATTTGATGAAACGGATGACAGATATATGTATCACATACTGACTTCCGTTGCTTTTCAAAGAGGTGATTATCGTGAAGCGAAGCAATATGCGCAATTGTCGGGAGAACATTCAATGCGGGTAAAAAGTACAAAGACTTGGATTACTTTCCATTTATATCGTTTCGCACGTTTTTTGAGAAGAAAGTGTGAATGATTCAAGATAGAAAGTGTGGATTGATTTTGCAATGCGGAATCATTGCCAATAATTGTCAAATGCTTTGTCGCGAATGTAACCGCCGTAAGTCTTCAAAATGATGGATTTTTACTACCTTTGCAGCGTCATCCCATCCATGGAGATGGCACTAAATGGTAAAAAAATCGTGGCAAATCATTTCAAGCAAATCTATAAAGGAGATGCCCGCATCGAAGCGATGACAAAGTCGTTGCGCGATGGAGGGCATTTGCTTTGTTCGAATCTAATGGCCTCTGCAAAGGCCTTCGTCACCGAAGCAGTGTTTCACCAAATAGGCGGTCAGCACCTCATCGTGTGTGCCGACAAGGAAGACGCAGCCTATTTCTACAACGACCTTGAAGGCATGTATGGCGAGCGCGGCATGGACTACAGCAAGAAGCAAGTGCTCTTCTACCCCACTTCCTACAAGCGTCCTTACGAACCCGAGAAGCCCGACAACACCTA